>JBDLRI010000120.1:0-17421 GCA_039800105.1 Pseudomonadota bacterium
TCGTCCAGCCGCGCCTCCGTGTGCAGGTCGATCTCCCCGCCCGCGCGCACCGTGCGGTGGCCCTCGACCCACGCCCGCAGCGTGAGCGGGGTGTCCTCCGCGACGAGGCGGTGCCGCGTGATCTGCTGCCGCACGTGGACCAGCCCCGCCGGGTGCAGCGGGAGGGCCGCGTGGCCGAGGATCGCGCGGTGCAGCGGCGCGGCGAGCACCGACGGCCACGGCAGCGGCAGGGCGTTCCCCGCCGGCCAGCCGCAGACCTCCCGCCAGGCGGAGGTGCCGCGGGCGCGCGGATCCATGCGCGCCTCGATGCGCGGGATCGTTTGATGCGGTCGCCATCGGCCGGGCCAGCGCGCCAGCAGCCGCCCGAGGCCCGGGCCCTCGCCGTCGCCGAGATCGACGGTGTGCGTCACGCCGGGCGCGCGTCGAGCCAGGAACGCACGCCGGCGGCCACGGCCGCGCCGAAGGCGGGGCCCTCGGCGGCGCGGTCCACCCGCAGCTCCGCCACGACCGTGAAGGCGCCGTCCTCCGCGAGGAAGCGCCGGCCGAGGTCTCCGGCCTCGTGGGACCAGCCGCCCGTGACGCGCGCGAGATCCCGCACCCCGTCGAGTGGGCCGGGCGCGCCGGAGCCGTCGAGCGCGGCGTCGAGCGCGGGCGACTGCTCGTCGGTCCACGCCAGCGCGGCCAGGGCGTCCGCGCACGCCTGCGGGACGCGCCCGGTGCGGCCGAGCCAGGCGAACCAGCGCGCCGCGAGGAACCGCGTGGAGAGCGCCCACGGCCCCTGCGACGGGTAGGGGCTCGGGCCGGGCGCGAAGCCGCGCGCGTGCAGCGCGTCTCCGACGTCGCGCAGGAGCGGCCAGGGCGTGCCGCGCAGGTCCCCGGGGATCAGGCGCGCAAGCCCGACCGGGTGCGCGCTCGCCCACGGGGTGGCGTCGATGATCGCGGCCTCCGCGCGCCGCACGGGGCGGCCGCCCGCGTTGCGGTCGTAGGTCGAGCCGAGGTCGCCGTAGCTGTGCAGCTCCACGAAGCCCTGCACGCCGCGCGAGGCCTCGGCCAGCGTGGCGAGCGCCGCCGCGTGGTGGCGCTGAAGCGCCTCCGCCGCGCCGGGACGCAGGCGCGCGCCCGTCCACGCGTCCAGCGCCCCCTTGCCGAAGAGCGTCTCCGCGGCCTCGGCGCGGCCGCGCCAGCCACGGTTGAGGTCCAGCACGGCGCGCGGCACGGTGGGCCGGAACCCGACCGCCCCGAGCGCGGCGGCGGCGGCGTCGAGCGCCTCCGCGGAGCCCTCGTCGTGCCAGTCGGCGACCCGCTCCGCGAGGGTGCGCTGGGTGTCGGCGTCGTCGTGCACGAGCGGCTGGGCGGCCGCGAGCGGCGCCGTGCCGTGGGGCGCGACGAGGAGCACGGGGAGGCCGCCATCCGCGGCGGGGATGCGCAGGAGCGCGGCGTCGGGCAGGAGGCTCATGCCGGCCGGCTAGCACGCCGGGGCAGGCGTCGCCGCAGCATGCCCACGACCGCGTCCAGGTCCGGCACCCGCAGCGCCCACGCGGCGAGGAGCCAGGTCGGACCGGCCACCGCGCCGAGCGTGGCGATGCGGATCAGCGCCTGCAGGCGCGTGCCGTCCAGCGGCGGCAGCAGCGTGCGCGTGGCCAGCCCGGCCGCGATGCCCACCGCGGTCGCGGGGATCGCCCGCAGCAGGAAGCCTCCGAGCGCCGACGGGGAGGGCGTTGCGGGAGGGGTGTCCCCTCCCGCCCCAGCGATGGCCCGGCGGAACTCCACGTCCGAGCGCCAGCCCAGCAGCAGCGTGTAGGTCAGGATCGCCACGCTGCTGGCGGCCGCGAGCCCCGGCGTGCCGAAGCGGCTCCCGAGCAGCGCGTAGACCGGCAGCGCCGCGATCAGCACCCCGAAGCCGAGCCACGTCGGGAGCCACGTGCGGCCGCGGGCGTAGAATCCGCGCGCCAGAAGCGTTTGCGCCGTCCAGCCGCCGAGGCCGAGGCTGAACAGCCCGAGGCACACCCCGAGCTCGTCCATGCGCCCCACCGGGATGCGGGCCGTGCCGAGCACCACGACCGCCAGCTCCGGGCCCGCCACCGTGAGCGCGACCTGGCTCGCGAAGGCGAGCAGCAGCGCACGGCGGGTCGCGACGGCGAGGGTGTCGCGCGCTTCGGCGGGGCGGCCCTCCGCGACGAGCCGCGCCAGGGTGGGGTACGCCGCGTAGCCCATCGCCATCCCGAACACGCCCATCGGAACCTTCATCAGCGTCTTCGCGTAGTTGAGCATCGCGACCTCCCCCTCGCCGAGGCGGCTCGCGAAGGCGGTCCACGCCGTGTCGTCCACGCTCACGATGCTGAAGCCGAGCATGATCGGCAGCGAGCGCGCCAGGTAGGTGCGAAGGTCCGGGTCGCGCCAGGACACCACCGGGGTCCAGCGCACGTCAGGGCTGCGCAGCACGCCCACGAGCGGCACCCCGAACGGGCCTGCGGCCGCACCGACGAGCACGCCCCACGCGAAGCCCTCGGCCGTGCCGGTGAGCCAGCCGCCGAGGATGATGCAGAGCGTGTACACGAGCGGGGCCACGGCCGGCAGCGCGTGGCGGTCACGGGCCAGCAGCACGGCGGAGAGCAAGCCCCCGAGGATGTGGAACACCTGCGCCGGCAGCACGATGCGCGAGAGCGTCACCAGCAGCGCGGCGTCCTCGGGGGCGAACCCCGGCGCCAGGCGCGGCGCGAGCATCGGCATCGCCCACCACGCCAGCGGCGTGACGACCGCGAGGAGCAGCGCCAGGAAGTTCGCGACGACCGAGAACGCCCGCCAGGCGCGCTCGGGGTTTCCGGCCTGCAGGTGCCCCGTGAACATGGGGATGAAGAGGATGCTGAGCGCACCGCCGCTCACGACGTACGCGAAGAGGTCCGGCACGCGGAAGGCTGCGGCGTAGACGTCCGCGGCGCTGCTCATGCCGAGCGTGGCGCCGAGCACCGACTCGCGCAGCACGCCGATGGCGCGGCTCAGGAGCAGCGTGACCGTCCAGATCGCGCCCGCCACCGCCATCGTCCGCCGCGCGCCGCTCATCCGCCGCGACCCGCGCGGGACGCCGCCTGACTGGTGGGTCGCGTTGCGGCCGCATAAGAGGCGCCACGGAGAAACCCCGCCATGATGTACCTCGTCGTGCTCGACCTCAACGCCCGCCCCGCCGCGGAGTATCCCGACCTGGAGCGCGCCATCAAGGCGCTCGGCAACTGGTCCAACCGGCTCAAGGGCGCGTGGATCGTCGAGGCGCGCATGAACGCCACCCAGATCCGCGACCTGCTCAAGCCGCACATCGTGGCGGGCCAGGACCGCGTCTTCGTGGCGCGCATCACGAAGAACTGGGCCGGTACGAACATGGGGGAGGGCTTCCCCGAGTGGCTCAAGCGCCGGAACTTCGACCTTCCGGCGAAGTAGGGGCTGCTACGACTGGTGCTCGCTGATGACGTGCTCCAGCGCGGCGTGCCACAACGGCACGAGGTGCTGGAGAGCGTCCACGTTCGCGAGTGCCACGCGCACGGCGCCGAACGTCGTTGCCGGCAAGAGCGCGGTGTCGGGCGGCAGGAGCGCAGCGGCGACATCGGGCTGCACGTTGAACGATACCCACGACTTGCGCTCTCCGAGCGACAGCCGTGCGATCCACCATCCCGGACGGTTCACGTGCACGCTGAAGTAGACGGTGGTGTCGTTGTACCCCAGTTCCACCGGCACGGGCCGCCGGGTCTGTGGGTCGACGATCGTGGCCCGACGGAAGTCACTTGCCTCGAAGATGCGTCGGATCGCCTCGAACGCGGCGAGCTCCCGCTCGGTCGTGACGGGCTGCGTGCGCTCAGCCTCAGGCAACCGCGCGGTCGCTTCGGAAGCTGCGGCGGTCGGGGGGGGCGCGGGCTGTGGAACCGCATCGGCTGCAGCGGGTGAGGCTGCCGCGGATACGCCGTCGTCCATCGCCGCCACGGAACGACGGACGACTTCGCGGAGTACCTGTTGGAGCGCATTGCGTACGATCGGGCGGTATCGCTCGACGACGCTCGCCATGAGGCGTCCGTCGTACACGCCCTCCTGCGACAGCGTCCATCGGATGAAGGCCTCGCTCGGGTCACGCTGCCGCAGGTCGAGTTCCTTGCGAAGGAATGCGGTGAGCCGCGCGGTGTCGGTGAGTTCGGCCGCGAGATCGCGCACGGCCTGTTGGTTGAAGCTTTGGCGATGGAAGCGTTGCAACACGTCGAGGTTGAGGTCCGCGGTCGCCAGTCTGAGGACATAGAAGGGCTGCGCGTCCATGATGTTCGGCGACACGGTGTCCGCGTAGAAGCGGTATTCGACGCCATTCGTCAGGATACCGAGGGACACCGTCTGCACCGCGTTGAAGTACCGCGCCAGCTGACCCTCGTGGCCGTCCAGGGTGCTGTCGGACGCCTTCACCTCGATGAACACGCGCGGTGCGCCCTCCAGTACGATGCCGAGGTCGACCTTCTCCTTCTGGCCGCCCTTCTTGATGGCGAAGTCGGCCTCGAGTTCGGGACTCACTTCCAGCGGGTTCCAGATGTCGTAGCCGAGTGCGTCCAGGAACGGAAGCACGAGCGCCTGCTTCGTGGCCTCCTCGCCGCGGCCGCGCACAAGCGCGATTCTCTGCGCGATCTGATCCAGCTGTTCCTTCATCCGCTTCGCTGTCGACATGGTTCGCCTCGCAAGCCCATTCACATCCAAAATGGACGTGTCGTGGGTCGACCGATAACGACCGGCGGTGGACACGCCAAGCGCGAACCGGGGTGCCTGCTACCCCCGCGGCCCGAAGATCGCCGTCCCCACGCGCACGTGCGTGGCCCCGGCGGCGATGGCGGCCTCGAGGTCCTCGCTCATCCCCATGCTGAGCAGGTCGAGCGGCAGCCCCGCCGCCCGGCCCTCCGCGGCCAGCGCCGCGAGGTGGGCGAAATGCGGGGCGGGATCGGCGTCGGCGGGCGGCAGGCACATCAGCCCCGCCAGCCGCACGCCGGGCACGGCCGCGACCTCCCGCGCCAGGGGTAGCACGGCGTCGGGGAGCACCCCGGACTTCTGGGCCTCCGCGCCGATGTTCACCCCGAGCAGGATGGCCGTCGTGCGGACTCCGCTCCTCGCCCCGATCTCGCGCGCCAGCTCGATGGAATCGACGTCGTGGACGAGGCTCGCGCGCCCGACGACGTACTTCACCTTGTTGCGCTGGAGCCGCCCGATGAAGTGCCACGTGGGCGCGAGGCCGAGCGCGTCGGCCTTGTCGCGCAGCTCCTGGGCGTAGTTCTCGCCGAAGTCGCGCTGGCCGAGGGCCAGGGCGGCGTGCACCTCGTCGACGCTGCGGGTCTTGCTCGCCGCCACCAGCGTCACGCTGCCGGCCGGCCGTCCCGCGGCGCGCTCGGCGTCCGCGACCCGCGCGCGCACCTGCGCGAGACGCGCGTCCAGCGTCATCGGGCCTTCTTCCGGGGCGGGGGGGCATCCCCCCGCAACGCCCCCCGGGCCTGGTCGAGGAGCACCAGCGTCTCCTCCAGCGGCAGGCCCACGACGGCGGTGTAGCTCCCGACGACGCGGGCCACGAGCGCGCCGCCCTCGCCCTGGATCCCGTAGCCGCCGGCCTTGTCGTACGGCTCCCCGGTCGAGAGGTACCGCGCGATGTCCGCCTCCGACAGCGACCGGAAGCGCACGCGCGTGGTGACGGTGCGCCCGATGATCCGCGTCCCGACGCGCACGGCGACGGCCGTGTGGACCGCGTGGGTGCGCCCGGAGAGGTCCGACAGCATCGCGCGCGCGGCCTCGGTGGAGTCCGGCTTTCCGAGGATCCGTGCGCCGAGCGCGACGACCGTGTCCGCCGCGAGCACCGTCTCGCCATCGTGGGCGTGCACGGCGCGGGCCTTCGCGCGCGCCACCCGGCGCGCGTAGGCCAGCGGCGCCTCGCCGGGCAGGGGGGTCTCGTCGAGGTCGGCCGGCCGCACCTCGAAGGACACGCCCGCCGCGCGCAGGAGCGCGGCGCGCCGCGGGGACGCGCTCGCGAGGACGAGCCTCACGCTCCGTGCTCCCGGGCGAGGCGGAGCTTGCGGTGTTCCAGGCGGATGGCCCGGCGGCGCTCGGCGTCCTCCTGCCGGCGTCGCTCCTCGTCCGTCTCGGGCAGGAGACGCGGCACGGCGGTCGGCCGGCCGCTCGCGTCCTGCGCCACGAAGGTGCAGTAGGCGCTGGCGGTGTGCACCCGCACGCCGGTGAGCGGGTCCTCGCCCTCCACGCGCACGCCGATCTCCATGCTGTGCTTCCACGCGGCGTTCACGCACGCGCGGAAGATGGCGATCTGCCCGCGCTGGATGGGCGCCAGGAAGTGCAGCTCGTCGATGCTGGCCGTGACGACCTGGCGCCGACAGAAGCGCTGCGCCGCGATGGCCGCGCTGATGTCGATCCAGGCCGCCACCTGGCCGCCGAACACCGTCCCCAGGGCGTTCGTGAACTGCGGCAGCACGAGCTGCGTCAGCTCGACGCGCGTCGCGGAGACGGGCACGTCCATGGGCTTACTTCGCGAACCAGGCGCTGAACTCCACGGTGCCGCCCGTGGTGACCGCGCCGTCGACGCCGTCGACCGACGACATGAAGTAGCCGAGCTGCGGCACGACGTAGAGGCCGAAGCCGGCGCCCTTCTTCATCTCGCCGCCCACGCGGGCCTGGAGGTGGATGTCGGTGCCTGCGCGGGTCTTCATGAGGCCGAGGCCCGGCATGAACACGCCCTCGGTCTCCTCGGCGATCTTGCGGCTGTGCAGGATCTTCGAGGCGGTGATGCCGAGGTCGGGGCCGCCCTCCACGCCGGAGGCCAGGTCGCCCACGATGTGCAGCAGGGGAAGCTGAACGACGATGCCGTTGGCGCGGTAGTCGAAGGTGGGCGCCATGGGGCTGCCCAGGGTTGCCGTGGTGCCGAAGCCCGCGAAGGCCGGGGTGGCGGCCGCGACGGCCAGGGCGACGAACGAGGCGAGGGTACGGATGACCATGATTTTCCTCCGGCGTGGTGTTGCCGCGTCAAGAGTACCGCCGCGCGACCCGGGGCACAAGCCCCGCGCGGAACGGCGGAGGCACGATCCGGTGGGACCGCACCTCCGCCGCGTGCCGGGGGCGTTGCGGGGGGTGGGCCCCCCGCCCATGAACAAGGCTAGGCGAGCGCCGCGCGGATCTGCTGTTCGCCGACCAGCAAGCTGGCCACGTCCGGCGCATCGCCAACCACCTGCTCGGTGATCCGCGCCACGTCGCGCAGCGCGCCGGCCGAGAGCGCCGCCGACGCCGCCTCCACGCCGAGCTTCAGCTCCGGGCCGATCTCCGTGCGGATGGCGACCTCGCGCAGCAGCGCCTGGTAGCGCAGGCGCAGGATGCCGAGCGCCACGGGATCCCAGCGGCCCGCGCCGCGCCGCGCCGCGATGGCCTTGAGCGTGGCGAGGAGGTGGCTGGCGTGGCCGACGGCCTGCAGGCGCACCGCCGCGGTCGTGATGTCCTCGCCGCGGGCCTTCGCGACCGCGCAGACTTCGCTGGCGAGCGAGGCCATGCCGACGACGACCATGCGCTCCGCCACGTCCGCGGGGAGGCCGCCGCGCTCCAGCGACGCCACGAGCATCGCGGCCGCCTGCGCGTCCGCACGCGTGCGCGTCTTCGCCAGCGCGTCGAGCGCGGCCTGGAAGGCCTTCGGATCCTCGTCGGCGCCGCCTGCGCCGCCCGGGGCCAGCCACCCGGCCACCAGCTCGGTGAGGGCGTCGGACACGAGCATCCACGCGCTGTAGGCGGCCTCGTTGCGGCTGGAGCGCGCGCTCTTCGCGGACGGCGTGGGCCGCAGCGCGGTGGCGCCCGTGAGCGACATCGCACGCACCCAGGCGCCCGCCACCTTGCCCGCCGACTGTCCCGTGAGGTCCATCATGAGCGGGAAGAACGTCGCGCCCGCGTCCGTGGCCACCTGGGTCAGGAGCACGGTCATGCCGATGTCCTTGGCGAGCATGTGGGCGCGGATGTCGGCCGCGAAGCGATCCTGCACGGCCTTCGGGAAGTAGGACATGAGGATGTCCTCGAAGCCGGGCACGTTCGCCGCGTCGTCCGCCTTGAGCATCTTGAAGACGTGCATCTTCACGTGGGCCTGCACGACCGCGAGCTCGGGGCGGGTGAAGCCCGTGCCCGTCTCGGCGCGGCGCTTGACGTCCTCGTCGCCCGGGAGCGCGAGGAACGCACGCCCCACGTTGCCGCGGTGGCACAGCCAGTCGACCGCACGGCCGAACGGGAACGGATCCCGCTTGCTGCGCACCTGATCGACCGAGATCAGCCGGCCGTTGGCGTCGTTGTCGGCGAGCACCGCGTCGGCCACCTCGTCGGTGAGCGAGCGGATGAAGGTGTTGCGCTCCTCCATCGTCATCCGGCCCGCCGCGACCATCGGGTTGAGCAGGATCTTGAGGTTGACCTCGTGGTCGGAGGTGTCGACGCCGCCGGAGTTGTCGACGAAGTCGGTGTTGCAGCGGCCGCCGCCGAGGGCGTACTCGATGCGCGCCGCGGCCGTGAAGCCGAGGTTTCCGCCCTCGCCGATGACCTTGCAGCGCAGCTCGTTCGCGGCGATGCGCAGGTCGTCGTTCGGCGGATCGTTGGCGTCCGCGTTCGTCTCGTGGCTGGCGCGCACGTAGGTCCCGATGCCGCCGTTCCAGAACAGGTCCACCGACATCCGGAGGATGTGCTGGATGACCTGGTTCGGCGTCAGCTCGTCCGCGAGCGTGCCGAGCATGGCCTTGACCTCCGGCGAGAGCGGGATGGTCTTGGCCTTGCGGTCGTACACACCGCCGCCCTTCGAGATCTTCGTCGGGTCGTAGGCGTCCCAGCCCTTCACCGCCTTGAACAGCCGCAGGCGCTCGGCGTGGCTGGCCGCGGCGTCCGGGTTGGGGTCGAGGAAGATGTGGACGTGGTTGAACGCCGCGAGGAGCTTCATCGTCGGCGTCTCGATCACGCCGTTGCCGAACACGTCGCCGCCGCAGTCCCCGATGCCGAACGCCGTGAACGTGTCGGTGTCGGCGTCCATGCCCATCTCGTGGAACAGCCGCTTCACCAGCACCCAGCCGCCGCGGGCGGTGATTCCGACCTCCTTGTGGTCGTAGCCGTTCGAGCCGCCGGACGCGAAGGCGTCGTCGAGCCAGAAGCCGTAGGCGCGGCTGAGCTTGTTCGCGGTGTCGGAGAGGTGCGCGGTGCCCTTGTCGGCCGCCACGACCAGGTACGGGTCGTCGCCGTCGTGGGCCACCACGCGCGGCGGGCGCACGACGCTGCCGCCGACGATGTTGTCGGTGACGTCGAGCAGGCCGCGGATGAACCACTGGTAGAGCTCGTCGCCCTTGCGGCGGCGCTCGGCGGGGTCGTCGATGGTGTACTTGCAGTAGAAGCCGCCCTTCGACCCCTCGGGGACGATGACGACGTTCTTCACCATCTGGGTCGCCACGAGGCCGAGGACCTCGGTGCGGAAGTCGGCGCGGTCCGAGTAGCGCAGCCCGCCGCGCGCGACCTTGCCGCCGCGGAGGTGGACGCCCTCCACCTCGCGGTGGTGGACGTAGATCTCCACCATCATGCGCGGCGCCGGCATGGACTTCACGCGGGCGTGGTCGATCTTGAAGCTGATGTAGTGCCCGACGCGATCGTCACGGTAGAAGTTCGTGCGCAGCGTGCTCTCGACGAGGTTCGCGAGCGTGCGCATCACGAGGTCCTCGTCGTTGGTCTTGATGCGCAGGAGCGCGTCGCGGAGCACGCCCTCCGCGGCGCTGACCGCGGCGGTGCGGTCGCCCGTCAGGTCCGGGTCGAAGCGCGCGTGGAACAGGGCCACCGTGGCGGCCACGCACTCCGCCTGGTTCAGCAGGATCTCCTGCACCCGCGCGATCGGGTGGCGCAGGCCGAGCTGACGCGCGTAGCCGACGTAGGCTCGCACCAGGTCGACCTCCTGCCAGCGCAGGTTGGCGCGCAGCGCGAGGCGGTTGAACGGATCGGAGCCGATGTCCTTGCGGAAGACCGCCTCCAACCCCGCCACGAGCCTGTCGCCGCGGGCGAGCAGCTCCTCCCGGGAGACCCCGGGCACGCGCGCGACGCGGAACAGGTCGATCTGCTGCGGCGCCTCGCCGCGGGCTGCGACCGGAACGGCGTGCTGGTCGCTGATCACGAGGCCGAAGTCATCGAGCACGGGGAGCAGGTCGGTCAGCAGGATGTCCGCGCTCTCGTACACACGCAGGATCACGTCCTGGCCGTCGGCGTGCAGGCGCGCGCGGGTGCGGCCGTCGCTGCGCGCGGCCTCCAGCCCGGCGATGTCCTCGGCGGCGTCATCCGCCGACACCGTGGCGGCGTACTCGGCCGGGAAGGCGGTCGCGTAGCTGGCGAGGAGCGCGGGCGTGCGGTCTCCGAATCGCGCCGTGAGCGTGGTCGCCGCGCGCTCCGCCCAGGAGGTCGTCGCATCCCGCACGAAGGCCTGGAGACGCTCGATGTCGCCGGCGGAGAGCGTGCGCGTGCCGGTCTGGAACACGTGCAGCAGCGCCGTCTCGAAGCGGCCCGCGAACAGGCCGGAGTCGGTGTAGCTGGCGCCGGTGAGCTCCTGGAGCCGATCGAGGATCCGGCTGCGGAGCGCGTCGGAGTAGCGGCGCTCGGGGATGGCCACGAGGGCGTAGGTCGTCCCGCCGCCGTCCTGCTGGTTGACGAGGACGCGCGCGGCCTGGTCCTGCTCGGCGTCGAACACCTGGTCGAGCACCTGGCGCACCGCGTCCGTGGAGGCCGAGAACAGCCATTCGGTGGGCAGCGAATCGAAGATGTTCGCGAGCCCGCGGTACCGGTAGCTGTTCGGGCGCTGGCGCGTGTCGGCGAGCACGTTCGCCAGCACCTTGCGGAGGATGGGAAGCGAGCGGCACGGCTGGGTCAGCGCACGGCGCGTGAACATGCCACGGACCACCGTCTCGCCGGACGGAAGCCGCACGTGGATGGCGTCGGCGCGGCCCGCCCGGTGGACCGGCGCGTCGGAGGAGGACTTGCGCAGCGTGACGACCTGCGGTCCGCTGACGCTCTTCGGGGTGCCCCAGAGCGCCGTGCCGGCGCGGCGGTCGGCCCCGAGCGCGCCCTCGGGCCCGGTCATGCCGATGAACACGAAGTTGTCATGGAGAAGCCAGCGAAGGAACTCGGCGGCCTCCGCGCCCTCCTCGCCCGCGTCGGCGGCGCGGCCCGCGAGGGTCTCCACCGCACGCGTCATGGTGTCGAAGTCGGCGCACATGGCCTGCGCGATCGCCAGACGCTCGGCGAGCTCGGCCTCCACGGCACCGGCCTGCGCGGGGTCGATGCCGGCGACCTCGAAGCGCACGACGGATTCCGCGCGGCCGGCGCCCTCCCCGGCGATGCGCACGCCCGCGGCGCGGTCCACCCGGAGGATGACGTGCACGCCGCCCACGGTCGTGGCGCCGCGCGCGCGCAGCGCGAGCCGCAGCGTGTCGACGATGAAGGGCTGGTCGGCCATGACGGAGAGCACCACCACGCCGCCGTCGGCGGCCTTGACGGTCACGTTGGGTCCCGCGGCGTCCGCGGCCTGCACGAAGCGCCAGGCGTCGAGAAGCGCCTGGGCCGCCGTCGCGGGTGCCCATGCGGCCATTGCCACGGTGCGCACCTGGGCCAGCGTCGCCTTCACGAAGGCGTCGAAGCGCTCGGCGTCGTCGGGGGCGAGTCCGGCGCCGAGGGACTGCGCGGACTGGGAGACACGGGCGAGGACGCTGTCGCGTTGCGGGTGCAGGGGCACGGGAACTCCGGGGTGGAACGTCGTGGCCACGGAGTCCCGTTCGATCGCGGGCGTCCGCGGGCGCGGCAAGCTAACGGACGGTCGCCGTGGATGGAAGGAGCGTCGTGCGGAACGTCATCGCGCTTGTGGGGTGCATGGGGGCCGTGGCCTGCCAAGGGGGCGGCGACAGCGGCGACGCCATGCCCGTGGAGAGCGCCTGCGGCGCCGTCACGCAGCACGCGCTCGCCGTGGAGGTCGCGGTGGTCGACGCCACGGGGGCCCCCGTCGCGGGGCTTCCGGTATCGCTGGAGGAGCGGGCGTGGGCGCCGGGCGTCCGCGGGGAAGGGACGACGGACACGGAGGGCCTCGCCCGGTTCGACGCGTCCGGGGTCGTGGCCGTCGAATCCTGTTGGGGCACCGCCGTCGACTACGTCCTCGTGCTCGGCGGCGCGGACGCGGCGCGCGTGGAGGACGGCGTGAACCCGGAGGTGCGTCGCGCCATCGTGGACGCCGGCGGCGTGTTGCGGCTGGTCGACCCGCCGCGCGTCTACGGAGCGCGCTGAGCGCGTGGGGGCCACGGCAGCAGCCGTGACACGCTGCGTTGGCGCTCCGCGTAGCCCGGGTACTTGGCGAGGGTGAGCGCCTCGGTGAAGTTCGTCGACCCGTGGAAGAGGAGCGTGAGCAGGACCGCGCCGATCAGCGTCGCGTCGAGCCACGCGCCGGCCGCGCGTGCGCCGAGGGCGTAGAGCACCCACCATTGCGCCTGCTCGCAGAAGAAGTTGGGGTGCCGCGACCAGGCCCACAGGCCCGTGGTGAGGAAGGGCGGGTCCATCGACTCGCCGCGGGCGGCGCGGGCGCGCTTGTGCGCGTGGAAGTCCCATTGCTGCTGATCCGCCACCGTTTCGCCCGCGAGGAGCAGCAGGAACAGCCCGGCGAGCGCCCAGTCGAGCGGCCCCATGGGCGTCGGGTGCTGTCGCGCGCGCCATGCCGGAAGCGCGATGAGCAGCAGCAGCACGTTCTGGTAGCCGGCGATAAACACGACGTTGAACACCTGGTAGAGCGCCGGCGACATGCGCTCCCGCAGCACGGCCCACCGGTAGTCCTCGCCGCCCGGCGCGTAGCCGCCCTTGCGCCAGAAGTTGAACGTGAGCCGCGCGCCCCACGCGGTGGTGAGGAGCGTCATCACGTTCAGCCGGACGTCCCCCCATCCGGCCTGCGCGGCGAACACGCCGACGTAGACGGGCGGGACGACGGACCAGATGCGGTCCACCCACGAGTACTCGCGGGTGAGCACCGACAGGAGCCAGCAGCCTGCGATGACGCCGGCGCACAGCTGCGCGTGGAGGAGGAGGTCGGGAGGCAGGGTCATGCGGCCGCGCTAGCGCCCGGGGCGCACCTGCGCACGTCTTCGTCGCGCAGGCGGTGAAATGGCGTGCGAACCGTCGGGCACCCGATACGCTGGGGGGGCACCGAGAGCGCGATGCACGTCCTTGAATCCCGCACCTACGTCGGCCCCAACCTCTACGCGAGCTTCCGGGTCATCCGCCTGACCGTGGACCTCGGTCCGCTCGAGGATCACCCCTCGGCGGCCATTCCCGGGTTCGTCGACGGTCTGCTCGCCGCGGTTCCGAGCCTGGGGGAGCACGGCTGCAGCCATGGGGTGCCGGGCGGCTTCGTGCGGCGGCTCCGCGAGGACGGCGGCACCTGGATGGGCCACGTGCTCGAGCATGTCGCCATCGAGCTCCAGAACCTCGCGGGCAGCAAGGTCACCTTCGGCAAGACCCGCGGGACGGGCGAGCCAGGCCGCTACCACGTGGTGTACGAGTACGAGGACACCTGGACCGGCGAGGCGGCCGGCCAGCTGGCGCTCCGCCTGCTCCATCACCTGCTGCCGGAGCCCCTGCGGGGCGGCGCGTCCGTGGACCCCGAGTTCGACCTCACGCGGGAGCTGGAGCGGCTCATCCGCGGGGCCGAGCGGCGCGCGTTCGGACCCTCCACGCTCTCGCTGGTGCGTGCGGCCGAGGCGCGCGACATCCCGTGGATCCGTCTGAACGAGCACTCCCTGGTGCAGTTCGGGCACGGCCACCTCCAGAAGCGCATCCAGGCCACCGTGACGAGCGAGACCCGCCACATCGCGGTGTCCATCGCCTCCGACAAGGAGCTGACGAACCAGATCCTCGGGGATCTCGGCCTGCCGGTGCCGAAGCAGGTGGCGGTCTACGGGGCGGACGAGTGCGCCCGGGCGGCGCGCAAGCTCGGCTACCCCGTGGTGGTGAAGCCGCTCGACGCCAACCACGGGCGCGGCGTGTCCATCGGGCTCACCACGGAGGACGCGGTGCGCAAGGCGTATGCGGAGGCGCGCGAGCACGCCCGCACCGTCCTCGTCGAGACCTACCTCCAGGGCCTCGACCACCGCATGCTGGTGGTGAACGGCGAGCTGGTCGCCGTCGCGAAGCGGGTCCCGGGCCACGTCGTCGGGGACGGCACGCACACCGTGGCGCAGCTCGTGGAGCGCACCAACCAGGACCCCCGCCGCGGCATCGGACACGAGAAGGTGCTCACGCGGCTGGAGCTGGATTCGCAGGCTGAGCGGCTCATGGCCGAGGCGGGCATCACCGCGGACACCGTGCTGGAGGCGGGCCGCACCTTCTACCTGCGCAGCACCGGCAACCTGTCGACCGGCGGCACGGCCATCGACATGACCGACCAGTGCCACCCCGACAACCGGGAAATGGCGATCCGCGCCTCGGCCGCCGTGGGCCTGGACGTCTGCGGGGTCGACTTCCTCACGCCGGACGTGACGCGGTCCTACAAGGACGTCGGGGGCGGCATCTGCGAGGTCAACGCCGCGCCCGGGTTCCGCATGCACGTCTCCCCGAGCGAGGGCACCCCGCGCGACGTGGCGGGGGCCGTGGTCGACATGCTCTTCCCGCCCGGGACGCCGAGCCGCATCCCCATCGCCGCGGTGACCGGCACCAACGGCAAGACCACCACCACCCGCATGCTGGCGCACATCCACAAGCTCGCCGGTGCCTGCGTGGGCATGACGACCACCGACGGCGTCTACATCGACGGGCGGCGCACGGTCGAGGGCGACATGACGGGCCCCGTGTCGGCGCAGATGGTGCTGCGCGACCCCACCGTCACGGTGGCGGTCCTCGAGACGGCGCGCGGCGGCCTGCTGCGCGCGGGCCTGGGCTACCGCCACCCGGACGTGGCCGCGTGCCTCAACGTCGCGGAGGATCACCTCGGGCTGGGCGGCATCGACACCCTCGACCAGCTCGCCGACGTGAAGGCCATCCCGATCGAGGCCGCGCGCGACACCGTGGTCCTCAACGCGGACGACCCCCGCTGCCTGAAGATGGCGACGCGCGCGAAGGCCCGCAACATCTGCTACGTCACCATGAATCCGAACCACCCGCTCGTGCGCGAGCACATCCGCGCGGGCGGCCGGGCCGTGTGCATCGAGGAAGGCGTGAACGGGCAGATGATCACGCTCTTCGACCGCGGCGCCCACATGCCGCTGCTGTGGACGCACCTCATCCCCGCGACCCTCGAGGGGCGTGCGCGCCACAACGTGCAGAACGCGATGTTCGCGGCCGGCATGGCCTACGCGATGGGCGTGAAGCTCGACAACATCCGCCACGCGCTGCGCACCTTCGACGCCACGTTCTTCCAGGCGCCCGGCCGCATGAACGTGCACGATCGCCACGGGTTCACCGTGATCCTCGACTACGGGCACAACCCCGCGGCGATGGAGGCGATGTGCACGCTGGTCGACAACATGACGCCCGGCCTCCGGCCCGGCGCGCGCCGCATCGGGCTGCTCGCGGCGCCCGGCGATCGGCGCGACGAGGACGTGCGCGGCATCGCGCGGCGTGCCCGGAGCAGCTTCGACGTGTTCGTGTGCCGCCGGGACGACAACCCGCGTGGCCGCGGGCACGACGAGATCCCGCGGTTGCTCGCGGACGAGCTGCGCGCCCTCGGCGTCCCGGACTCGGCGATCCACGTGGTGCCCAACGAGGAGCCGGCGGTGGACGCGGCGCTGCGCCTGTGCGCCCCGGGCGACCTGCTGCTCGTGTTCGGCGACAAGGTGACCCGGTGCTGGAAGCAGATCATCTACTTCGGTGGCCAGGCGCCCGCCCCGGAGGCCGCCGAGCCCGCCGCCGCGTCGCGGCCTGCCGAGTCCCCGGCGACCGCGGTGGCCGATGACTCCGCGCTGGCCAGCATGGGGCTCGTGCGCGAGGCGCGGGGCGTCGTGGTCGCCGCGGTGGAAGAATCGGACTGATGCGCTGGGTCGACAGCCGACGCATTACGGGCCCGCACCTGCTGGTACCGGGTCCCGGCGCGGCGGTCGAGATCGCGCTGGCCGACCACGAGGACGCGGAGACGGCCGTCGTGGCGGTGCAGGCGCGGCTGGAGGCGATCCATCGCGCGCTCGGCTGGGTCGGGATGGGCGTCCCCCTGCGCCTCGGCGTGCGCGGCTGGGACCCGCGGCCGGCGGACGCGCCGCTCGCGCCCGGTCAGGTCCCCGGGTCGGGCATGTCGCTCGCGTGGTGCGCGCCGCCGGACCAGCTGGAGACCGCGTGCCTGGCGCTCGAGATGGCGGTGGAGGACGCGGTCGACCTCGCGGCGCTCGAGGCGTCCGCGTCGGGCGAAGCCAACGACGCGCTGCGGCGTGGTATGGCGACGGCCGAGGCGCACGGCTGGCCGTGGATGGTCGACGAGGACGGGTTCACGATCGGGACCGGCCGCTTCGCGCGCACGTGGCCGCTGGATGCGCTGCCCGACGCGTTCGTCGCGCCCGGCGGACGAATCCCGGTGGCCCTCGTGACCGGCACGAACGGCAAGACGACGACGAGCCGGCTGCTCGCACGCATGGTGCGCGCCGCGGGCCGGACCGACGGCTTGACCTCCAGCGACGCCATCGCGGTGGGTGGGAACGTGATCGCGCGGGGGGACTGGTCCGGGCCGGGCGCCGCGCGGCGCGTGCTGCGGGACCCGGCGGTGGAGGTCGCGGTGCTGGAGACGGCGCGCGGCGGGCTCCTGCGGCGCGGCCTCGCGCTCGCGGATGCCGACGTGGCCGTCGTCACGAACATCAGCGACGATCACTTCGGCGAGTACGGCGTCAGCACGCTCGCCGGCATGGCGGAGGCGAAGCTCAGCGTGGCGGCCGGCCTGCGCGCCGGGGCGACGCTCCTGGTGAACGCGGCCAGCGCGCCCCTCGTGGCGACCCTGCCGTCGCTGCGTGCGCGTCGGCCGGACCTGCGGGTCGAGACCTTCGCGGACGACGGCGGCGACGGCATCGATCTCGGCGGCACGCGCCTCCCCTGGGCGGACGTGCCCGTCACGTTCGGCGGGCTGGCGCGCCACAACGTCGAGAACGTGCACGCGGCCGTCGCAGCGGCGCGCGTGCTCGGGGTGCCGGAGCGCGCGATCGCGCAGGCGCTGCGGGACTTTCGCCCGGACCTGGCCGACAGCGCGGGTCGCATGAACCTGATCGAGCGCGACGGCGTGCGGATCCTGGTCGATTTCGCGCACAATCCGGACGGCATCCGGCGCCTCGCGCCGGTCGTGGAGGGCCTCGGCGCGGGGCGGCGGCTGCTCGTGATCGGCCAGGCCGGCGACCGGACCGACGCGCTGCTGGCCGCGTTCGCGGAGGC
>JBDLRI010000121.1:0-13493 GCA_039800105.1 Pseudomonadota bacterium
CTCGAGTCGTCGCTGGTGTCGTTGGGCTACGTCGAGTCGACCGTCACGCACATGTCCGATGACTTGAAGTACGGGTCCGGTTGCGCGAACGGCGACGTGCTGGTGTGGGACCCCGCCGTACAGCCGGCGGGCGCGTGGAAGTGCGAGACGCCGGTGGACGCCGACACCCTGGGCGGCATCAGCTGCCCGGTGGACGGCGACACGGTCCAGTTCGTGGCGGGCACTTGGGTCTGCGACTCGCGCACGAACACGATCTATCAGGATCTGTACGACCCCATGCACGGCCTGCTTTCGCCGTTCACGGGCCTTCCGGGTTCGATCCCGTACTGGGACGGCGTGCGCTGGCAGAAGGCGTTCACGGACCTGTTCAACGACGGGATGGGTCGCATCGGTATCGGGACGAGCACGCCGGTGACCACGCTCGATGTCCGCAGCACGTCGGGCGACGGCGACATCGCGGTCGGCGGCTCGGCGAAGTCCGCGGCGGATGCGGGAGCGGGGGCCATCCGGTACAGCAGCGGCTCCGGCGGCGTGCTGGAGTATTCGAACGGGACGGCGTGGAACACGCTCACGAGCACGGTCTCCAAGTCCCTGGTGAGCGGCACGTTCGACGCGAGCACGTACGCGAACGCCTACTTCGGCGAACTGGCCGCGACCGAGGTGACCGACGTGAACGGCGACTTCGCGCTCGGTCGGTTCACCGCGCCGCGCACCGGGAACTACACGTTCACCGCGACGGTCAGCACCACCTCGACCAACGACATGGTCGCCAACGGAACCTGGGAGCTCCAGTTCGACCCGGACATCGGCGACAAGTACGTGTCGCGGTTCGTGTCGCCCGCGGCTGCGACGGGGTACACGGCGACGGTGACCGGGGCCTACACCGTGAACCTCACGGCGGGCGAGCAGGTGCGGTTCATGGTGTACAACTCCACGGGCAGCAGCAAGACCATCGCCGGTCCGGACTACAACCGCTTCTCGATCGTCGAGAACTAGGACCCCCTGCACCCGGGGGCCCTGCCCGGTCCCCGCGTGGCCCATGACGCCGGTCGTCCCTCCCTCGCGGGGTGGCGGCCGGCGTTCCGCGTTCCGCGTTCCACGCTCCGCCCGACCCGCCGGCACGGTAGGACTCCCGGCATGACCCGTGCTTCGGACCCCCAGGACCCCACGCGCGCGGCCGCGGAGTCCTCCGCGCGCCAGGGGGTGCTCATGCTCGTGGCGGCCGCCTGCCTGGTGGTGGCGTACGTCCGGATCGCCGCGGCCCTGCCGACGGGGGCCCAGGAGTTCGCCTACCAGCCGTTCTCGGCGCCGCCGCCGTTCGGGCCCATGTTCGGCTTCACGGTCGAGCAGGCCGTGCGTCATGTCGGCTGGATGGTGCTTCTCGGTCCCGCCCTCGCCTTCGCGGTCGCGGGGTGCGTCCAGCTGGGCCGTCACCACCGGTGGATGGCGTGGCCCGTCCTCGTGCCGCAGGCCCGCCACGCACGGATCGCCGCGGGCGTGGGGTGTGCCCTCGTCGCCTGCTCGCTGTTTCTCGTCCTCCGGGGGCGGCCGATCGTGGATGACGAGACCGCCTACGCCCTCCAGGCGCGCATCCTCGGCACCGGCCGCCTCGCCGATCCGGGGTTGCCCACGTTGTGGCACGTGGCGTTCTTCGTCCGCAGCGCAGCCGGGTGGACCGCCAAGTACCTCCCCGGCACCGCGCTCCTGCAGGTGCCCGGGACGTACCTCGGCTACCCGGCGCTCCTCCATGTCCCGCTCCTGGGACTCACCCTCGCGGGGTACTTCGCGGCCGTCCGGCGCGAGGCCGGGGAGCGTGTCGCCGCAGCCTCCACCATCCTGCTCGGGCTCTCGCCCATGGTCATCGTCACCAGCGCGACCGGCCTGAGCCATGCCGGTGAGCTGGCCTCGGTCGTGGGTGCCGGTCTGGGGCTGACGTGGTGCCGCTCCGGGTCTCCCACCGATCGTCTGCGCGGAGGGGTGCTCACGGTCGCGAGCCTCGGCTTCGGGCTGTTCGTCCGGCCGCAGACGGCCGTCCCGTTCGGCGCGGCCATCCTGCTCGACATGGGCGTGGCGTCGTGGCGCCGCGCGCCACGCGGGTTGCTGCCGCCGCTCCTCACGGGTCTCGCGGTGCTCGGCGTGCTCGGGTGGGTGAACCATACGCTCACGGGCGCGGTCACCCGGCTCCCGTGGAGCCTCCAGGAGGTCCCGGAGCGTTGGGGCTTCGGGCGCCCCTTCGGCGAGGACGTGGCCTTCGAGCACGACCCGTTGCGCGCGGTCCAGAACGCCGTCGTGCTCGCGTTGCGCCTCAACCAGTGGGCGTTCGGCTCCCCGTGGTCGCTGGGTGCGGTCCTCGCCTGGGTCTGGGCAGGGCGGCCGACCGCCGGCGTGCGCGCCTGGGCGCCCGGCACGCTGCTGACGATCGTGTTCGTCGCGGGGTGGTACTCCCCCGGCGTCTCGGACACCGGGGCCATCTACTGGTACTTCACCATGCCACTGCTGGCGCTCCTGGGCGGACATGCGTGGAGCGCCGGCGTCGAGCGTGCGCCGCGCGTCCTGGCGGCCCTCGTGCCGCTCCACCTCGTCCTGGCCACGCTGCCCTTCCTGGCGGAGCAGTCGGCCCGCCTGTCGCGCCTCGTCGCGGAGATCCACGCACCGTACGACGCGATCCTCGACGCCGCGCCGCGGCCGCTGCTCGTGCTCTACGAGCTGCGTCCGTCCGAGGTGCGGCTGCGGGGATGGGTCGTGAACCCCGTGCCTCGCCTGCGGTTCGACTCCGAGGTCATGACCTTCGGTCTGCGCGCCGAGCGCGGGTACCTGGAGGAGGTGCTCCGCTACGCGGGCCCGCGTGCCTGCATCCACGTCCGCGCGAATCCGGAGACCAACGTGCTCGAGTCCCGGAGCTGCGAGGACGCGCGGGCGCTCATCGCGCGGAAGCGTACCGTCACCCCCGGGCCGTCGAACGCCTCGACGGCGATCCTGACCGGCCTCGACGGCATCGCGTGGCACTGAGGCCGACGGTCCACGCCCCGACGCGATAGGAGACGCGGTCTCGGGAGCACATCGTGGCCGCACAGTACATCTACGTGATGAAGGACCTCCGCAAGGCGTGGCCGGGCGGCAAGGAGGTCCTCAAGGGCATCTGGCTGAGCTTCTACCCGGGCGCCAAGATCGGCGTCCTCGGCGGAAACGGCGCCGGCAAGTCCACCCTCCTGCGCATCATGGCGGGCGTGGACACGGACTTCTCCGGGGAGTCGTGGGCCGCCGCGGGCACGCGCATCGGCTACCTGCCGCAGGAGCCGCAGCTCGACGGGGAGAAGACCGTCCGGGAGAACATCGAGCCGGCGGTGGCCGCCACCCGCGCGCTCCTGACCCGCTACGAGGAGGTCTCCAACGCGCTCGGCGACCCCGACGCGGACTTCGACGCGCTGCTCGCCGAGCAGGCGGAGCTGCAGGACAAGATCGACGCGGTCAACGCGTGGGACCTCGATCGGCAGCTGGAGATCGCGATGGACGCGCTGCGGGTCCCGCCCGGCGACGCCCTCGCGAAGCACCTCTCCGGCGGCGAGCGGCGTCGCGTGGCGCTCTGCCGCCTGCTGCTCGAGAAGCCTGACATGCTGCTGCTCGACGAGCCGACGAACCACCTCGACGCGGAGAGCGTGGCGTGGCTCGAGCGGGCGCTCTCCGAGTTCCCCGGGACCGTCGTGGCGATCACCCACGATCGCTACTTCCTCGACAACGTCGCGAAGTGGATCCTGGAACTCGACCAGGGCCGCGGCATCCCGTGGGAGGGGAACTACTCCAGCTGGCTCGAGCAGAAGCAGAAGCGGCTGGAGCAGGAGGAGAAGGCCTCCAGCGCGCGTCAGAAGACGCTGGAGCGCGAGCTGGAGTGGATCCGCATGTCGCCCCGCGCGCGCCAGGCCAAGTCCAAGGCGCGCATCGCGGCCTACGAGCAGCTCCTGGTCGACGAGCCTGAGGAGCGGCGCGGCCGCGCGGAGATCGTGATCCCGCCGGGCCCGCGTCTCGGGGACGTCGTCATCCAGGCCGAGGGGTTGCGCAAGGTGTTCGGGGATCGCATCCTGTTCGAGGACGTGGCGTTCAACCTGCCGCGCGGCGGCATCGTCGGGGTCATCGGGCCGAACGGCGCCGGAAAGTCGACGCTGTTCCGCATGATCACCGGCGCGGAGCAGTCCGACGGCGGCGCCCTGCGGCTCGGGGACACCGTGAAGCTCGGCCACGTCGAGCAGATGCGCGACTTCGATCCCAACAAGACCGTCTACGACGTGATCAGCGGCGGCCGGGACGTCATCCGTGTCGGCACGCGGGAGATCCACGCGCGCGCGTACTGCGGCGCCTTCAACTTCAAGGGCACCGAGCAGCAGCAGAAGGTCGGCACCCTCTCGGGCGGCGAGCGCAACCGCCTTCAGCTCGCGACGATGCTGCAGAGCGGCGGCAACGTGATCCTGCTGGACGAGCCGACGAACGACCTCGACGTCGACACGCTCCGCGCGCTCGAGGACGCGCTCCTCGCGTTCGGCGGCTGTGCGGTCGTCACGAGCCACGACCGCTGGTTCCTCGACCGCATCGCCACGCACATCCTGGCGTTCGAGGGTGACTCGCGGGTCGTGTGGTTCGAGGGCAACTACGAAGACTACGAGAAGGACCGCAAGCGTCGGCTCGGACAGGCCGCCGACACGCCCACGCGCATCAAGTACAAGCCGCTCGCCCGCTGAGGCCGGCGTCGTGGGAAGCACCTTCGGCCGGTACCTGCGGGCCACCACCTTCGGGGAGAGCCACGGCCCCGCGCTCGGCGTGGTGCTCGACGGCGTGCCGGCCGGGCTCGCGCTCGACGTGGACGCCGTGGCGGCGGACCTCGCGCGGCGTCGCCCGGGACAATCGTCGCTGACCACCCCCCGCGACGAGCCGGACCGTCCGGAGGTGCTCTCGGGCCTGTTCGAGGGCCGCACCACCGGCGCGCCGCTCGCGTTCCTCGTGCGCAACCAGGACGCGGACCCGTCCGCCTACGCATCCTTCCGCGACGTCTATCGCCCTTCGCACGCCGACTGGACCACGGAGCTTCGCTATGGCGTGCGCGACTGGCGCGGGGGCGGGCGGGCGAGCGCGCGGGAGACGGTGGGGCGCGTGGCGGCTGGCGCCGTGGCGCGGCAGCTGCTCGCGGGCGCGGGCATCACCGTGGTCGGGTGGGTGGACGCGGTGGGGCACATCGACGCGACGGTGGATCCGTCGCGGGTGACGCGCGCGGAGGTCGACGCGCACCCGACGCGGTGCCCCGACCCGGCCGCGGCGTCGGCCATGGCGGCGCTGATCGAGGCGGTGCGCGCAGAGGGCGACACCGTGGGCGGAATCGTCGGCGCGGTGGCGCGCGGGCTGCCGGGTGGGCTGGGCGAGCCGGTCGCCGACAAGCTGGAGGCGGCGCTGGCCGGGGCGATGCTGTCGCTGCCCGCGTCGCGCGGGTTCGAGATCGGCAGCGGCTTCCGGGCGGCACGCATGCGCGGAAGCGTCCACAACGACCCGCTGGAACTGCGGGACGGTCGGGTGCGCGCGCGTACGAACCATGCCGGCGGCGTGCTGGGCGGCATCTCCACCGGGGAGGACCTGGTGCTGCGCGTGGCGTTCAAGCCCGTGGCGACGATACCTCGGCCACAGGAGACGGTGGACGTGCGCGGCGAGCCGGCCGTCCTGGAGGCGCGCGGGCGTCATGACCCGTGCGTGGTCCCCCGCGCCGTACCCATGGTGGAGGCGATGATGGCGCTCGTGGTGGCGGACGGCTGGCTCGGGGCTCGCTTGGCACGCTACGAAGGCGGGACGAGGGAGGTTCCATGACCCAGCGCGCGGCCGTCATCATCGGGGCCGGGCCGGCCGGTCTCACGACGGCGCTGGAGCTGCTGCGTCGTTCGGACATCCGGCCGATCGTGCTGGAGGCGAGCGGCGCCATGGGTGGGATCTCGCAGACGGCGGTCCACAACGGCAACCGCATCGACATCGGCGGACACCGGTTCTTCAGCAAGGTGGACCGGGTGATGGACTGGTGGCGGGACATCCTCCCGGTGCAGGGGGCCGTCGGCGCACACGCGCAGCTCGCCTACCAGGGGGCCGCACGCACGCTTCCGCTCGGCGACGGTCCCGATCCCGCGCGCGAGGACGCGGTGATGCTCGTCCGGCCTCGCCGCTCGCGCATCTACTACCTGGGACAGTTCTTCGACTACCCCGTGCGCGCCTCGCCGGACACGCTCCGCAAGCTGGGGGCGCGACGCACCGCGCGCATCGCGGCGACCTACGCCCGCGCGCGGGTCCGCCCCCGCGCGGAGCATTCCCTCGAGGACTTCCTGGTCAACCGGTTCGGGACGGAGCTCTACGAGACCTTCTTTCGGGAGTACACCGAGAAGGTCTGGGGCGTCCCGTGCGCGCGAATCAGCCCGGAATGGGGCGCGCAGCGGATCAAGGGCCTGGACCTCGGGCGGGCCCTCTCGCACTTCCTGCGGCAGCTCGTACCCGCGGGGCCGTCCGACCTGGCGCAGAAGACGACGGAGACCTCGCTCATCGAGCAGTTCCTCTACCCCAAGCTCGGGCCGGGCCAGATGTGGGAGGCGGTGGCGGACTGCGTGCGCGCGGCGGGGGGAGACATCCGCACGGGCTGGCGCGTCGTGGAGGTCCGCGTGGACGCCACCGGGCGTCGGGCGACGGGCGTGGTGGCCGAGGACCGCGACGGTGTGCGGCACCGTCTGGACGCCGAGCACGTGGTGTCGACCATGCCGATGCAGGACCTGGTCCGTGCCATGGCCCCCACGGCGCGCCCGCCCGAGGACGTGCGGGACGTGAGCGAGGGGCTTCTCTACCGCGACTTCTTCACCGTCGGCCTTCTGGTGGACCGCCTGGCGCTGCACGACGTGGTGGACGGCCGCCGGGTCCCCATCTCCGACAACTGGATCTACGTGCAGGAGCCCGGGGTGCACGTCGGTCGCATGCAGATCTTCAACAACTGGAGTCCGTGGATGGTCGCGGACCCGTCGAAGACGTGGATCGGCCTCGAGTACTTCTGCAACGTCGGGGATGCGCTCTGGTCCCGCTCGGACGAGGCGCTCATGGACCTGGCCGTGGACGAGGCCGACCGCATCGGCATCCTCGCCCGCGGTTGCGTCCGGGATCGTTGCATCCTCCGCATGCCGAAGACCTACCCTGCGTATTTCGGAAGCTACGACCGCTTCGGTACCCTTCGGGACTGGCTGGACCGCGTGGAGAACCTGCACCTCGTGGGCCGCAACGGCATGCACCGCTACAACAACCAGGACCATTCCATGCTCACCGCGATGGTGACGGTGGATCAGCTCGTGGCGGGGCGGTTCGACAAGAACGCCATCTGGTCCATCAACACCGAGCAGGACTACCACGAGGAGAAGCGGTGAACGCGACCGCCCGCCAGGGGGTGCTCATGCTCCTGGCGGCGGCGTGTCTGGTCGTCGCGTACGTGCGCAGCGTGATGGCGCTCCCGACCGGGACGCCGGAATTCGTCTACTGGCCGTTCGGCGCGCCGCCTCCGTTCGGCCCCATGTTCGGGTTCACCCTGGAGCAGGCGGTGCGTCACCTCGGGTGGGTGCTGCTGCTCGGACCCGCGTGGGCGATCGCGGTGCTCGGCGCGGCGCGGCTGCGCGACTCGGGGCACGCCTTCCGGTGGCCGGTGCTGGTGCCGGATGCCCGGCATGTCCGGATGGCCGTGGCCCTCGGGTGCCTCCTGGTGGCAGGGATGCTGTTCGGGATCCTGCGGGGGCATCCGATCACCGATGACGAGAACGTCGTGGCCTGGCAGGCGCGCCTGCTCTCCTCCGGGCGCCTCGCGGACGCGGACGTGCCACCCATCCCTTACGTGTTCTTCACGGTGCACAGCGAGCTGGGGTGGGCGACGAAGTATCTTCCCGGCTCCGCCGTGTTGCAGATTCCCGGGGTGTGGCTCGGGTACCCCGCCCTGCTGCACGTGCCGTTGTTCGGGGTCACGGTGCTCGCGTTCTTCGTGGCGGTGCGACGCGAAGCGGGAGAGCGCGTGGCGGCCGCCGCGAGCATCCTGCTCGCGCTCTCGCCGATGGCGATCGCGACGAGTGCCACGGGACTGAGCCACGCCGGCGAGCTCGCCTGCATCGTCGGCGCCGGGCTCGGGTTGGTGCTGTGCCGGTCGGAGCTCCCCAGGGAGCGTGTGCGCGGCGGCATCCTCGCGGCCGCGTGCCTCGGCTTCGGCATGTTCGTCCGTCCGCAGACCGTGGTGCCGTTCGGGGTGGCCCTGGGCCTCGGAGTGCTGTGGAACCTCGGCCGGCGGCACCCGCGTGCGTTGGCCGCGCCGCTGGCCATCGGGGTGCTCGCGCTCGGGGTGCTGGCGTGGATGAACCACGCGCTCACGGGCTCCGTGCTGCGGCTGCCCTGGAGCCTCACCCCGCTGCCGGAGCGATGGGGGTTCGGGCAGCCCTTCGGCACGACGCTGCCGCTCGTGCACGATCCGTTGCGACTGGTCCAGAACGTGTGCGTGCTCGCGGTGCGACTGAACCAGTGGGCGTTCGGCTCCCCCGTGTCGCTGGGGGTGATCGCCGCGTGGTGGTGGGCCGGTCGGCCGACGGGAGCGCTGCGTACGTGGGTGCCCGGCACGCTCGCCGCCGTGGCGTTCATGGCGGGATGGTACTCCCCTGGGGTCTCGGACACCGGCGCGGTGTACTGGTACGTCACGCTCCCCGCCCTGGCGCTCCTCGGGGGACATGCGTGGAGCGCGGCGGTGGATCGCGCGCCGCGTCTCCTTGCCGTGCTCGTCCCGCTGCATCTCCTCGGATGCACGGTGCCGTTCCTGGCCGAGCAGTCGGCCCGTCTGTACCGGCTCGTGGACGAGATCCACGCTCCGTTCGACGCGATCGTGGAGGCCGCACCCCGCCCGTTGCTCGTCCTCTACGAGCTGCGGCCCTCGGAGGTCCGGACTCGCGGATGGGTCGGCACGTCCATCCCGCGGATCCGCTTCGACGCGCAGGACGCCTACTTCGGGCTGCGCCCCGACCCCACCTACGTGGACGAGGTGATGCGCTACGCGGGCAAGCGCACGTGCCTGTACGTGCGTGCGCATCCGGTCACGAACGTGCTCGAATCCCGCCGCTGCGAGGACGCGCAGGAACTCATCCGGCGACCGTTCACCCGCTACCCGGGGCCGTGGATACCCTCCACGGCGATCGAGTTCGGTCTCGACCGCGTGACGTGGCACTGAGCGGCGGGGCGTGTGCGCCCCGTGCCGCTACTTGAAGTAGTAGCGGACGGCGCCGCCGCCGCCGATCTGGAAGGCGGAGCCGTAGTAGTCGACGTAGCCGCCACCATCGACCCAGTAGGTCGGGCGGATGTCGGTGGTGATCTCGACGGGGAAGTCGGTGAAGTGCAGGCCGAGCTCGACGACCCCGGACACGCCGATGGTGCTGCCGTAGCCCCAGGAGTAGAGGCCGCCGCCGCCGCCGAGGCCCCAGAACACCTTGCCGACGTTGGGAATGTCGGTGACCGGCTTCTCGACGACGAGGTCCGCGCTGACGCCGAACCCCCAGCCGGTGCCGAGGAACACCTGCACGGCCTTGTTCTCGCCGAGGTAGCGCTTGCCGGTCAGGCCCGAGCTGAAGGCGGTGCTGCCGACGCCGCCGCCGGTCGTGAGGTCCTTGCCGATCTCGGCGGCTGCGGCCGGGGCAGCGAGGGCCGTGAGGGCGGCAATCAGGGACAGGCTGCGGGTCAGATGCATCGATCTCTCCGGGGGTACGCCGCAGGATTATCCAGCCGTGAGGCCGCGCGCCTGCACCTCGTCCGGCGGCACCCACGCGATGCACGTGACCGGGCAGGCGTCGATGGCATCCTGCACCAGGTCCATCGGTCCGTCCTGGACCCGCGGGATGGCGGTCCCGTCGTCGGGCAGCTGGAACACGTGGTCGGTATGCTCCACGCACGTCCCGCAGGCGATGCACACCGCCGGGTCGACGGTGAGTACGTGCCCCGCGACCTTCGCGCGGGAGGACTCGTTGTCCAGCGGGCCGTGGAACGGCGTGCCGTCCGCCGCGACGTTGCGGCCCGGCCCGGCGAGTGGCACGAGCGGGCGTCCGGCGGCGCGGGCCCGCGCGACGTAGGCGTCGCGGGTCGTCGACGCCGTGTCGGCGTGCAGCACCGCGGGGGGCGGGCCGGCGGACGGGTTGCGCGGGGTCGCGGCGGCGTCCTGCGTCCTCCCCTGCGGCGGCGCGGCGGCGGTCACCGGGCCCCGCGGCCCCTCCGGGGCGCGCGCGGCCGTCGTGCCAAGCGTCTCCCGAACCTCGGTGCGGAGGGCGCCGAGGCGTGCGCGCAGGCGTCCGAGCACGGCCCTAGGTCATCACGAGGCGCGCCACCGGCGTCCCGCCGACGAAGTGCTCGCGCACGATGGTGTCGACGTCCTCGAGCGTCACGCCGCCGTACCAGGTCCCCTCGGGGTACACGACCATCGTGACGCCGCGCGCGCACGGCCCCAGGCACCCCGAGGACGTGACCTTCGCGGTGCCGTGCAGCCCGTGGCGCTCGAGGGCCGCCTTGAAGGCCGCCACGAGGTCCGGGCTGCCCTTGGCCGCGCAGCATCCCTTCGGGTTGTCCGGCGGCCGGACGTTCGTGCACACGAAGGCATGGTGGGTGTAGGCAGGCATCGGTCCTAGGGTAGCGCGCGATCCATGACCGTGGCGAGCCGTTCGGTGAAGCCCGCCACGTCCTCGACGGTCCCCTCGGCGACGCGCGCGTAGTCGAGGAGCAGCCGCGCGAGGGGTTCGGCCTGGTCGGAGCGGCCTGCCGCGTGGGCCTCCACGAGACGACGGACCAGGGCGTGCTCCGGGTTCACCTCGAGCACGCGGTTGGCGCGCGGCGCGTCCTGGCGGCTTGCGCGCAGGATGCGCTCCATGTTGGCGCTCACGCCCCAGTCGGAGTCGACGAGCACGGCGGGGCTCTTCGTCAGGCGCTTGCTGGCGCGGACCTCGGAGACCTGCCCGGTCAGCTTCTCGCCGAGCCACTTCGTGAACGGCTCGGCCTGCTTGCGGGCCTCGTCCGCGACGGGATCCTCCTCGTCGGGCGCCTCGCCGCGCGCGACGCTCTTGAGCGGCACGCCCTCGTAGGAATCGAGGTGCATCACGACCCACTCGTCGACCGGGTCGGAGAGCAGGATGACCTCCCACCCCTTCTTCGCGAAGCGCTCCAGCTGCGGGCTGAGCTTCATGCGCTCCAGGTCGAGGCCGGTCATGTACCAGATCGCGTCCTGGCCCTCCTTGCGGTCGGCGAGGATGCCCGCGAGGTCGCGCCAGCCCTCCCCCGTCGTGGTCCGGAAGCGCAGGAGCGGCAGCAGGGCGTCCTTCTGCTCGGCGTCCTCGGCCACGCCCTCCTTGAGCGTGGCGCCGAAGGCCTCCCAGAAGGTCGTGTAGGCCGCGGCGTCGCCCGTGGACAGCTCCTTGAGGCGACGCAGCACGCGCTTGACCACCTGCTTGCGGATCTGCGAGATCACGGGCGTGTTCTGGAGGAGCTCGCGGCTCACGTTGAGCTGCACCTCCGGCGCGTCCACGACCCCGCGAACGAAGCGCAGGTACCGGGGCAGGAAGGCCTCGGCCTGCTCGAGCACCAGCACGCGGCGCTGGTAGAGGCGAAGGCCGCGCTTCACCTCGGGGTGGTCCAGATCGAAGGGGCGCTGCCCCGGCACGAACAGCATCGCCGCGAAGCTAAGGGGCGCCTCGCTGCGGAAGTGGGTCCACGCGAGCGGGTCGCGCCAGTCGCCGAGGGTGGAGGTGTAGAAGCGCGTGTACTCCTCGTCGGTCACGTCCTTCGGGTCGCGCGTCCATGGCGCCTCCGGCTCGCTGACCCGGTCCTCGCCGAGGTGGACGGGCACGTGCACGAAGGCGGAGTGCTTCTGCAGGATCTCCCGCAGGCGGTCGGCGTCGAGGAACTCCGTGCACTCGGAGCGCACGTGCAGGATCACGTCGGTGCCGCGCGTCGTGCGGGTGCCCGCGGACACCTCGAAGGTCCCGGAGCCATCCGAGCTCCAGCACACGGCCTCGGCGTCGGGCTCCGCGGAGAGGCTCTGGACCTCGACGCGGTGGGCGACCATGAAGCTGCTGTAGAAGCCGACGCCGAACTGCCCGATGAGGTTCTCCGAGGCGTTCCCGGCGGCCGCCAGGGCCTTCGCGAATTCCTTGGTGCCGGACTTGGCGATCGTGCCGAGGTGGGTCACGGCCTGCTCGCGCGTCAGTCCGATGCCGTTGTCGGAGATGGTGACGGTGCCGCGCTCCTTGTCGAAGGACACGGTCACGCGCGGGTCGCCCTCGGCGGCGCGCAGGTCGCTGCGCTGCAGGCCCGCGAAGCGTGCGCGGTCGATGGCGTCGGCGGCGTTGGACACCAGCTCGCGCAGGAAGATCTCGCGGTCGGAGTAGAGGCTGTGGACGACGAGATCCAGGAGCTGTCGGACTTCTGCCTGGAAGGGAAGGGTCTCGGCCATGGGATGCACCTCGATGTCGGCCGGGAGATAGGAACGGGGACGCGCATCGTCAAGCCCCCGCGTGCACGGGCCGATGGCGTCGGCGTTCCCGGGGTGTGCGAACACTTTTTCGCACCCGTCCCCTTGCCGGCGGGGTCCGCAGGGGGCTAGGGCGGCCCGCCGCATGCTGACCCTTCTCGCCATCGCCCAGGCCTTCGCGCTCGAGCTCGGTCCGTCGCTCGACGGTGCCGTGGCCGTGGGCGCCGCCGAGGTCGAGGTGCCTGCGCAGGACACCGGAGGTGCGTGGGGCAGCTGCTCCGACCAGTCCCTCCGCGACGGCGTGCAGCTCCCCGCGCTGCCGTTCTTCTACAGCCGCATCGCGCCGAACGACGCCTGGGGCACCCCCACCCTCGTGGACCTGGTGATCGCGGCCGGCCGTCACATGAGCTGGACGATGCCGAAGGCCTCGCCGTTCGCGGTGGGGGATCTCTCGCGCCGGTTCGGCGGGCCGAGCGTCGGGCACATCTCCCATCGCGGCGGCGTGGACGCGGACATCGGCCTCTACCGGCAGGGCGGGTTCCAGGCGCGCAACCAGTTCCTGGACCTCGCGCCGTCGCAGGTGGACCTCGCCGCGACGTGGGAGCTCATGCGCTTCTTCCTCGACTCGGGCATGGTGGACTTCATCCTGCTCGACCGGGCGCACATCGTGCGCATCAAGGCCTTCACGCTGTCGCAGGGCCTGCTCACGCACGAGGAAGCCGCCCGCGTCTTCCCCGTCGAGGGCTCGCGCGAGGCGTGGCAGACCACCGGCATCGTGCGCCACGCCGCGCACCACCGAGACCACATGCACGTGCGCGTCCTCTGCGCCGACGGCACGCGCGCGGGGTTCTAGCAGGCTGCTGAAAAAGGCCCTGGCCCTCCCTGCCAGCGCCGAGCGAGGCAAGCCCGGCGCGTCACGAGGGCGGCGCGCGGAGCCGAGACGAGCGAAGGCGTGGCCGAAGCCACGTCG
>JBDLRI010000122.1:0-9902 GCA_039800105.1 Pseudomonadota bacterium
GCGCGGATCTGCTTGACGCGCGCCTTGATGGCGTCCGCCGCGCCAGCGCCCTCGATGATGGTGGTGGCGTCCTTCGTGATCTCGATGCGCTTCGCGCGGCCGAGGTCCTCCTTGGTCAGCCCCTCGAGCTTGATGCCGAGGTCTTCCATGAGCGCGCGCCCGCCGGTGAGGATCGCGAGATCCTCCAGCATGGCCTTGCGGCGGTCGCCGAAGCCCGGCGCCTTGACGGCGGCGATCTGCATGTTGCCGCGGAGCTTGTTGACCACGAGCGTCGCGAGCGCCTCGCCCTCGATGTCCTCGGCGATGATGAGGAGCGGCTTGCCGGACTCGTGCACCATCTCGAGGACCGGGAGGAGGTCCTTCATGTTCGTGAGCTTCTTCTCGTGGATGAGCACGTAGGCGTCCTCGAGGATCACCTCCATGCGGTCCGCGTTCGTCACGAAGTAGGCGGAGAGGTAGCCGCGATCGAACTGCATGCCCTTGACGATGTCCAGCTCGGTGCGGTTGCCCTTGGCCTCCTCGACCGTGAGCACGCCGTCCTTGCCGATCTTGTCCATCGCGCGGGCGAGGATGTCGCCGACCTCGGAATCGCCGTTGGCCGAGATGGTCGCGACCTGGGCGATCTCGCTGTTCGCGGAGATCGGCCGGGACTGCCCCTTCAGGTCGGTCACGACGGCCTCGACCGCCTTGTCGATGCCCTTCTTGATGTCCATCGGGTTCACGCCGGCAGCCACCAGCTTCGAGCCGGCGCGGTAGATGGCCTGCGCGAGCACGGTGGCGGTCGTCGTACCGTCTCCGGCGACGTCGTTGGTCTTGGAGGCGACCTCCTTGACCATCTGCGCGCCCATGTTCTGCAGCTTGCCCGGGAGCTCGATCTCCTTGGCGACGGTGACGCCGTCCTTGGTGACGACGGGGGCGCCGAAGCTCTTCTCGATGACGACGTTGCGGCCCTTCGGGCCGAGCGTCACCTTGACGGCGTTGGCGAGGGTGTCCACGCCGCGGAGGATCTCGCCGCGGGCGGCTTCACGAAACTGGATGTCCTTGGCAGCCATGATGTGCTCCAGGTGGAAGGGGTGAGAGCGTGGTCGGGAAGGGGAGGGCTAGTCGAGCACCGCGAGGATCTCGTCCTCGCGCACGATGACGAAGTCCTCGCCGTCGATCTTGACCTCGTTCGAGGGGTAGCGGCTCAGGAGGATGCGGTCGCCCTCCTTCACGATCATCGGGCGGACCTTGCCGTCGTCGAGGACGCGGCCGGGACCGGCCTTGACCACGCGGGCCTCCTGGGGCTTCTCCTTCGCGGTCTCGGGGATGAACAGGCCACCGGCACTCTTCGCTTCGGAGGACACGCGCTGGACGAGGACACGGTCGTAGAGCGGACGGAAGTTCATGGGGGTCTCCACAGGTCAGACGGAGGCGGAAGCGCCTCCGTGCGTGGCAGTGGCTAGGCACGCCCAACCCCGCGTCAATGGGCGTCCGGATTTTTTGCGGGCCGGCCAGCGACGTGCAGGCGATGCCGCGCTGCCCCATTGACGGGGCAGGGTCGGGGATTACCCTTTCGGGGAAGGGGCCCGGCCCGGCTGGGGCTTCCCAAGATCGTCCAGTTCAAACCTATGTTTTGCGTGTCCCCCGCGCAAGGAGTACCTCATGGGCAAGATCATCGGCATCGACCTCGGCACCACGAACTCCGTCGTCTGCATCATGGAAGGCGACCGGCCCGAAGTCATCGCGAACGAGGAGGGCGCGCGGACCACGCCGTCCGTCGTCGGCTTCGCGAAGGACGGTGAGCGTCTCGTCGGTGCCCCTGCACGTCGTCAGGCGATCACCAACCCGACGCGCACCGTCTACTCGGTGAAGCGCTTCATGGGGCGCCGCTTCCAGGAGTCGCAGGACGAGGCGAAGATGGTGCCGTACAAGGTCGTCGCGTCGGCGGACGGCCTCGCGAAGGTGGACATCGACGGCAAGGAGTTCAGCCCGCCCGAAGTGTCCGCCATGGTGCTGCAGAAGCTCAAGCGCGAAGCGGAGCGCTACCTCGGCCAGTCCGTGACCGAGGCGGTGATCACGGTGCCCGCGTACTTCAACGACAGCCAGCGCCAGGCGACGAAGGACGCCGGTCGCATCGCGGGACTTGATGTGAAGCGCATCATCAACGAGCCGACCGCGGCCGCGCTCGCGTACGGTTTCGACAAGAAGAAGGAGCAGACCATCGCCGTGTACGACTTCGGCGGCGGCACCTTCGACATCTCCATTCTGGACGTGGGCGAGGGGGTCGTCGAGGTCAAGTCGACCAACGGCGACACCCACCTCGGTGGCGATGACATCGACAACCTGCTGATCCAGTGGCTCGTGAAGGAGTTCAAGTCGGACAGCGGGCTGGACGTTTCCAACGACAAGATGATCCTCCAGCGCCTGAAGGATGCGGCCGAAAAGGCCAAGATCGAGCTCAGTTCAGCGCAGAGCGCCACCGTCTCCCTGCCGTTCCTCAGTGCCACGCCGGACGGCCCGGTGCACCTGGAGCGCACGCTGTCCCGGGCCCGGTTCGAGCAGATGATCGAGCCGGTGATCGAGCGCACGCTCGAGCCGTGTCGCCAGGCGCTCAAGGACGCCAAGATCGGGCCTTCGGAGGTCGCGGAGGTGGTGCTCGTCGGCGGATCCACACGCATCCCCCTCGTGCAGGAGAAGGTGAAGAAGCTCTTCGGGAGGGAGCCGAACCGCTCCGTGAATCCCGACGAGGTGGTGGCGATGGGCGCCGCGGTGCAGGGCGGCATCCTCGCGGGTGACGTGACCGACATGCTGCTCCTCGACGTCACCCCGTTGTCCCTTGGCATCGAGACGCTCGGGGGGGTTCTCACGGTCCTCATTCCCCGCAACACCACGATCCCGACCAGCAAGAGCGAGGTGTTCAGCACGGCCGCGGACAACCAGACGGCTGTCGACGTGCAGGTCTTCCAGGGGGAGCGGCCCATGGCGCGCGACAACCGCATGCTCGGCAACTTCCGGCTGGACGGCATCGCCGCCGCGCCGCGCGGGGTTCCGCAGGTCGAGGTCACCTTCGACCTGGACGCGAACGGCATCCTGAACGTGCGCGCCAAGGACAAGGCGACCGGACGTGAGCAGAAGATCACCATCACCGCCGGCTCGGGTCTCTCCAAGGAGGAGGTGGAGCGGTTGGTGAAGGAGGCCTCGGCGAACGAGTCGGCGGACAAGGCGCGTCGCGAGGCCACCGAGGAGCGCAACAAGCTCGACAACCTCGTCTACCAGGCAGACAAGACCCTGCGTGAGCACAAGGACAAGCTCTCGCCCGAGGTCGTCGGCTCCATCGAGACGGCGCTCAACGAAGGCCGTGCGGCGCTCGATGGCAATGCGGTGGATGCCATGAAGGCTGCTTCCGCCAAGCTGGAGGCGGCGGTGCACAAGGCCGCGGAGGCCGCCTACGCGTCGGCGGGCGCGCCGGGTGCCGCTGGGGCCGGTGCGGCCGAGGGTCGCAGCGACGGCGACGTGATCGACGCCGAGTTCACCGAGACCTGAGCCCACCGAGACGGGAGGAAGACAGATGGCCGCGCGACGTGACTACTACGAGGTGCTGGGCGTTGCGCGCGACGCCTCGTCGGCGGACATCAAGAAGGCGTTCCGCCAGCTCGCGTTGAAGCTGCATCCCGACAAGAACCCGGGCGACAAGCAGGCGGAGGCTGCCTTCAAGGAGGCGGCCGAGGCCTACGAGATCCTGGGCGACGAGCAGAAGCGTTCGGTGTACGACCGCTTCGGTCATGACGGTGTCCAGGGCGCCGGCATGGGGGGCGGCTTCCAGAACCAGGACGAGATTTTCTCCCATTTCCAGGACATCTTCGGGGACCTGTTCGGATTTGGCGGTTCGGGGGGTGCCCGGCGTCGCGGCCCACGTCGCGGCGCGGATCTCGAGTACCCCTTGGAGCTTGATTTTCTCGAAGCCGCGAAGGGCATCAAGAAACAGATCAGCGTTCCCAAGCACGCGCGTTGCGAGGCCTGCGATGGCACGGGCGCGGCGAACGGAAGCACGCCGCAGGAGTGCGGGACCTGTCGAGGGCAGGGTGAGGTCATCCAGGCGCAGATGTTCCTTCGCATCCGCACGACGTGTCCTACGTGCGGCGGTGCCGGGAAGGTGGTGCGCGACCCCTGTCGGCCCTGCACAGGAAGCGGTCGCACGCGCACGTCGGAAAGCCTCGAGGTCACCGTGCCCGCGGGTGTCGACGACGGAATGCAGCTCCGTCTGAGCGGCAAGGGGGACGTCGGTGACGCCGGTGCGCCCGCCGGAGACCTCTACGTCACCATTCGCGTGCGGCCCCACGACCTGTTCGGCCGTGATGGCACCAACGTGCTGGTGCGCGTGCCGATCAGCTACGCCACCGCGTGCCTCGGCGGGGACGTTCAGGTGCCGACCATCGACGGCGAGGAGACGGTCGCGGTACCTGCGGGTACCCCGTCCGGCAAGGTGTTCACGCTTCGCGGGAAGGGCATTCCCGCGGTGAACGGCCGGGGGCGTGGAGATCACGTGGTGCAGATGGTCGTGGCCGTGCCGAAGTCCCTCTCGTCGCGGGAGGAGGAGCTGGTCCGGCAGCTCGCCGCGCTGCAGGACGCGCAGGTGCGTGATCGCAGCATCTGGAAGGATCTTCTCGGACGTCTCGGGTCATGATGCGTCGCCGGCGCGTGCCGACGGCCGGGCGTACAGCTAGGAAGCATCGTTGCGCGGAGGCCGGATGTCGGAGCAGGTGGCGGTGACGGCGGACGCCGTGCGTGCGGCCGCAGCGCGCCTGGCCGAAGTGCGTGCCCAGGTCGGGCGCGTCATCGTCGGGCAGCGGGCCATGGTGGAGCGACTGCTTGTGGCGTTGCTCGCCGACGGCCACCTGCTCCTCGAGGGACCCCCGGGCCTGGCGAAGACCACGGCGGTGAAGGCGCTCGCGTCGACTCTCCGCGCCAGCTTCGCGCGCGTGCAGTTCACCCCGGACCTGTTGCCCGCCGACGTGCTGGGCACGCAGATCTACAACCCGCGCGACGGCGAGTTCACGACGCGCCGAGGGCCGATCTTCACGAACATCCTGCTCGCCGACGAGATCAACCGTGCGCCCGCCAAGGTGCAGAGCGCGCTGCTCGAGGCGATGCAGGAGCGCCAGGTCACCCTTGCGGACGAGACCTGGCCGCTGGAGCGTCCGTTCCTGGTCCTCGCCACGCAGAATCCGCTGGAACAGGAAGGAACCTACCCGCTGCCCGAGGCCCAGGTGGATCGGTTCCTGCTCAAGCTGCGCGTCGGGTATCCATCGCCGGAGGAGGAGGCCGAGATCCTCGTGCGGGCGAGTGCGCCGACGGCGCGTCCGGATCCGGTTCTCAGCACGCAGGAGATCCTGGCCATGCAGGAGCTGTGCCGCCAGGTGACCATCAAGCCGGTGTTGGCAGGGTACATCGTGTCGCTGGTGCAGGCGACGCGGCAGCCCGGCAAGGTCCAGGCGTCGCTGGCACGTCTGGTGCAAGTGGGGGCATCGCCGCGGGCAACCCTCTCTCTCGCCGCAGCCGCCCGCGCCGTCGCGCTCCTCGATGGCCGGGACTACGCGACCCCCGACGACGTCAAGGACGTCGCGCCGGATGTGCTTCGCCACCGTGTGATCACGACCTACGAGGCGGAGGCGGACGGCGTCGATTCGGACATGGTCGTGCGCGAGCTGCTCTCCGCCCTTCGCACCCCCTGAGGGTCCCGTGCTTACGCCGGAGGAGCTCCGCCAAATCCGCCGACTGCACGTGCAGGCGGGTCGACGCGTCGACTCCCTGCTCGCGGGCGACTACCGCTCGGCGGTGCGGGGCTCCGGCATGGAGTTCGAGGAAGTTCGTCCGTATGTTCCCGGTGATGACGTGCGTCGCATCGACTGGAACGTCACGGCGCGGGCCGGCGCGCCGTACCTCAAGGAGTTTCGCGAGGAGCGAGAGCTCACCTTGCTCCTCATGCTGGACGTGAGTGCCTCGACCCGCTTCGGGAGTGGCGGACGCGACGGGCGTACCGACAAGCGACTGCAGTTGGCCCGGCTCGCGGGTGGCCTGGCCTACGCAGCCCTTCGAAGCCACGACCGTGTCGGACTGCTCACGTACTCCGACCGCGTGGAGCACTTCGTGCCGCCGCGGAAGTCGCCGGGTCACGCGTGGTCGGTCCTCCGCGCCGCCTTCGAACACGCCCGCACGGGCGCCGGCACCGATCTCGCGGGGGCGCTCGCGGTGGCCTCCCAGGTCCTCCGTCGCCGTGCCGTGGTCATGGTCCTGTCGGACTTCCACGCGGACGCTCCGTTCTCCAGCGCTCTGACCATGCTGTCATCGCGGCATCGGGTGCATGCCCTCCTCGTCCACGACCCCCGCGAGGAGGCGCTCCCGGATGTGGGGCTCGTGACCCTGCGCGATCCGGAGACCGGACGGGAGGTCATCGTGGACGCTCGCTCCCTCGCGGCCCGGGTAAGCCTGTCCGAGCGGCTCGCGGGCCTGCGGCGATGCGGCGCTCGGGCGAGCGCCGTGTCCACCGAGGACGACGCCTTTGCCGTCCTCCAGCGCCATTTCCGCGGGGCGTCCGCGTGAACGCGGCGCACGGCGTGGGTGGTCTCCTCCTGCTGGCCGCGTGTGGCACGGGGGAGACACGGTCGGAGGCTCCCGCCGGGCCCGCGGCGTGGGTCGAATCGGCCCGGGTGGCGGCCGACGAACCGGTGCGTGTGCATCTCCCCACGTCCTTGCGGCTCGCCGTCCCCGAGCCGCTTCGCGCCGAGCGCGTGTCGGAGGGGGATGACGGCTCGAGCACATGGGAGGTCCGGGGTGAGCCCGGAAGCTACGTCCTCGACGTCGCGGTCCCCGGTGCTTCGGCGCCGACGACGTTCTACGTGGACATCGGGGTGGCGGGACCGACCGCCGGGACGCTCGAGGACGCCTTGCCCCCCGTGCCGGCGGCCCCGCCGCGCTGGCCATGGGTGCTCGCGGCACTGGCGGGTGTGAGCGCTGCGGGCGTGTTGGCGTGGCGGGCCTACCTGCGGCTTCGTCCGCCGCTGCCGCCCCCCGCGCCGGAGCCGCCGGATGTCGTCGCGCGACGTGCGTGGGCAGCCCTGCGCGCGCGCAACGACCTTAAGCCCGAGGTCCTCGCAGGCGGGCTCTCCGACGTCTACCGCCGGTACCTCGACGCCACGCACGCCTGGCCCGCCACGGCGCGCACGACCCGTGAGATCCTCGACAATCTCGCCGCGGAGCTCCCCGCCGCCCAGTTGGAGCGCGCGCGTCGCCTGCTGGGGGCCACCGATCTCGTGAAGTTCTCCGAGCACGGCGCGCGGGGGTCGGTGCTCGAGGCCCTGGATGAGGACTTCGCCGCCCTGGTCGTGCCGCGTCCGAGCATGCTCGCGGAGGCGGTGCCGTGACCGAATGGGCCTCGCCGGCGTGGTTCGCGGCACTTCCGCTCGCGCTGTTGCCGTGGTGGGCGTGGGGACGCGCGCCGACGCTGGCCTTCGGAAGTCTTGCCTCCGTGCGCGCGCCCGTGGGCCCGCGCGTCGGGCTCTCGGTGATGGAGCCGTTGCTCGGGAGCCTTGCGCTGGTTGCGGTCGTGGTCGCGCTGGCGCGTCCGCAAGAGGTGCGCCGCGAGAGCATCCGCGAGACGCCCGGGCTCGACATCATGCTCGCGCTCGACACCTCGGCCTCGATGGACCAGGCCGACATGGCGGCCGGAAACGGGGGCGCCATGTCGCGTCTCGACGCCGCGCGCGTCGTGATGACGAGGTTTCTCGAGGGGCGACCCGACGATCGCGTCGGTCTGCTCCTGTTCGGTGAGGAGGCCTTCGTGCAGGTGCCCCTCACGCTCGATCACGAGGCCCTCGCGAGCTTCATCGGACAGGTGCAGATCGGCATGGCGGGCCGGAACGCGACGGCCGTGGGCAGCGCGGTCGCCGTGGCCGCGAAACGCATGAAGGCGCTGAAGGCGCCGTCGCGCGTCGTCATCCTGGTCACCGACGGACAGAGCAACGCCGGGGCCGTTTCGCCCGTTCAGGCCGCGCAGGCCGCGCAGGCCCTCGGGATCCGCGTGTACACCATCGGTGTCGGGGGCGGTGGACGAGGGTTGCTCGGCATTCTCGGGGCCGGCGGCAACGATGTGGACGAGCCCACGCTCCGCGCGGTCGCGTCCACCACGGGCGGCAAGTATTACCGTGCCACCGACACCGAGGCGCTCGCCGCCGTCTACGCCGACATCGACACCCTCGAGGTGTCCACCGCCCGCTCCCGCGAGTTCGTGCACCGGGACGAGCTGTACCTTCCGTGGCTGGTGGGCGGCCTGGTCGCGTGGATCGCCCAGGGCGTGCTCTCCCAGACGTGGCTCCGGAGGCTTCCGTGACGTGGGCCGCCGCGGAATGGTTGACGGCGCTCCTCCTCGTGCCGCTGCTCGCCGCCGGTGGGTGGATGGCGTGGCGCGCACGTCGTGCCGCGCTCGGTCGAATTGTCCACATCGGCATGCTGCCCTCGCTCGTGGGGGCGGGCGTGCTGCGATCGCGCGCGTTGCAGCTCGCGGCCGCGGTGGTGGCCGTCGCGGCGTCCGTGGTCGCCGCCGCAGGGCCCAGGCTCGGCTTCGACTGGCAGGAGCAGCGCATGGAGGGCCTCGCGCTGGTGGTCGTCCTGGACGTGTCGCGCAGCATGGACGCCGGGGACGTCACGCCGTCGCGGATGGAGCATGCGCGGCGTGAACTGGTCGATCTCGTGGGCCTCCTCCGCGGCGACACCGTCGGTCTCGTGATCTTCGCGGGCGGCAGCTATGTCCGGCTCCCCCCGACGGTCGACTACGACACGTTTCTCTGGGCGGTCCGCGAGAGCGACACCTCGACGATTCAGGCGCAGGGAACCTCGCTGCCCGGTGCGCTGGATGCCGCGACGCAGCTGCTGTCGCGGGGACCCGCCGACGCCGGTCGTGCGGTGGTGGTCATCAGTGACGGAGAGGACCACGGCGATCCCGGCACGCTCGACCTGGCCCTCGCGCGCGCCCGTGACGCCGGCGTGCACGTGTACGCCCTGGGTGTCGGCACGCCGGAGGGTGCTCCCATCCCGCTGGCCGGTGGCGGCTTCAAGAAAGATCGCAACGGACAGGTGGTCGTCTCGCGGCTTCAGGAGGACGTCCTGCGCCGTGTGGCCGCGTCGACGGGGGGGGCCTACGCGCGCGCGGTTCCCTCGGACGCCGACGTGCGGGCCATCGTGGAGGACGAGATCCGCGGCAAGCTCGCGGCCGGTTCGCGGGGCGTGCGGCGTGAGCGGGTGTGGCGGGAGCGGTACCAGTGGCCGCTCGCCGTGGCCCTCGGTGCGATGGCCCTCGCGAGCGCGGCGGGAATTGGGCGTCGCGGCGGGATTCTCGCGCTGGCGCTGCTGTTGCTCGCTCCCCCCGCGCAGGCGGGCCCGCGTGAGGACGGAGCGGCGGCCTGGCGCGCGGGTCGCTGGGAGGAGGCCGTGCGTGCGCTGGGGCAGGCCCGCGTGGATCGCCCCGAGGACGTGGAGTTGGCCTGGATGCTCGCGGACTCCCTGTACCGCGCCTCGCGACCGCGGGAGGCGGAACGGCTCTACGAGCAGCTCGCGAAACAGGACCCTGGGCGTCGTGCGGAGCACCTCTACAACGCCGGCATGGCCGCCTACCGCGGCGGACGGCTGGACGAGGCGCTGGCCGATCTGCGCGCGGCCGCTGCGGCCAACCCCGATCTCGCGCCCGCCACCCGCAACGCGGAGCTGGTCCAGAAGGAGATCGCGGCGCGTCGGCAGCCGCAGTCCTCGTCCACGCCGCCGCCGTCCGACCCGAAGGAGGGGGCTCCGTCGCCGTCTGGCGCGCCGTCGCAGGGCAAGGGACAACCCCCGGAGCGCGCCGGGGAGAACGATGCCGCCCCGTCGTCCGG
>JBDLRI010000123.1:0-15666 GCA_039800105.1 Pseudomonadota bacterium
CGCGGTGGGAGCGCTACGGCGCCTCGCCGTGGTCGTCGCAGGACCCGCAGGCGTGACCCGCGGGATCCGGACGCAGGTCGAGGCGGACGTCGCCCGCCGGGGTCGGCGTGACGGCGTCCCGGTCGGCGCTGAGCACGGGGCGTGCGAGCAGGCGGTTCACGGCGGCGCCCGCCATCATCATCCCGAAGATGGCCGGCACCCACGGCACCGTGCCTTGCACCACGTTGCGGCTGTCGCAGGAGTGCTTGTCGTTTGTGGTGGGGCAGATGCAGCGGAACGCCGCCTCGACGTCCGCGTCGAGCACGTTGGGCTCCTCGTCGGTCCACGCGCACTCGATGCCGCGGGTGATGCCGAGCCGACGCAGCTCCTTGCGCACCACCCGCGCCAGCGGATCCTTCTGGGTGCGCGAGAGGTCCGTGATTCGCGCGCGGGTGGGGTCGATGCGCCCGCCTGCGCCCATCGCGCTCCACACGCGCTGCCCGCGCGCATGGCACGTGGCGAGGAGGTGCACCTTGGCCGTCACGTTGTCGATGCAGTCGAGGACGGCATCCTGGGGCTCCGCGAGGAGTCGCTCGCTGGTGTCGGCGTCGTAGAAGATCTGCTCGCAGACGACGCGGGCCTTGGGGTTGATGGCGCGCACGCGCTCCGCCATCAGCGCGGCCTTGCTCGCGCCCACCGTGCGCCGTGTGGCATGCAGCTGGCGGTTCAGGTTCGTCAGGCACACGTCATCGAAGTCGACGAGCGTGAGCGTTCCGACGCCGGCGCGGGCCAGCGCCTCCACCGCCCAGGAGCCGACGCCGCCGAGGCCCACGACCATCATGCGGGCCTGCTGGAGTCGCGCGAACCCGTGCTGGCCGACGATCAGCTCCGTGCGATGGAACGGATGCATTACCGGGGGTCGGCCTGGAAGTCGCCGTAGAGGTGCATGGAGCCGCCGTCCTGGGACTGCTGGAGGTCGAAGGACCCGCCGATGGTCGTGCCGTAGTTCCCCGTGCCCATCCAGGGCATCGACAGGGTCTGGCCGTCGTACTGGGTGGACAGCGTGCCCGACGCCACACCCTGTACCAGCGTGCCTTCCAGGACGTACGTGACGTCGAAGCGTTCGGTGAACACGAGGATCTGGTAGGTGCACTCGGCCTGGCCGGTTCCCGTGATGGTCGCGCCGCCCTGCAGCACGAAGTCCACGGTGCCCGAGCACGCGGCGCTTCCGGCGTTCTCTCCGTCCTCCAGCGCGAGCGTGGAGGTCATCGGACCGCGGTAGTTCAGGTCGGGAGGCGCATCGACGCGGATCGCCGTCGTCGCGGAACCTGCGATTCCGTCCACGAGGACCGCCGCCGTCACGGTGTGCTCCCCGGCCGGGACGCCCTCCGCCGTGATGGCGTCGCCCTCGGCGGCCCAGGCGCCGATGGTCCAGGCGACGGCGTCGGGCTCGATGGACGCACCGTCGCGCGCGACCTCGACGTCCAACGGGATTGCCTCGCCCCAGCCGAAGCTCGCGCCGGCGGCCGGCGACGCGATGTTCACGGTGAAGCCCATGTCCTCCGTGTCCGGTTCAGAGGCGCCGGACACGCACGCGACCAGCGGGAGGGACAGCCAGGCGAGACGCGACATCCGGGACTCCGTCGGGTGGGTGAACGGCATTCTATCGTGCCGCGGCGCGCAGGAGCAGGGGAAGTGCGGCCTGGCTGAGCGCGGCGCTCGCGGTGCGCGGTACGGCGCCGGCAAGGTTCGGAACGCCGATGTGAACGATGCCGTCCACCATGGCAGCGGGGGACTCCAGCGTCGTGCGCGGGGTGGTCGCGAACGCGCTGGGGCCGTCGCCGGAAGGGTGCTGCGCGACGGAAAGGTCCACGACCACGGCACCTGGCTGCATGATGGCGAGGTGCGCGCGATCGGCGAGGACCGGCACGGTGTCATCGTCTCCGCGCACGGCCACGATCACCACGTCGGCCAGCGCCAGGGCGTGCTCGACCGTATGCGGCGTGGCGACCACCGAGTGGACGCCGGGCAGCGCGCGCAGACGCTCCACGCGCGTGTCCAGAACCCGCACGCGGGCACCCATGGCGGAGGCCAGCCGCGCCGCCACGCTGCCGGCCACACCGGCACCGAGGACCACGACCTCGGCCGGGTCCACGCCCGGGACGCCCCCGAGCAGCAGCCCGCGTCCCCCGCGGGGAGTCTGCAGGGCCGTCGAGGCAGCCTCCACGGCCAGGCGTCCGGCGATCTCGCTCATCGCCGCGCGCACGGTGTCGCTGGCGCGGGCGAGCCGCCCCACGTCCCACACCCGCTCCGCATCGCCGACGAGCCGGGCCTCGTGCCCGTGCGCCGGCATCACCTTCCAGAGCAGGTCCCCGCGCGCACAGAGCTCCTCGGGCGTCGGCACGCTCTCGGCCCCCGCGGCGATGTAGGCGTCGTCGGGGTGTCCGGCGGCGACGCCGGCGAAATGCTCCACGAGCACCTCGTGACCGGCGGCCACGAGCGCGCGTGCGGCGGACGGAAGGGCCGCGACGCGTGCTTCGTCGGGCCAGGTCTCGCGGGGGATTCCGATGCGCATCGGGCCCGGGTTATCCGGTCCGCGGGCGGACGACCCGCCCTCCGAGGTGCCGTATCGAACCGTCCTCTCCGTCCGCCGAGCGTGCGCTCGACTTCAACGATGCCGATCGGCTGCGCGAGCTGGCCGGCGAACTGGGCCGCCACCTGCAGCGCGTGGCGCGCAACACCGGCACGCGGGTCACGCAGCGGGGCGCACAGGTGCGCGTGGTGGGCACGCCGGACGACGTGGAGGTCGCGGCGCGCGTCCTGCAGCAGCTCTACGACCTGACGTCGGGCGGCACCGCCGTCACCGCCGGAGAGGTCGACCACGCCTGCCGGCTGCTGCGCGACGAGCCTGACGCACGTCTCTCGGACCTCCACGCGGAGACCGTGCTCGTGGGGGCACGCAAGCGCGTGATCACCCCGCGGACCGCGCGCCAGCGCAGCTATGTCCGCGCCTTCGCGGACAATGACGTCGTCTTCGGAATCGGACCGGCCGGCACGGGCAAGACCTACCTGGCGATGGCCGTCGCCGTCTCGATGCTGCTGCGCGAGGAGGTCCGCCGGATCGTGCTCTGCCGTCCGGCGGTCGAGGCGGGCGAGAAGCTCGGCTACCTTCCGGGCGACCTCGCCGAGAAGGTCAACCCCTATCTCCGGCCCCTCTACGACGCGCTCTACGACATGGTCGACGAGGACCGCGCCGCGCGGCTTCTGCAGAAGGGCGCCATCGAGGTCGCGCCGCTCGCGTTCATGCGAGGCCGGACGCTGAACAACGCCTTCATCATCCTCGACGAGGCCCAGAACACCACGCCGGAGCAGATGAAGATGTTCCTCACGCGCCTCGGCAACGAGTCGCGTGCCTGCGTGACAGGGGACCTCACGCAGGTCGACCTTCCCGAGCACGCGCGGTCGGGGCTCCCGGAGGCGCTGCGGGTGTGCGACGGCATCGAGCGCATCGCCATCGTGGAGTTCGGGGACCGTGACATCGTGCGTCACCCGCTGGTGAGCGCGATCGTGCGCGCGTACGCGCGGGAGGACGCGCTGCGCGCGGAGCGTCGCGAGGCCCGGCGGGGGGGGCGGGCGCCCGTGGACGGGACGACCGCGTGACCGTGCGGTCGGCGCTCCGTGCCCTCGCGCGCCCGGACGCTCCGGGGCGGCGTTGGGTGGGGCCGGTGCTCGCCGCCGTCTGTGTCGCCGTCCTCCTGGCGGGGGTGGGGGAGCGCGCACTGCCCGTGTATGCGGCCGGAGAGGTCGCGGATCGGGATCTCGTCGCGCCCGTCGCGTTCTCCTACGTGGACGTCGAGGCCACCACGGCGCGCCAGGAAGCCGCCGCGGCCGCGGTGGCGCCAGTCTTCGTCGTGGACCTCGCCGTCGTGAAGCGCATCGAGAGTCGCGTGGGCCAGGCCTTCGACATGGCGCGTCGGCGGCTCGCGTCCCACGACGCCGCGTCGCTGGCCGAGGTGCGCGCCGACTTCGTGCGGGCGCTCGGGGCGGAGGTTCCGTCGGTGGAGGTCGACGCCGTCGTGGCCACCGGGTTCTCGCAGGCCGCGGAGGATGCCGCGATCGACCTCGTGGGCGAGGCGATGCGCCGCTACGTGGTGGCCGACGGCAGCGTCCTTCCGCGCCCGGCGGTGCCGCTCACGCTCGTCACCGTGCTCGGGGAGTCCCGCTCGGAGGGCGTCCTCGATGATTACACCCGCGTGCGTACCGTGGACGAGGCCCGCCAGGCCATCGCCATGCGGACGCTGGAGCGGTTGGCCGGTACCGGGGATGGCGCCGCGCTCCGGGCAGCATCCGGCATCGCGCGGGTGCTCGTCGTGCCGAACATGGTCCGCGATGACGTGCGCACCGAGGCGCTGCGGCAGGCCGCGCGGGACGCCGTGGGCACCGTCGAGCAGCGGGTGCGGCGCGGAACCCGCGTCGCCACCCACGGGGACGTCCTGACGGCGCGTCAGGTCGCGGTCCTCGACGCGCTCCGGAGCGCGGACCGACGTTCCGCGGGACTCGTCGGCGTGCTTGCGTGGGGCGGCATCGCGTGCGTGCTCCTCGGAAGCGTCGCTGCGTTCGCTTCCACCACGATCCGAAAGTTCGCCCGCCGCACGAACGAGCACGAGGCGCTGCTGTTCCTGCTCGTCCTGGAGCTCGGTGCGGCGCGGGTGGTGGCGTGGGCGGCGGGGGCCCTCGACCTTCCCGCACCGCTGGACGGCCGCGCCCTCACGCTCATGGTGCCCGTCGCGGGCGGCGCCGTGCTGGCGCGGGTGCTCATGAACAGCGAGACGGCCCTCGTGTGGTCCGCCGTCACGTCGGTGCTCGTCGGAGGATTGCTCGACGCACCTGTGCCGGTGATCGCGTATTTCCTCGCCACGGCGCTGACCGCCACGCGTGCCGTCGGCCAGGCCCGCGAGCGCGTCAGCGTGTTGCGCGCGGGCCTGCAAGCGGGCGGTGTCGGCACGGTGCTGGTGCTGCTCGGCGCGATCCTGGGCGCGCAGGCGGCCGGCGGCGCGCCGCTGGAGCTTCGCGCCGCCCTGGCACTCGGGGCGGTCGCGCTGCTGGCGGGGGTCCTCAACGCGATGGTCGCGCTGGCGATCCTTCCCGTCTTCGAGCTGTTCGGCTTCCTCACCGACCACAAGCTCCTGGAGCTCGCGAGCCACGACCATCCGTTGCTGCGCCAGCTCATGCTCCGCGCGCCCGGGACCTACCACCACAGCGTGGTGGTGGGCACGCTCGCGGAGGCCGCGTGCGAGTCCATCGGCGCGAACGCCCTCCTCGCGCGCGTGGCCTGCGCCTTTCACGACATCGGCAAGGGCGTGCGTCCCCAGTATTTCGTCGAGAACCAGCGCGACGGGCAATCCCGGCACGAGCGGCTCTCCCCGGAGGCCTCGGCGGCCGTCATCATCCAGCACGTCCACGAGGGCGCCGCGCTGGCGCGCGAGCACGGGCTCCCGTCGCCCATCGTGGACAACATCTACATGCACCACGGCACGGGCCTCATCCCCTACTTCTATGCACGGGCGCGGGAGGCCGCGGCACCCGGGGAGGCCGTCGACGAGGCCCCCTACCGCTACCCGGGCCCGAAGCCCGACACGCGCGAGGCCGGCGTCATCATGCTCGCCGACAAGGTGGAGGCGGCCTGCCGTTCGATCCAGCACCCCGACGAGGCGCGCATCCGGGCCATGATCCAGCAGATCGTGAACGGCGTCATGAACGACGGGCAGCTCGAGGAGTGCCCGCTCACCGTGAAGGAGATCTACGTGGTCGCCGACACGTTCACCAACGTGCTCCTCGGCATCCATCACCATCGCATCGAGTACCCCGGCACCCGGGCGATCAGCTCCGGCAAGCTCCCGCCGACGCCGCGCCAGGGCACCATCACGCTCGAGATCCTCTCTCCGTTCGGTCCGGTGCCGCCGGCCGGACCCCCCGAACCCGGAGCCTGACATGCCGGTCACCGTGTCCCGCGAAGGGGTGAAGCATCCCGTTCGTCCGCTCGGGGCCGACGCCCGGGCGCTGCTGCGTCACCTGGGCATGCCCCGCGCCGAGCTGAGCGTGGTGCTCTGCGACGATGCGTTCATCCACGACCTCAACCGCACCTGGCGCGGGAAGGACGCGCCCACCGACGTGCTGTCCTTCGCGATGCAGGAGGGCGAGGACGGGGAGCTCCACCCCGACGTGCTCGGGGACCTGGTGATCAGCCTCGACACCGCCGGGCGGCAGGCCGCCGAGCTGGGCCACCCGATGCCGCGGGAGCTGCGCGTCCTCCTCGTCCACGGCCTGCTCCACCTGCTCGGCTACGACCACGAGACCCTCGACGACGCCGTGGAGATGCGGTCCCGCGAGGCCGAGCTGCTGCGCGTCCTCGGGGAGGACCCGACGGGCCTGGTGGAGCGCGCGGGGGCCGACGAAACCTGAACGGGAGCCGCGACGGGCGTGTTAGGCGCGCGCCATGATCGCCGCCGACCTCCGCCCCTCCGTCCAGTCCCTGCGCGTACGCATCGATGCGCTCCGCGGCCACCTGGACGTCGACTCGAAGCAGGAGCGCATCGCCGACCTGGAGCGTCAGGCCGGCTTTCCCGAGTTCTGGAGCGACGCCGCACGCGCCCGCGCGGTGCTGCGCGACAAGGCCATGCTCGAGAAGACCGTGAACGCCTGGGTGGAGGCCGACCGCATGGTCACCGACGCCGCGGCGCTGCTCGATCTCTCCGAGGAGCTCGGCGAGGCGGAGATGCTGGAGGAGGCGCACCGCACCCTCGCGTCGCTGGACCCGCGCGTGGCGGACATGGAGACGCAGCGACTCCTCGGCGAGGAAGGCGACATGGCCGACGCCGTGCTCGAGATCAACGCCGGCGCCGGCGGCACCGACGCGTCGGACTGGGCCGACATGCTCAAGCGCATGTACCTCCGCTGGGCCGACCGCATGGGCTTCTCGGTGTCCATCGTGGACGAGCAGGTCGCGGAGGAGGCCGGCATCAAGTCCTGCACGCTGGAGATCAAGGGCGCGTACGCCTACGGATTCCTCAAGGGCGAGATCGGCGTGCACCGCCTCGTGCGCATCAGCCCCTTCGACGGCAACGCCCGGCGGCAGACGAGCTTCGCCAGCGTGGCGGCCTACCCCGACGTCGACGACAGCATCGAGATCACCATCGACGAGAAGGACCTGAAGATCGACACGATGCGCTCGGGCGGCGCGGGCGGACAGCACGTCAACATGACGGATTCCGCGGTGCGCATCACCCACATGCCCTCCGGCATCGTCGTCAAGTGCCAGGCGGAGCGCAGCCAGCACAAGAACAAGGACATGGCGATGAAGATGCTGCGCGCGCGCCTCTACCAGCAGGAGCTGGAGCGCCGGCAGGCGGTCATCGACGCGCAGAACGCCACGAAGAAGAAGATCGAGTGGGGCAGCCAGATCCGCAACTACGTCATCCACCCGTACCGCCTCGTGAAGGACGTGCGCACGGGCACCGAGACGAGCGACACGGACGGCATCCTCGACGGTCGCATCCTCCCGTTCATGCAGGCGTACCTGGCGGCGCGGGCGAACGGCACGCTGGGCAGCGGCGACTCCGGCGACCTCTGATTCGTCGTGGGTCTGGGGCGGGGGGTTCCACCCCCCGCAACGCCCCCCGGGCGGATCAGGAGCCTTCGAGATGCGGCGCCTGATCGTGCGCGACCACGCGCGGCGGATCCTCCCACGCCAGCTCGCTCCACGCGGTGTTGCGGTGCGCCCAGCGGCTCCAGCCGGACAGGGGCGTGTCGGTCCATTCGCACAGCAGTGCGCCCAGCACGAGCTGGTGCGACACCACGACGAGCGTGGACCCCGGCGCGGCGCCGTCCACCGCGCGGTGGAGGGCCAGGCGCGCCCGCTGCTGGACCGCGCCGAAGGACTCTCCGCCCGGCAGGGTGACCGCGCCCGGATCGGCGCGCCAGGCGGCAAACAGCGCGGCGTGGTCACGTCGCAGCACGTCGGCCGGCACACCTTCCAGCGTGCCCTGGTCCATCTCCGCCAGGTCCGGGTCGTGCCGGACGGCGACGTCGAGGGTCGCGGAGATCGCCTGTGCCGTGGCTGCAGCGCGGCGCAACGGGGAGCTGACGAGCGCAGCGGGCCGCACGCCCGCGCGCGCCAGGGCGTCCGCGACGCCCCGCGCCTGCAGGACACCCGTGTCGTCCAGCGGGATGTCGGTGCGTCCGAGCAGGCGGCGCTCGGCGTTCCAGGCGGTCTGTCCGTGTCGCACCAGAAAGATACGCAGGGGAGCGGGCATGGCGCGCGTTATCATGGCGAGGGGAATCGTCGTGTCGCAGTCCGTGCCACCGCCCGATGACGCCGTCGCGCCCGATACCCGCGCGGTGCCTGCGGACGCGGTGGGTCCGGTCGCCTCGGGAACGTCCGCCGACGCGCCGCCCGTGGCGCCCGCGCCCGCGCCGCTCAAACCGGTGGCCCGGCCGAACCTCCCGCGCACCGGCGTCGACCCACGGGAGATCGCACGCATCCTGGCCCGTCGTGATCCGGAGGACTCGGAGTCGGCTCGGGACTTCTTGCGGGACGCGGCCGCTGTGGCCGGAGACGTCACCATGCCCATCGCGCGCGCGCAGCGCCGGACGCCGTCGCCGGAGGACGTGACGGCGCCGTTTCCGCGTCGTCCACGACCCGCGTCCGATGCCGCTCCCCCGTTCCAGGTTGCGCCTGCCGTGCCGCCCACGCTGCGTACGCTGGCGCCGAAGGAAGCCCTGACCGAGCCGCGGCCCCGCGTGCCGCGCGGGTTCGACCGTCCGTCGCCGACGCCGGCCCTGTCCGCCGAGGAGGCGTTGGCCGCCGCGCGCCGGGAGGAGTCCCGGAAGAGCGTGGAGGCCGTCGCGCCCCCTGCGGCGCCCGACGGCGTGCCGGCCCCCGATGTGGCGGCGCAGGCGCTGCTGACGGCGTTGCTGCCCGACACCGACCTGTGGGTGCCCGTGGTCGTGTCCGCGGCGCCGCGCGCCCATCTGGAGCGCTGGATGGCGTGCCGTCAGGCGCTCGAGCGGGAGGGGGACGTCGCCCGCGCGCTCCTCGCCGCCTCGGTCGTGCGCGCGCTCGAGGAGCGTCCGCGTGACGTGGCCTTCGCGCTCGTGGCGGGCGGCGTCGAGGAACTTCTCGTCGTACTCGACATCGCGTCGTCCCGGATGGTCGCGGTGTTCACGGAGCCGGCGCGCTGGGGCATCGAGCCGTAGCGCGCCGCCGTGTGCGTCACGGCGCGATCGAGAGCACCGCACACGCCTGGCGTCCGCCGGCATTGCCCGTGGGCTGACCGAAATCGTCGGCCTTCTCGTGCACGATCACCGCGCGTCCGAGCACCCCGACGGGGCCCGAGTCCAGCGTGATGGAGCCCACGTCCAGCGTCAGCTCCCCCTTGCCGTCGGCGCCGACGCGGAGGTTGCCGAAGTCGCCGGGGTGCTTCTGTGCGCTGCCGTGGTCGCCGTGGGGCGCGCCCGCGGGGTTGAAGTGGCCCCCGGCGGAGCTTGCGTCGGGGGCGCTGCAGTCTCCCTTCTCGTGGACGTGCACGGCGTGGTCGCCGGGGGAGGCCCCTTCGATCCGGATCGTCACGTGGACGGAGGGCGTGGCGTGCCCCCCGTGGGGTCCCGGCGCGGGCGCCACCGGCGACATGTGCGCCGTTCCCGTCACGGCGGAGCCGCTGCGCGACTCGAACGTGCCCTGCAGTGCGCCGGACGCCGCGTGCGGCGCGTGGGGTGGCATCGGGGTGAGGGCGAGGGCCAGTCCGGCGAGGAGAAGGGTCGGCGTCATGCGTGCTCCGGGTGTTCGTGCGTGAGGCTGCGCGCCGGGCGCATGCGGCCCAGGAAGGCGCGGGGACCGCTCGCGAGCAGGCTGCGTCCCAGGAGGAAGGCAGCCACGAGCAGGGCGAAGGTATCCAGCGTGCCGGGCGCCGTCTCGGCCGGCACGACCGGCATCACGGCGCGGGCGACCCACGGCAGCGCGGCGGCCGCTCCCCCCGCGATCGCCGACCCGAGCAGCACCGCGCGCAGGGCGGCGAGCACGTCGCGCCGGGCGCCCCGCATCCGGCCGCGCAGGCCGTCGGGCCAGCCGACCGCCGTGTACGTCACCATGGCGGCCGCGACGGGATGCATGCCTGCCTCGACCAGGCATCCGAGCACGGGGGGCACCGCGAGCACCGGCAGCGGGAGCTGAAGGAGACCCAGCGCCGCCGCCACGCTCCAGGCCACCGGCCAGTCTCCGTGCGGCAAGCCCGCCACCGCCACCCCGGCCGCCAGGAACAGACCCACCAGCCAGCCGGGGGCGAGCAGGTCCACGTGGGCCCCGATCACGGTAGCAGGCGTCGAGGCGTCCGCCGGCGGCGCGTCCGCGTCGGTCCCCTCGTCGACGTCACGGCTCCATCGCACGAGGAGCCCGAGCGACGCGGCGACCGCCACCAGCGGGCCCGCCAGCGCGCCCGTGAGCGCCAGCCCCGGTGCCACGCCCGCACGGCTTCCGCGGCCCGTCCCGCCCCAGGTGTGGGACCAGGCGTTCACCAGCAGCCCCGCGAGGAGCGGAAGGGCGGAGCGGTGGGCCACGGCGAGCAGCGAGGTCTCGAGCGCGCCATGGTCATCCTGCGCCTCCGGCCCGAGCGCCATCCGCGCGCCGTGCGCGGCGACGAGGAGCACCGCGGCCACGATCGCGCCGAGGCCCGCGCGGCGTGGATCGTGGTCGGCACCGGGCAGCTCGGTGTGTGCGACCACGTGCAGGAGCGTTCCCGCCGCGAGGCCCATCCACGCACCCAGCGGCGCGTGGGCGGACTCCACGAGGGTACCGCCCGTGAGAAAACCGACCAGCGTGGAAACCGCCATCGCGGCGATCACGCCCCATGCGGCCAGACGCCCCGCGCGTGCCCGCGTGCCCAGCCACGTGGACAGGCCGACGGGCAGCTGGTGCAGCACCACGGCCGCCGCGAGCCCGACGTGGGACCGCGCGCTCGTCGCGAGCGCGACGCCGTCGAGGACCGCATGTGCGAGCAGCGCGCCGAGGCCCAGCACGAGCCCCGCGCGGTGGACGGCGCGTCCCTGCAGGCCGAGGCGTTCGGCCAGCGAGGGCAGGAGGAAGCCCGCCGCCATCGCCGCCAGCGCGGCGGGTCCGCCGTGCGCCCAGGCGTCAGGCAGCACATCGAGGAACACCAGCCCGAGGATGCCGATGAGCACGAACCCGTCGAGCGCCGCTGCGGTGCCACGCCGTGCGGTCACGGCCCCCGCGAACAGCGGAGGGACCGCGAGGGCGATCAGCGTGAGGGCGAGCGGGAGCATCGGCGCGGTGGCCCTATCCCGCGGTCCGCACTCGGACCGCGTCCGACCGGTTATGCGTGAGGCAGCCCGGAGCATGCGTGCCGTCACCCGAGAAGGCCTACAAGAACCTCAGCTTCCTCAATTCCCCTCCTGCGCGTCACATCCGCCTGCTGTGCGAGTACGAGGAGCCGCGCCAGCGCTTCGAGGAAGAGGACGTCCACGACACCATCGTGATGTTCGGGTCTGCGCGGGTGCGCTCCCCGGAGGACGCGGCCGCGGCCGTGGAGCGCGCCCTGCGCGACATCGAGGCGATGCACGATCCGGCGGACGTCGCCCGTGCCCGCGAGGAACTGGCCCGTGCGCAGCGCGTGCAGCGGCTGTCGCGGTACTACGCGGACACGCGGGAGCTGGCGGCGCGCCTCACGCGGTGGTCCCTCGAGCGCACGGGCGGTCGACGCTACGTGGTCTGCTCGGGGGGCGGTCCCGGCATCATGGAGGCCTCCAACCGCGGCGCGCAGGACGTCGAGGGTGGCCGCAGCATCGGTCTGGGCATCTCCCTGCCGTTCGAGGAGAAGGTCAACCAGTACGTCAGCCCCGAACTGGCGTTCCAGTTCCATTACTTCTTCATGCGCAAGTACTGGTTCGCCTACCTCGCCAAGGCGATGGTGATCCTGCCCGGCGGCTTCGGCACGTTCGACGAGCTCTTCGAGATCCTGACGCTCCGGCAGACCGGCAAGATCACCAAGCCCCTGCCCATGGTCCTCTTCGGGACGGAGTACTGGAGCTCGGTGATGAACCTCGAGAAGATGGTCGAGTGGGGAACCATCGCCGAGCGCGATCTCGACCTGATGTTCCGAACGGACTCGGTCGACGACGCGTTCACCTTCCTGACGCAGCGGCTCGAGGAGAACGAGCGGGAGTCCCGGTGACCCCGTTCGGCCTGCGTCGTCGGCTCAAGGAGGCGCTCGGCCTGGGGCCGGCGGCGGCGCGCGCCGAGGAGACGGTGCAGCTCGACGTGATGCTGCCGGACGGGAGCGCGCACACCGTGCGGTGCGAGCCGCGCTACACGCTCGTCATGGCGACGCAGACGCTGGCGACGCCCATCGCCACGGGTTGCCCCGACGGGCACTGCGGCGGCTGTCACGTCGACGTGCTCGCCGGGGCGGACGCCCTGGTGGCGCCGTCGGCGGCGGAGCAGCGCCTGCTGGCCGACAAGCACGCCGGCCGCCCCGACGTCCGGCTCGCGTGTCACGCGAAGCTGGCGTCGTCCGGGGCGCGCATCCGTGTGCACAGCGTGTGGAGCATGGAGAGCACGCGCGGCGAGACGTGAGCGGCTCGGTCACTTCGCGCCGGGGTTGTCCACGTAGCCCAGGGATTCGAGCGCTCCGCGCAGGTCCGCGCCGAGGCCGGGCGTCGCCGTCGGGGTGTCCACGCCGCGTACGAGGAACGGCGCCACGGTAGCGCCCTCCGGGCGGGGATCCCGAAGCTGCGGACAGGCGACCGCGCACACCGCGACCACGACCCCGCCGTCCGGCGCGCGTCCCGGCACGATGCGCAGGGTGGTGCGCGCGGCGTCGAGGGTCACGCGCGCCACGTCCTCGGCCGTGCGCGGAGGTGCCTCGCCGTACTCGAGGTTGGCGCGGACGGGGCGCAGCGCCTCGGGGTCGAGGACGCCGACGGACTCGACGGGGCCGTCGAAGCGCACGAGGACGGGGTCGCGGCTGCCGCCGAGCGGGATTCGCCACGCGAGGGGTGCGCGTCCCCCGTGCGCTGCGGCCAGCGCGACGCGCGCGGCGGCGCGGACGTCGTCGGCGGTGTGCTGCGCGAGGTCACGGGTGGCGCGGGGGTCGCGCGTCAGGTCGTAGCGCTCCTCCTGTCCGCTGCCGGTGTGGAGGACGTAGAGGCCCTCGCGGCTCACGCTGCCCCACCGCTCCGTGCCGAAGTTCAGCCAGCCGAGTGGCAAGGCGCGTTGGTCGAGGCGCGCGGCGAGAGCCGCCGTCGCCCCGGCATCCTCGCGCAGGAACGGCGCGAGCGAAATCCCGTCGGTGTCCGATACGGGCGCGCCCACGAGCTCCATCACCGTCGGGACGATGTCCGCCAGGCTCGCGCGGGCGGCGACGCGGTGGGGGCCGCCCGCCCAGCCGCCCGGCGGCCGGATCCACAGCGCCGCGCGGGTCAGCTCCGGGTACAGCGTGTGGTTGTGCTCGAAGCCGCCGTGTTCCCAGAACTCCTCGCCATGATCGCTGTGCAGCACGACGAGGGTGTCGCCCGCCAGCGCCAGGGTGGCCCGAAGGAAACGGTCCAACTGCGCGGAGACGTAGGCCACCTCGCCGTCGTAGGCGGCGCGGATCCAGCGTGCGTGCGCGGCTGTCCACCCGGGACGCGTCATCATGCGCACGATGCGCCACCGCTCGAACACCGCCGGCAGGTCCGCGGGGCGCGGGTCCTGCTGGAAACGGCTCCCCCACGGCTCCGGCGCGTTGTACCAGGTGTGCGGGTCCATGATGTGGAGGAACAGGAAGGCGTCGTCGTCCGGGTGCGACGCGAGCCAGGCCAGCGCGCGATCCACCTGCGCGCCGGCCCGCGCGCCGTTCTCGTGGGTCCACTCCGCGAAGCCCCGGGTGAAGCCAAGGCGCGCGACGAGGTGCACGTTCGCCGAGAATCCCACGGTCCGGAAGCCGTGCGCGGCGAGCCGCTCCGCGAGGGTCGCCGCCTGCGCGGCGCGCGGCGGCCAGGTGCCCGTGAACGCCGTACGGAAGCTCGGAACGGTGCGGGGGGCGGGTGCCCAGGCGTCGTCGAACACGACGAACTGGGAGGCCCATGCGTCCAGCTCGGGCGTGGTGTCACGGGTGGCGCCGTGGATGCCGACGGCGTCGGTGCGCAGGGTGTCGACGCCGATCACGACCACCCGTCGCGGGCGACGGTGGGTGCTGGCCGCGGGGGGCGTTGCGGGGGGTGGAACCCCCCGCCCCAGGGCGGAGGGAAGCTCGGGCACGGGATGCGCACGCGCAGGCGGGAGGCGGTCGGACGGTGCGGACGACGACGGGTCCGCCACGCACGCGAGCAGCAGGGCGACGAGGGCTGACACCGCCCGGGGGTAACCGGTTAGGGGAGGGGCCTTCCCGGAGTCCCGCGTGTCCCTCTTCGAGCAGCTCGCCTCCTACGATCACGAGCAGGTGGTCTTCTGTCGCAACGACGAGGTCGGTCTGCGCGCCATCATCGCCGTGCACAACACCACGCTCGGTCCGGCGCTCGGGGGATGCCGGCTGTACGACTACGCCACCGAGGCCGACGCGGTGCGCGACGTCTTGCGGCTCTCCCGCGGCATGACCTACAAGGCCGCGGTGGCCGGGCTGGATCTGGGCGGGGGAAAGGCCGTGATCCTCGGCGATTCGGCGAACAAGTCCGAGGCGATGTTCCGCGCGTTCGGCCGCTTCGTGCAGTCCCTCAACGGCCGCTACATCACCGCCGAGGACATGAACACGACCGTCGAGGACATGGACAACATCCGCCGCGAGACCCAGCACGTGACCGGCTCCGCGGCGGCGCACGGCGGCTCCGGCGACCCGTCGCCCGTGACGGCCTGGGGCGTGTTCCACGGCATCCGCGCGTGCCTCGAGGTGCTGTACGGGTCCCCCGACGTCTCCGGGCGCACCGTGGCGATCCAGGGCATCGGCAACGTGGGCTACTACCTCGCGCGCTACCTTCACGAGGCCGGCGCGCGGCTCGCCTACGCCGACATCTCCGGGCGACGCATCGCCCGCGCGCTCGAGGAGTTCGGCGGCACCGTCCTGGAAGGCGACGAGTTCTACGGCGCGAACGTGGATGTCCTCGCGCCCTGCGCGATCGGCGGGATCGTCAACCCGCGCACGATCCCGATGATCAAGGCGCCCATCGTGTGCGGCGGCGCGAACAACCAGCTCGACGACGAGACCCGCGACGGCGAGGCCCTCGCGGCGCGCCACATCACCTACGCGCCCGACTACGTCGTGAACGCCGGGGGGCTCATCAACGTGTACAGCGAGCTCAAGGGATATGGTCGCGACAAGGCGATGTCGGACGCCGCCAACATCTTCAACACGACCAAGCGCGTCATCAACCGCGCCCAGGCCGACGGGCTCACCACGGCCATCGCCGCCAACCGCGTCGCGGAGGAGCGCATCGAGGCGGTGGGCCGCCTCAAGCGCGTACACGTCTGACGGGCGCGCGGCCTCAGGTCGGCGTCGGCGCCTCGACGGGTGCCAGCGCCGGGAACCCCGGGCGACGCAGGTAGGTGGCGAAGAAGCCGTCGCAGCGAGAGTCTGCGGCGCAGAAGCGGCACGCCTCGCCCTTGTGGAACGCCACCACGTCGGGGAAGAACAGCAGCGCCTTGTC
>JBDLRI010000124.1:0-4482 GCA_039800105.1 Pseudomonadota bacterium
TCCTCGGCGCTGCGGCCGCCGATGCACGGCGCGCGCACCGCGCACTCCGGCAGCCGGAAGGCGTCGCCGAAGCGTTCGCCCCAGGTGTCGAGCATGTCGTTGATGACGAGGTCGTGCGCCAGGTTGAACAGATGCATCGCGCGCGTCCCGCACCGCATCCAGAAGCCCAGCGCCACGTGCAGGAGCTCGTGACAGACCACGGCGCGGAAGGCGCCGTCCGACAGCCCTTCCGCGAAGGTGGGATCGATGTACACGATGCCGTCGGGCGTCACGGCCATCGTTCGCACGCTGTCGTGGGGCGTGGCGACGCGGGGCGTGAGCCGGAGCATGAGGTGCCCGAGAAACGGGATGCGCACCGTGAGCCACATGCGGGCCGCATGGAACCGCGCGATCGTGGGATCCTGCATCTCAGGCCTCCGCGAAGCAGGCGGCGACCGCCGACAGCATGGACCGGACGCCCTCGTCGCGCCGCAACGCGGGCAGCGCCCGTTGCAGCCGCCGCATGTCCCCGCCCGCCCGAAGGAGCGCCGCGATGGACGTGGACACGTAGTCGCGGCCGCCGTGCGCCGTCACCCAGGCGAGTGCCCGCAGGTACCGCGTGTACGGCGCCGGGCCCGTCACGTTCGCGGCGTGCGTCGCCGTGCGCTCGGCCAGCGCCGTCACCAGCGCGACCATGCGGTCCGGCGACTCGAGGGTCGTCTCGGGATCCGGCACGGCGGTCTCCGGACACGCGAGGACGTCGTCGGGGTTCGGAAGCTCGGCCTGGGCGGCCTCGTAGGCGCACAGCTCCGCAGCGATGCCCCGTCCGACGAGGCCCGCGGCCAACTCCTCCATGTGCCCGCTCCGTCGCGCGAGCGGAAGCAGCCGGCCGAGCATCGCCCAGCTCCGGGGCGTGGGAAACGGCCCGTCAGGCACCGTCTCGTGGCCGCCGACGCCGAGGTGGGCCGGCTTGAACGCCAGGTAGCGCGTGACGAGCGGGTCCAGCCCCTGCGCCGTGTACCACTGCATCCACGCGTCGAGGTCCACGTCGATGTCCAGCATCAGCACGGAGTTGCGGAAGTGCGCCGGCAGCGTCGTGGCAGCGCTGCGGTCCTGGCGACGGTTGCCCGTCACGAGCACCATGACGCGCGGGGACAGCGCGGAGTCGTGCACCCGGTGCTCCAGCGCGAGCTGGCGGCTGGCGACCTGCACGGCCGTCGAGGCCGCGGGAAGGTCGTCCAGCACGAGCACGCCGTAGGCATCCTCGGCACAGGCGTCCGCCAACCACGCCTGCGGCGCGTAGCGGGTGCACGCGCCCTCCCGGAACGGCAGCCCGCCCAAGTCTTCCGGCATCGTGCTGGTGAGATCCCGCACCTCGCACACCGCGTCACGGGTCGCGCCGCGGGCGCGCATCCACGCGGTCATGCGCGCCGCGAGCACGCGCGTGGCGCTCGTCTTGCCGACACCCGGCGTGCCGAGCAGCATCGCGGACTGCGGCACCGTCCCGTCTTCCACCGCTGCCACCCAGATGTCGAAGAGGCAGGAAACGACATCATCCACTCTCATGAATCCTCCATGGGTTCGTGAGACAGACCGTCGCCGCTCCGAAAACCGGGGATCGCCACCCGCGTTTTTTCGACGCTCACGCGCCGCCGCACACGTGTTGGCTGTCGCCCATCGACCACGCGATTCCCTGCGTGGGGTCGTACACCCGGTAGGATTTCCCGCGGTCGTCGCCGGGCGGGCAGCCGCGCATCTGCTCGTAGAGGCACACCTGCACGCGCGACCCGACGCGGGTGCTCTCGATGGCCGGGTTCGAGGTGTACGACACGAGGCCCACCCCGTTCTCGAACGCCACGCTGATGCCGCTGCTGAAATCAGTGGGGATCCCGGGCCCGGGCGCCCCGCTCTCCAGCCGCGGGCCGACCCCGGAGACGCGCGTCCACTGGCAGCGGGCCGCGACGGGGACCGGCCACGCCATGTCCTCTTCCGGCTCGGGGATGCTCACCCCCTCGAACGGATCCTCCAGCGCGAGCAGCGGCACGCGCGTCTCGTACTCCGGCGTCGGCAGCACGACGTACTCGGGCGGCGGGCACTGCACCGGCTTCTGCGTCGGCTCCACCGCCGACCCCGCCAGGTACCCCGTCGCGCCGCACACGAACGTCCACATCAGGGCCATCACCGTCAGGTAGGGATCCCACGTGCTCGCAGCTTGTTTCTCACCCATGCAAACCTCCTCGTCCCATTGGACGACACGTCGCGGCGTTTCCGGACACCGCCCCCGCCGGGCGCGAACCGATTTGCCACGCTAGGCCTCCCCGTCGCGAGAGGCCGGCATGCCCCTGACCTTGCAGCTCCACCCGGACCTCGAAGCTGCGGCCCACGCCGCCGGCGACGCCCTCTGGCGCGACGCGGACCCGCTGGCGCCGGTCGCCGTGGTGGTCGAGGGCCACCGGCAGGCCCGATGGCTCCGTCACCAGCTTGCCCACGCCCACCGCATCTCCGCGGGGCTTCGCACCCTCACGCTCGACCAGGCGCTCGATGCAGCCGCCGCATACGCTGCCGGGGTCCCCGCGCAGGACGCGGCGCGCCCGTGGTGGGAGCATCCCGCACCGGAGGCATGGACCGAGGACGTCCTCGCCACGCGCATCCTCGAGGCCTGGCGGACCCTCGGCGACCGGCCGGAGCTCGACGGTCTGCGCGCCTACGTCGGCCCGCTCGACGCGGGACCCGTGCCCTGGCGCGCGCTCGGCCTCGCACGGGAGGTCGCGGCCTGCCTGCTCGACCTCTCCCGGGCACGTCCCGCCCACGTCGTCGCATGGTCCGGCGGGGATGCGGACGCCCCACCCATCGCCCCGTGGCTCCGCGCCACCTGCGCCGCGCTCGCGCTGCACACCGACGGACCCGCGGCCTGGCGGCACGCCCTGCGCGACGGCCCGACCACCCCGCCGCCGCCCTCCCCGCTCGTGCTGATCGGCCTCGCGACCGTCCGCGATGCCGATCGCGACACGATCGCGCGCCTCGCCCGCACCTGGGACGTCCGGTGGCACCGCCCCACCGTCGCCCCCGAACGGTGGACACAGCCGTCGCCACCCGCGCTCGACCCGTTCGCATCGAGCTTCCAGGCTGCCGAGGAGGCCGAACGGTCCGCATGGTCGCGCGCTTCCTGGGGCGGAGGGGGACACCCCCTCCGCAACGCCTCCCCCGGCCCGTCGGAAGCCTTGCCGGTGCTGCGTTTCTGGCACGCCGCGCTGCGCGGCGCGCCGGACCAGCCGCCCGCCGTCGCGGCGCCGCTCGCGCAGCTGCACGCCTGCTGGGACGCCCAGCGGGAGGTCGAGGCCCTCCGCGATGTGCTCCTGGACGCCTTCGCCGCGGGTGGGCTCGAGCCGCGCGACGTGCTGGTGCTCACGCCCGACCTGGAGACCTACGCGCCTCTCGTGCAGGCCGTATTCGCGCGCACCGGCACCGGCGCGCACCCCGTGCACGGCGACGTGCGCGTGCCCGCCATCCCGCTCAGCGTCGGGAACCTCGGCCTTTCGCGCACCAACCCGCTCGCGGAGGTGCTGCTGCAGGTGTTCGAGCTGTGCACCGACCGGCTCACAGCGGCCGGCGTCGTCGCCCTGCTGTCGCGCGGACCCGTGCAGCGGGCGTTCGCGCTCTCCACGGAGGACGTGGCCGACCTCGCGGACACCCTTCGCGACTCCGGCGCGCGCTGGGGCCTCGACGCCGCCGACCGGGTCGCGGTGTACGGCCGCGACGACGACCGGCTGGACTACGCGCCGAACACCCTCGCCTTCGGCATGGAACGGCACGCGCTCGGCGTGGTGTTCCCGAGCGCCGGCGATGACCCCGTCCCGTCCGACGACCCCGCCCGGCCTCCCCGCGCCGCGATGGCGAGCGGCTCGCGGGAGCGACTGCACACGACCGGCGCGTTGGTGGCGCTGCTCCGCGAGCTGGAAGCGCTGCGGAGCGCGCTCGCGACGCCCATCCCGCGCATCGCGCGCGCCTGGCGGGAGCTGCTCTTCGACACGCTCCCGCGCTTCGCCCGCACCGGCGACACCACGGCGTGGCTCGCGCAGGACGTGCGCTCCGCCCTCGCCGACGCGCTCCCCGACGACTCCACCGTGCCGCTGTCGCCCGACGCGGTGCGCCGGCTGCTCGCCCGGCGCTTCGACCTCCCGGCGCGCGGGGCCACCGAGAACGCCAGCGCGGTCGTGCTCGCGCCGCTGGGACCCGCCAGCGCCACGCCGCACGCCTTCGTCGCGCTGCTCGGCATGAACACCGGCGCCTGGCCGCGGCAGGGACGCCATGCGGCCTGGGATCCGCGTGCTGTCCCGATCGACGGCGAGCATGCCCTCGACGTGCGCGATGGCCACGTGCTGCTGGAGGCGCTCCTGTGCGCGCGTCGGGACGTCTTCGTCTCCTGGACCGCGCACGAGCCGCGCAAGGGCGCCGAGGTGCCCCCGTGCGTGCCGGTGGCGCAGCTCGTCGACGCCCTCGCGC
>JBDLRI010000125.1:0-44337 GCA_039800105.1 Pseudomonadota bacterium
GCGATTATCCCCCACCAACAGGTTCCCACGCCCGTCGCAGACCGCGGCGGTATCCGCGGGATCGCATGCGCGGACCTGGAGGTTCGCGCCCGACACGAGCACGCGCGGACGACCGAACGAATCGGTCCCCACGCTCACGTAGTTTCCGAGCTGCTCGAGGAATGCCGGATCGATGTTCTCCTCCATGAGCCGAAGGTCCGCGATCTCCTGCCGCACGCTCTGCCCGAGCGTGGGGGACCGGCCCAGCACGTCCCACAGGGCGTCGTCGCCCGCCGTGACCGCGTCGCTGAGCTCCGTGTCCGTCACCATCTGCGCCACGGCGGCCTCGAGCTGCGCGATCACCCGCAGCGGCGCGCCGAGCGTGTCCGTGGTGGTCAGCTCGTCGTCGATGGACAGCAGCGCGGCCTCCGCCAGCCCCACGCGGGACTCCACGCCCGTGAGCGCCGCGTCGAGCGTGTCCACGAAGTCCCCGAGCACATCCACGCGCAGGACGTTCTCGCCGCCCACGACCACCACCGCGCCGTCCGCGTCGGTCTCCCAGACCGCGGACTCCAACATCCCGCCGAGGGTCTCCAGGGCCTCGAGCCGGGTCTCCACCTCCTGGAGCACCCCGCTCACCGTCGTGCCACCGCCCTCGAGGAGTTCGAGGCGCGCCAGCACGTCCTGAAGGCGCGACACGGGGTCTCCGGCGTCGTCCAGCCGGATCCCGCCGAACAGGTCCTCCTCGAACACCGCGCCCTCCAGCGCGTCCGCCCGGGCCGTGAGGGACTGCACGCCCGCCGAGGCGTCCACGATGCGCTGGAAGTACGACGCGCCCCCGGACGCCGGGACATCCGACAGCGCCCGCGTCACCGCCTGGCCCGTGGCGTCCTCGATGCGGACGTCCAGGTCGGCGTCGAACGCCGTCAGGCGTGCGTCGAGCGAGACGAGGCCCTGGTCGAGCGCGTCGATGCGGCTCACGAAGGCCGGGTCCCCGCCCACCCCGAGCTCCGTCTCGAGCGTGGCGATGCGCGCGGCGGCGTCGGCCTCCTCGAGCGTGGCCACCTGCGCCTGCAACGCGGCGATCTGCGCCGCCTGCGTCTCCGCGAGCGCCTCGAGGTCGGCCAGGCGCCCGTCGACGTTCGTCGGCAGCACCTCCGAGTTGTCGCAGGCCACGAGCGTGTACAGGAACAAGCCGAGCATCGCGTTATCCTCCGCGCTGCGGAAAACTACCGCACGACGGCCGGCTTCGCCACGGCCAACGCGCGCCAGGAGCGTCCATGGAACCCATCACCCTCGGAATCGACGGCATGACCTGCGGGGGCTGCGTGCTCTCCGTCGAGCGCGCCCTCGGCGCCGTCCCCGGCGTCACCGCCGTGCGCGTGTCCCTCGAGACGCGGGAGGCCGTCGTGACCGGCGACGTTCCCCGCGCGCGCCTGACCCGGGCGGTCGAGGACGCGGGCTTCGACGTCCGCCCCGCGGGCTGACGCCGGCCTACACCGCGGACAGCCCGCCGTCGGCCACGATCACCTGCCCGGTGATCCACGCGGCGCGCGGGTCGCACAGCAGCGACACGGCATCCGCGATGTCCTGCGGCGTCCCCACGCGCCCCAGGGGCGTGAGACGCTCCGCGGCCTCCAGCATCGCCGCCCCCTCGGGAAAGTAGGCCAGGGCGTCCGTGCGAACGAGCCCGCCGCACACGGTGTTCACGCGCACGCCCTGCGGCGCAAGCTCCACCGCGAGCTGCCGGGTGAGCGCCTCCATGCCCGCCTTGGCCGCACCCATCGCGGCGTAGCCCGGAATGTAGCCACGGCTTCCCAGGCTGCTGATCCCGATCACCTGCCCGCCGCGCCGCAGCGTGCAGAGCTTCGTGAGCAGCCAGAACGGGCGCAGCGAGCTCTCCATCGTCAGGTCCCAATGGCTCGTGCGCAGCGTGGCGTAGGGCTTCAACGCGCCCACCGCGGCGTTGTGCACCAGCACGTCGACACCCTCGGGAAAGACCGCCGCGAGGCGCTTGCAGTCCTCCTCGCCGCGCACGTTGGCCTGCACCACGACGGCACGCGCGCCGCGGGCCTCCACCGCGCCGGCGACCTCGCGCGCGGCCGCCTCGTTCTGCAGGTAGTTCACCGCGACCGTGCGGCCCTCCCCGGCGAGGGTGGTGGCGATGGCGGCGCCGATGCCGCGGGATGCTCCGGTGACGAGGATGTTCATGCGCGCATCCTAACGCGCGACGGGTGCAACGGGTTTGTAGCGGGTTTGAGTCGGAACGTGCTACGCTCCCCGGAGAACCCACCATGCACGCGACCCCGACCGTCCTCCTGCCGCTCCTCGCCGCGCTGTCGGTGGGCGTGGCGCACGCGGAGGAGCCGTCCTCCCTGGGGCGGGGGGGCGAAGGCCCCCCCGCAACGCCCCCCCTCGGCGCCGAGAATCCCGCGGCCGGGCCCCGGCTGCCCGCCCTGCGCGCCCCCGTGCCCGCGGCGTGGCCCGCGGACGCCCCGCCCGACGCGACGCGCGGCGAGGTCGTGCTGGCCCTGGACCTCGACGCCACGGGCGCCGTGGCGAAGGCCGCGATCGCCACGAGCGGCGGGCCTGCCTTCGATGCCGCCGCCCTCGCGCTGGCGCCGGCCCTGGCCTTCACGCCCGCCCTCGACGACACGGGCGCCCCGGCACCGGCCAGCATCCAGTTCCGCGTGGTGTTCACCCGCACCGTCGTCGGTGTCCAGGCCCTCCGCGGCACGCTGCGGGACGAGGCCGGCGCGGGGCTGGCGAACGCGGAGGTGCGGCTCGTCGGGCCCGACGGTGCCCCGCGCACCGTGCGCTCGGGACCGGACGGGCGCTTCGCCCTCGAGGAGCTGTCCACGGGCACCTGGCTCGTCGCGGCGGTGGCGCCGGGCTTCCAGACGCAGGCCACCTCCGTGGAGGTGGCGGCCGGGCGCGTCACCCTGCTCGACCTCGTGTTGCTGCGCGACGAGGAGAACGTGCGCGGCTCCGACACGCTGGACATCGTGCGGGAGCGCACCCCGCCCGAGGTCACCGAGCGCGTCCTGAGCGTCGAGGAGATCCGCTACCTGCCGGGCACGAACGGCGACGTCGTGAAGGTCGTCCAGAACCTTCCCGGGGTGGCACGCCCCCCCCTCGGCATCGGCCAGCTCATCATCCGCGGCACCGCACCCGAGGACAGCCAGTACACCCTCGACGGCGGCGGCATCCCCATCGTCTTCCACTTCTCGGGCCTGACCACCGTCGTGAACAGCGACCTCGTCGCGGAGGTGGCCTACCTGCCGGGCAACTTCGGCGTGCGCTACGGCCGCGTGCTCGGCGGTCTCGTCGACATCCGCACGGACGACACGCTCCCCGAGAAGAACAACGGCAACCTCGCCGTCGACGTGTACCAGTCCACCGCCTTCGTGGAGGCCCGGGTCGGTGACCGCACCGCGGTGTCGTTCAGCGCCCGGCGCAGCTACGTCGACGTGTTCCTCGACCCCATCTTCGAGGCCATGGGCAACGGCACCACGATCCGCACGCCGCGCTACTGGGACGCCCAGGCGCGGGTGGTGCACCGCGCGCGGGGGGGCACCTTCGACGCGCTGCTGCTCGCCAGCGACGACGGGTTCCGGTTCTCCGGGGCCAACGACGGCGACGGGCTCTCCTTCGGGACCAGCTTCCAGAAGCTGCGGCTGCGCTGGGCACAGGACCTCCCGGGCGGCTGGAGCAGCGAGACCGTGCTCGTGGGCGGGCCGCAGGACAACACCTTCGACGTCGGAAAGTCCGGCGAGGCCTGGGAGCGCCCGGTGCTCGGCAACCTGCGCCAGGAGTTCGTGCGCACGGCCGACACCGACCGTCCCGTCGGCTGGCGGCTCGGCACGGACGTGCTCGGCGGCGTCGACCGGTTCCTCTACGACGTGGAACGCTTCGGCACCAAGCGCGAGGAAGGCGACACGCCGCTCCTGGCCCCCGCCGCGTACGCCGAGGCGACCGTGCGCGCCGGCGACTGGACGTTCATCCCCGGCCTGCGCGCCGACGCGCTGGTCCTGCGCGACCTCGCGAAGTTCGCCGTCGACCCCCGCTTCGTGGCCAAGCTCGACGCCGCGCCCGGAACGCTCGTGAAGGCCAGCGTCGGGCGCTACAGCCAGTGGCCCACCACCCGGCAGCTCACCCCCTCCGGCGACGGAAACGCCGACCTGACCGCCCCGTGGAGCCTGCAGTCCTCCCTCGGCGTGGAGCAGGTCCTGCCGTGGGACCTCACGTTCGAGTCCAACGCGTTCTACAACGTGCTCAACGACCTGGTCGTGGGTCGCGAGGACCGCTTCGCCTTCTTCACCGGCCCGCCGCCGAGCGGGCCCTTCGATCTCGAGGGGTATGCCAACGCCGGCAGCGGCATGGTGTGCGGCCTCGAGGGCCTGCTCAAGCGCCAGACCGCGGACAGCGTGGCGTTGCTGGCGGTCACCGGAAGCCACTCGGAGCGCACGAACCGGTCCGGCGAGGAGCGGCTGTTCCGCTACGACCAACCGCTCGTGGTCAACGCCCTCGTCAGCCGGGAGCTCAACCGCGGGTGGCGGCTCGGCAGCCGCGTGCGCTTCACCTCCGGCGACCCGTTCACCCCCGTGGTGAACCGCCTCTACGACCTGGACTCCCGGCGCTTCTTCCCCGTGTACGGCAAGGCCAGCAGCGAGCGCCTGCCGCCGTTCTGGAGCGTGGATCTGCGCGTGGACAAGGACTTCTCCTTCCGCAGCTGGACGCTCACCGCCTACCTCGACCTCCAGAACGCCTTCTACGCGAAGAACGTCGAGGTCATGTCGTGGAGCTACGACTTCGCGCAGGAGACGCCGATCACCGGCAACCCGCCGCTGCCGGCCTTCGGCGTCAAGGGGAGCTTCTGATGACCACCCTTCTCCTGCTCGCGGCCTGCGGCGGCCTCAACGACGAGACCACCCTCACCGAGCTGCGCGTGGTGGCCATGATCGCGGAGCCGCCCGAGGTGGGGCCGGGACAGGCCACCACGGTCACGAGCCACATCGTGGACCCGGCCGACGCGGGCTTCGAGGTGCTGACCTGGACCTGCACCGATCTCGGCGACGGGTGCCTGGAGCCCGATCTGGGGCTCGCGTGGTACGCCGCCGGCGACCCGGCCGAGGACGGCAGCTTCTCCGCGACCTTCCGGGCCCCCGCCCTCGCCGGCGTCCCGTCCGGTGGCGGGCCCCCGTTCCGACGCCCCGCGCCGCGGGCCGCACCGCGCTGGGTTCCGCCCTGGGTCGTGGCGCTCTGGCAGGCCGCCGCGGCCTGGATCCCGCTTCCCGCGCCCGCTCCGGGGGCCGACAGCGGCTGGAAGGCCGACACCGGGGACGGCGACACGGGCGGGCCCCCCGGCGGATGGGACCCCGACGGGCTTCCGGACGCGGTGCCCCTCGTGGCGACCTACACGCTCGCGTGCACGCCGGGCACGTGCCCCGCGATCGCCGCCGCGCGCGCGGGCACGCTGGCACCCGCCGACGTGGCGGACGTGACCGCGCTCATGCGGGATCTTCCCATCGCGGGGACCAGCCTGGCCACGCGCCGCATCTGGCTCGGCAGCGGCGTCGCGGGGCATGAGAATCCCGTGCTGACGCTCGCGGAGGCACCCGCCGTCGGCAGCGAGGTCGCGCTGCGGTTCACCGTGTCCGGCGCGCTGGCCGAGGACAGCTATGCCTACGGCTACGCCGAGGGCGGCGGGTTCGATCAGACCCGCTACCGGGTGGAGAATGGCGAGGTCACGCTCACGTGGGTCCCGCCCGAAGGCGGAGGCACCGGCGAGGCCTGGGTGGTGCTCAACGACGGCCTGGGCGGCTCCGCGCTGTGGCGCGGCACGCTGGAGGGCACCGCCGCGCCCGCTGCGGCCCGGTAGGGACCGGCACGGGGGCGTTGCGGGGGATGTCCCCCGCCCCATGGACCTAGCGCTGTCGGAACCAGCCGTTCACATCGACGATCAGGTCGGCCACGCCGTAGACGTAGAGGCACACGTCGCCCTGGGCGGACACCGGCGCAAGGACGGCGCCCGGCCGCACCTCCGTCCCGGAGAAGTTCAGGTTGGACGTGTCGGGCCGTGCGTCGCAGGCGTACGCGGTGACGTAGCCGGCCGGGGAGCCGCGCCCGATCGCCGTGACGTTCATGGAGACCGCCGCGACCCCGGTGGCGGGGATGCCGGCCAGCCCGGTCACGCGCACGGGGCGTGCGGCTGCGCTGCCATCCTCCGACCCCACCGGACCGGCCGCGCCGCCGAGGCCGTTGCGGGTGTCGAGCACGCGGGTCGGCGCGAGCGCCACGAAGTCGCCCCCCACCGCGAACCAGCCGACGAGATCGACGAGCACCTGCGCGCGCCCGTGCACGTGCACGCACACGGTCCCATCCGGCGAGAGCGGCGCCACCACGGCGTTCGCGACGGTCTGACCTCCGACGAAGTTGAGGCTGGACGCCTCCGGCACCGCCCCGCACGGGAATACCGTCACGAAGCCCCCGTAGTCGGGTGCCGAGGTGTCGGTGACCGTCACGTTCAGCGCGGCCGCGGCGACGCCCGACGTCGGCACGCCCGCCGCGCCGGCCACCTGGACGGGGACCGACCCGCCCGCGCCGTCCATGGCACCCACCGGTCCCGACACGCCGCCGAGGCCCGAGCGGGTGTCGAGCAGACGCACCGGCGCCTGCGGGGTGTAGCCCGCGTCCGCCGCGAACCAGCCGTGGACGTCGACGAGCACGTCGGCCCGCCCGCGCACGTGGAGGCACACGGTGCCGGACGGGCTGAGCGTCGCCAGCACCGCGTTCGGCACCGTGCGGCCGCCCTCGAAGTTCAGGCTGGACGCGTCCGGGCGCGCGCCGCACGGGTACACGGTGACGAAGCCGCCGGACGCGTCCGTCTCGGTGTCGGTGACCGTCACCCCGAGAGAGACCGCGGAGGCACCGGCGAGGGGCACGCCGCCGCGGCCCGCCACCTGGAGCTCGAACGGCACGCCGCCGCCGTCGAGGGCGCCCAGGCGCCCGACGGGGCCGCCGCGGCCGCTGCGCGTGTCGAGGATGCGCGCCGGGGTGAGCGCCGTGTAGGTGGGCAGGGCCACGGCGGGGTCCGGCGCGGGGGTGGGCGGCGGCTCCGACAGGCTCGGCAGGAGCGACCGCACCGCCGCCGCGACGTCGAGCACGCCGCTCCCGTACACCTCGTCCTCCCCGGCGGCGCCACGGTCCGCCGCCGTGAACACCACGGCGTTGCGCAGCATGGCGGGGGTGGCCGCGGGGTTCAGCGCCTTGAGGAGCGCGATGGCCCCCGCCACGGCGGGCGCGGCGAAGCTCGTGCCCCCCACCGTGTCGTGCCGATCCGAGCGGACCCCGCAGCCGCCCGGGGACACCCAGCCGCCGGCGTCCGCCCCGGCGCAGGCCACGTCCACGGAGGGAAGCAGCACGTTGGCGCCCGGTGCCGCGAGGTCCACGTACGGGCCGACGTTCGTGAACGAGGCGGGCGCGTCCCCGCGCTTCGTCGCGCCCACGAACAGCACCGTCTGCGGATCCTGACGGTCGACGGCGCGCACCGACTCGTTGCCGGAGGCGGCGACGACGACCGTGCCGCGCGTATCGGCGTAGTCGGCGGCGTCGAGGAACACGTTCGCCAGGGTGCCCCCGGCGTAGAGCGCGTAGCTCACGTTCGCGACGGCGGCGCCCACGTCCGCGGCGTACCGCACGCAGTGCGCCAGATCGGAGGTGTACGCCCATCCCGCCACGTGGTTGGAGACGCGCACCGGCACGATCCCCGCGCGCCAGGCCACGCCCGCGCCGCCGTAGCCGTTGTTTCCCGCCGCGGCGGCCATGCCCGCCACCGCGGTGCCGTGCCAGTGCACGGGCCCGCAGTCCCCCGGGGTGCGCCGCACGGCGTTGTAGCAGAGGTCCGTGCGCACCGCCCCCACCAAATCCGGGTGCCCGAGGGAGACGCCGGTGTCACACACCGCCACGAGCGCCGAGGGTGCCCCGACCGACCAGGACCACGCCGCGGGTGCCCCGACGGCGGCGAGGTGCCACTGATCCGACGCGAGCGGATCATTCAGCGGAACCTCCGCCATCGGCATCGCGCGGTCGGGCTCCGCCCACAGCACCCCGGGCGACGCGCGGAGCGCGGAGACCATCGCATCGACGGCGGCGGCGCCGATCACCACACGCTCGGTGTCCTCGGCGATCGCTTCGCCCGTGGGGAGGCCGAGCGCGTCCCGCACGGCCTGCCGCGCATCCGGCGGCACCTTGGCGCCGAAGCGGAACAGGACCGCTTCCGGGTCCGGCAGCCGTGCGTCGACGGCGGAACCCGCGGTGTCCGACGCGCCCGCGGCGCTGTCGGGCGCGTCGGAGACCAAGCCTGGCCCGGGGGCGGCGTCGTCCAGCCCCCCGCAGCCGGCCAGGAGACCGAACCCCACGGCCGCACGACCGAACCACGCACGCATGGCACGAACCCTCGGGCAGGGACTAACGCCCGTCCGCCCCCGGCTCGACCTTCAGCCCCACGATCACCGTGCGCGGCACCCCGGGACGCACGCCGAACGGGCGCAGCGACTCGACGGTGACGGCGTCCAGGGCGTTCCGGGCCAGCAGGTAGAGCCCCACGCCGCGCACGCCCCATGACGCGTCCACGTCGAGCACGGTCGACGCCGGGACGTGGGCACGCGCGTCGACGACACCGCTCCCCGCCGCGTCCCGCATGGCACCGCGATGGACGACGGTCGCGCCGATCGACCCGCGCCCGCGCCGCAGGGTCACGCGCGCGGAGCCCTGGTGCGTCGGCACGTAGGGCAGCGCGTCGCCCGACCGCACGTCCCCCCATTGCGGAAAACCCGACTCGAAGGTCGAGACGAACACCGCCCGCGTCCAGGTCCAGGCGCCCTCCGCACGGAGGCCGAACCCCCGCGGCAGGGAGAGATCCTGCGCGAGCGTGGCCTCCACGCCGCCGACCCGCGCGCGCCCACCCACGAACGGGCGGTCGAGGTCCTGCTCCACGCAGCCCGCCGAGAGCGTGCAGGTACCGACCAGATTGGCGTAGTCGCTGCCGAAGGCCGTCAGCTCGGCGTAGCTCGTGCCCCATCCGAAGGCCGGGAACGCCCGCACGCCCAGCTCGCCGTTCCAGGCCGTCTCCGGCGGGGTATCGGGCGCCGCACCGGGCGCCACCGGCGAGAACCCCCGGTGCAGCCCCCCGAAGGCGGTGAGCCAGGGACGCGCGCCCCACGCGATCGCGGCACCGGGGAGCACCGACGTGCGGAGCTGCGCCGGGGCGGACCCGTCCGCGGCACGCGCGTCCCGCTCCAGTGTCCACACCGTTTCGACGCGCACGCCGGGGACGAAGGTCCACGGGCCCACCGTCATCTCGTCGCGCATCCATCCCGCGAGGGCTGCCGCCTGCGCCGACCGATCGAGCGTGGTCGCCAGCGGGCCGTCCTGGGGCCCGATCCCGCCGTCCAGGACGGCGAAGGACGCTTCCGTGTGCCGTCGGTCGACCCACTCGCCGTGCAGGCGCGCCCCGAGTTCGAGCAGGCTGTCGACACGGGCGCCGTCCCGCCAGTGGCGGGCCACCGACTGCAGCCCGCCGTGCTGGAAGGACCGTGCGTTCGTGCCGATGCGAAGCGCCTGCGCGGGTCCCGCGGAGTCCTCCTCCCCCCGGAGCACCGCGGTCGTCGCGGCCACCTGACCCACCGGGTCCGCCAGGAGGACGTCGTGCAGGCTGGTGCCCGACGCGACCCCGTTGAGCTTGTTCCAGTCGCGGTCGAGCCACGCGTGGTACGCCACGGTCCGCACGGAGGTACTGCCCCGGACGACCGACCAGGACAGGCTCTCCTGCGTGTGCCACCAGGCCATCCGATCCCGCGAGGAGGCGACGTAGCGACGGTACGGATCGACCTCGAAATCCTCCCACGTGAGCCCGAGGTAGGTTTCGTCCGACACCTCCCGGCCCGCGCCGAGCTTGAGCTCCAGGTCGTGGCGCGTGGCGTCCCCGAGCGAGAGCCGCCCCTTCGCCATGAGATCCTGCCGCGCAAACCCCGTGGACGCCTCCGGCGCGCCGTCGAGCCGCTTGAACCCATCGGTGGAGAGATGCGCCGCCTCGAGCAGCACCCCGCCCCGGTCACCCGCGAGCGCACCCCATGCGTGGCCCTTCATCGTGCCGAAGGCGCCCCATCCAAGGTCTGCCGCACCCTGCGAGCGCGTCGGCACACGGCGCGTCAGGAGGTTGACCGCACCCCCGATCGTCTGCGGGCCCCACGCGATCGCGGAGGGGCCCTTGAAGACCTCCACGCCCACGAGCCGCGTCGTGAGCGGAACGTAGTAGGCCGCAGGCGCGGCATACGGGGCCGGCGCCAGGGGGATCCCATCCTCCAGCAACGTGATCTTGGCGCTGCGATCGCTGTTCGCGCCGCGCATGCCGATGTTGGGCCGCAGACCGAAGCCGTCCTCACCGCGCACGTAGACCCCCGGCACGGTGGCGAGCACGCGGTGGATGTCGTCCTGCTCGTGCTGCTCGAGGGCCTCGGCGTCGATCACCTGCGCCGCACCCGCGACCCGGGGCACCCGGCGGGCCGCGTCCTGGACGACGAGGGTCCCGTCGTCCTCCGCCGGCGACGCCGACGTCGATTCGTCCGCCGCGAGGACGGACCCGAGCCAGGCGAGCCAGAGCGGGGTCACGACGAGACGGCCCCGCGCCGGAAGGGGCCCACCAGCGCGTCGAGAAGGTCCTGCCCGTGGTTGCACGCCGCCGCGGGGAGCCCGAAGGCCGCCGGGGGCACGGGACCGGATTCCCGGAACGAGCCGCCCATGCGGTCCCACACCGCCAGCCACACCCCGAAGTTGGCGCCGTTCTCCGCACGATCCGCGCCATGATGGAGCTGATGCTGGGCCGGCGAGAGGAACCAGCGCTCCACCGCGGCCGGAAAGCGGATCCACGCATGGCTGTGACGGAGATTGCCGAGCGTCACGTTGAGCACCAGCCCCACGGCGTCCACGCCCAGCACCGTCCCGACGGTCGCCACGTCCTGCCAGAGCCAGAAGGCGACCCCGCCGACGAGGCCGCCGACGAGCGCGCCACGCAGCTCGTAGAGCAGGGCCTCCACGGGATGCACACGGTGGAAGGTCAGCGGGGTGAGCACCTCGGCGGAATGGTGGACCTGGTGGAACCGCCACAGCAGCGGGACGCGGTGCATGGCGCGGTGCAGCAGGAAACGGCTCGCGTCCCACGCGACGAAGAGGCTGACGGAAAGGCCGACGGCGTGAAGCGGACCCCACGTCCCCGCGTCGGGCCGCGCCACGGCGCCCAGGGCCCGCGCCACCCCCGCGGCGAGCGCGACGGACACCCCGAGGCGCGGGATCACCCCGAGCAAGGCGAACCACTGCCGGGCCGCGAGGAGCTGGAGGTCGAGCGCCGCGGACCGCGACCGCCAGGTGTGCACCCCAAGCGCGCGCGCCACGCCGTCCCCCCGCGCACGGCCCCACACGACGAGCACGATCCCCGCCAGCAGCAGCCCGGGCGCCCAGGTGCGGCTTCCGGGATCGGTGAACGGCGAAAGCAGCGCGCCGAGGACCTCAGTCATTGTCCCCGGCCGCCTCGTCGGGGATCTCCAGCGCCAGCACCGCCGCCACGTCGAGACGCAGCAGGTCGCACACCGCGTCGATCCGCGCCTGCAGGGTCTCCACGGCAGCCCGCTCCGCCGCCACCGCCTCCGGGAGCGACGCATCGAGCGCGGCGGCCGCCGCGTCGGCGGCATCGAGCGCGGCCAGCACGCGGTCCGCCAGCTCCGCCTCGCCGTCGTGGCGCAGCAGATCCTCGAGACCCTGCCCCGACGCGCCCCCCCCCGTGAACAGCGCGCGGAAGCCGCGAAGGTTCGCGGCGACCCATCGGTGCGACCCGCCCGCGAGCGTCCCCTCCACCTGGGAGAGGCACGTGTCGCCGCCCCCGGTGCAGTCGCCGTTGCCGAGCGCGTAGCCGAGCTTCTGGTCCTTGGTGACACCCTCGAGGTAGAACAGGGCGTCGAAGAGGGCGTTCACGGCCGCCCGGCCCGATTCGTAGGGTCCGTCGCCCGACCCGGCGTCCGCCAGCGTCCCGGCGAAGTTCCCCTCCGCGGGCTCCCAGGCGGAGATCAGCGCGGCGACGTCCCGGTGCAGCGTGACCGCGAGCGCGCGCGCGTAGGAGGCCCGCGCCGCCTGCACGCCGTCGACCCCGAGCGACTCCCAGGCACCGCTGGCATTGAGGTCGACCTGGGCCGGACAGGCGTTCTCGCCCGGCGGGGCGTACAGCAGCACTTCCAGCGCGTCGAGGCCGAGGACGGTGACGAGGCGGGTGTCCGCGAACGCTTCGGTGTCCCAGGCCCCCGCGACGGTCTCCTGGTCCACGCGGCAATGGTTCACCGTCGGCCACGAATAGATGCGGTCCCGCAGGTCCATGCCGCCCGCGACGGTGAGCGACGCGCCTGCCGGCCCGACCTGCAACACCTCCGCCTCCTGCCAGGCCTCCATCACGACCTGCCACGCGGCCTGCGCCTCGGCCCGGGCCGCCGCGTCGTCGGCCCCGGACGCCGCAGCCCGCTCCCACGCACGCGCGGCCTCCTCGAGCGCGACGGTGCCCTCCGCGACCCGCGCCAGCGTCGGCGACACCACGGCGGGCCACGTGTCGGACAACACCGCGCGCACCTCGGGCGACACCGCCTCCGGCGACGGAGCCGGCCCCGTGCAGGCGACCTTCACGGCGCACAGGCCGCCCAGGGCGGCCAGCACACGCCACCCGCGGGCCGCGCTACCTGCCACCGGTCCCTTCCTCTCCGCCGACGTGCGGGACATCGAGGCCGTACGCCTCCGCGAGCAGGATACGCGCCGCGCGGAGCTGCTCCGCGTAGGCGGCGACCTCCGCGGCGCCGGCCTCCGGCAGCACCGGCGCCTGGCCGATCGCCACGTGCAGCGCCGCGAAATCGGCGTCCGACACCGCCGGGCGGGGATGGAACTGCAGGGCGAGCGCATGGCCCTTCATGCCGCTCCATGCCGCGGCGAGCGCGCCGAGGTCGTACGCGGCACCCGACGGGGCGTCGAGCACCGCGAGCACGTCGTCGAGGTGGTGCACCACCGACGCGGCGATCGCGGCCTCCCACGCGGACACCGCCTGATCCCGGAAGCCCTCGAGCCGCGCACGGGCCTCTGCGGTCAGCGGCGCGTCGTGCCGCGCCAGGAGCGCGCGTCCGCGCGCGAAGCCCTCCCACGCCGTCGCGGTGAGGTCGGTGGCGGCGCCCGCCTGCGCGCGGAGATCGTGCGCTGCGGCATCCACGGCGTGGCCCCAGCACACTTCGGTGGTCAGGTCGATGGCGCCATCCGGCGCGTAGGTGTCCGCGTGACCAGGGTCCACGACGGCCCCGTCGGACCAGGCGGGAAGATCCCGCGCCGCGCCGAAGTAGCCGAAGGCCTCGTCCCAGGCGTGCTCGAGCGCGGTGTAGGGGGCGCCGTCCTCGAGGGCCGCGTGGTCCTCGTCGAGCCCCTCGTCCAGGTAGTCGTCCGCCCCCTGCGAGAACGCGACGGCGCCGGTGAGGAAGGTCTGCAGGAGCACCCGCAGGTCCAGCCCGTCCGCCGTGACGTACACCGCGGGCAGCGGCGCGCCGTCGGACCCGCGCGGCACATCGCCCGCGGCCCGGGCCACCGCGGCCGCATCGAGCTGCGCGAACCAGCGCAGGACGAGGCTCTCGGGGGTCGTGACCCCGTCCGCCTGCCAGCCGACGAACGCCGTGGACCAGTCCACGTGCTGGCGTGCGGGATCGTTGCCCGCGATCTTCCCGGCGAGGTCCTTGCCGTGCGCGACGTCCTCGAAGGTGGCCTGGCGTGCCGCCGGAACCGAGGTCCACGTCAGCGGCACCGCCCCCGCGGTGTCGCTGTCGAAGTGGTAGTAGAAGTCCAGCTCCGCGGCGACGTCGCCCGGCTCCGGGACGTAGCCGGCGTCCAGGCGGGCCGTCAGGCGCTCCAGGTGCGCGCGCATCTCGACGAGGAGCAGGTGCCGGAACGCCTGACCGGTGTAGGCGACCGAGGACGCGCCGGTGCCATCGCGCGATTCGAAGTCGTAGCGCGCGGGGGCGGCATCGTCCGCGGCGTCGGTGGCCGTGTCCGTCGACGCCGCGGCTCCCGAATCGCCGACCCCGTTCCCGCCGCACCCCAGCCCGAGCACCAGCAACCACATGGCGTACCCCTCTCGTGCGTTTTGGTTTTGACTTTCAATTTCAATACCAAGAGCGGCAGCGTTCGTCAAGGACGTCGAGCGCCCGACGCCCGGGACGGGGGCGTTGCGGGGGATGTCCCCCGCCCCAGGACTCAGAGCGGCTCGACCTCGTGGAGCTCCATGCCGGGGTTCTCGCGCTGGGCGTACTGGAGCGGCCAGACGCTCTCGGAGAGCGCGACCGGGCGGCCGTGGCGGTCCTCGACGACGGTGTAGTCCCGACGCGCGCGCATCCATGCCAGACCCGCGGGGTCGCCGGCGATCCACCGCGCCAGGCGGAACGGCGCGGATTCCAGGGTGGCCTTCACGCCGTACTCGTTCTCCAGCCGGTGCACGAGCACCTCGAACTGAAGCTGGCCGACGGCGCCGAGCCACGGGTCCTGCTCGCCCAGCTCGGGGCGGAAGAAGAGCTGGATCGCGCCCTCCTGCGCCAGCTGCGTGAGCCCGGCCACAAGGTGCTTGCGCTTGAGCGGGTCGCGCAGCTTCATGCGCGCGAAGTACTCGGGCGCGAAGCGCGGGATGCCCTGGTACTCCACGCGGTCCTTCACGTAGAGCGTGTCGCCGATGCGAAGGTTGCCGGGGTCGAAGAGGCCCACCACGTCGCCGGGCCAGGCCTCGTTCACCTCCTCGCGCTCCGACGCCAGGAAGCTGTGGGGCTTGGCGAGGCGGATGCTCTCGCCCGAGCGGTGGACGACGACGTCCATGCCGCGCTCGAAGCGCCCGCTCTGGATGCGCATGAACGCCACGCGGTCGCGGTGGCGCGGGTTCATGTTCGCCTGGATCTTGAACACGAACGCCGAGAAGCGCGGGTCGTCGGGCTCCCGGGCGGCGCCGGTGCACGGGCGCACGCGGGGCCCCGGCGCGATGTCCACCATCGCCTCGAGGAACGGCTCCACGCCGAAGTTCGTCATCGCGGAGCCGAAGAACACCGGGGTCTGCCGGCCCGCCAGGAAGGCCTCGCGGTCGAAGGTCTCGCCCGCCATGTCGAGCAGGTCGAGGTCCTCGGCGACCTTCGCCGCCACACTCTCCGGAAGGTCCGCATCCGCGAACGGGATGCGCGTGAACGGCACCAGCTCGGTGCCGCGGGCGCCGTCGCGCTCGAAGCGAACGACCACGCGCGAGGCACGCTCCACCACGCCGCAGAAGTCGCGCCCGCTGCCGACCGGCAGGTTCACCGGCGCGCACGCGATGCCGAGCGCCGTCGCGATGTCGTCCATCAGCTGGAGCGGCTCGATGCCCTCGCGGTCGCACTTGTTGATGAACGTGAGGACGGGGATGCCGCGCAGGCGGCACACCTCGAAGAGCTTGCGCGTGCGGTCCTCGACGCCCTTGGCGTTGTCCACGAGCATGACCGCGCAGTCCACCGCCGCGAGCACGCGGTAGGTGTCCTCCGAGAAGTCCGCGTGGCCCGGCGTGTCCAGGAGGTTGCAGCGTCGACCGCGGTAGTCGAACTGGAGCACCGAGCTGGTGATGGAGATGCCGCGCTCCTGCTCCATCTTCATCCAGTCGCTCACCGCGTGGCGGCTGGCCTTGCGGGACTTGACGGCGCCCGCCATGTGGATGGCGCCGCTGTAGAGCAGCAGCTTCTCCGTGAGCGTGGTCTTTCCCGCGTCGGGGTGCGAGATGATGGCGAAGGTGCGGCGTCGTGCCGTCTCGTGCGCGAGGTCGGACATGGCCCGCGGCTAACACGCGCCGGGGTCCGGAGACCGCGTTCCCTGGGGCGGGGGGCTCGGCCCGCCCCCCGCAACGCCCCCGGGCCCGACAGCCTCAGGGGAACGTGGCGCGCAGGTACGCGAGCAGGTCCGCCAGCTCCTCGTCGGTCACCGTCACGGCGGGCATGCTGCCCGTGCCGTCGCGGATGATGCGCGTCAACGAGGAGTCCGAGCGTCCCGGCACCTCGGAGGACAGGTTCGGTCCACTGCCGGAGTCGCCGTCCGCGCCATGGCAGTTGCTGGCGGCGCACCCGCGCGCGTAGACCGCCGCCCCGTCCGCCACCGGGGTGTCGGTCGCCGTGGCCGTCCCGGTCCCGGGTTCGGTATCGGTCATCGTCCCGGTGCCCGACCCCGTGCCGGTGGCGGTTTCCGTGGCGGTGGACGTGGACGTGGACGTGGACGTGGACGTGGACGTCGCCGACCCCGTGCCCGAGCCGGTTCCGCCGGTATCCGAGGAGCTGCCGTCGCACGCGGCGAGGACGAGGGCGAGGACGAGGATCAACGAGGCACGCATGGGGTCTCTCCGCACGACAAGCTAGGCGCGCCGTCCCGCGCGGCAACCGTCCACGACCACGCGCGGCCCGCGACGCGGGCCGCCTCCAGGCGCGCGAGCCACACCCGCCGCTCCGCCTCCACGCGGGCGCGCCGTGCGCGCGCCGCGTCGTCCTGCACGCGCAGCACCTCCAGCGGGCCCGCCAACCCGGCGGCCAGGCGGGCCTGCCCCGCGCCGAGCGCCTCCTCCGCCAGCGACGCGCGCGCCTCGGCCACCGCCAGCTCGGCGGCCGCCGCGCGGGCTTCCGCGCGCGCCACCCGCGCCGCCAGCGCGAGATCCCGGGCGAGACCGTCGAGGCGCACCTCCGCCACGCGGCGCCCGAGCACCCCGGCGCGCACCCCGGCGAGCGGCCCGACCACGCCCGGCAGGTCCCACCGGACATCCAGACCCACCTGCCACGGCGCGCCCGTCCGCCACGCCCGCCGCGCCTGCAGGGTCGCCCGCGGCAGCAGGCCGCCCCACGCCCGCAGCTCGCCGGCGCGCGCCTCGCCGACCCCGGCCCGCGCCACGCCGAGCCACGGCGAACCGGCCTCGGCCTCCCCCGGCCAAGCGTCGGGCGGCCCCCACGGCAGGGAGACCGCCGCGAGCGGCTCGTCCTCGGGCAACGCACGCTGCAGGGCGCGCGCCAAGCGGTCCCGCGCCACCGTGCGCGCTGCCTCGGCCCGCACCCGTGCGGCCTCGGCCTCGAGCAGCCCCAGCCGCGCCGACCCGGCGGCCAGTCCTGCCTCCAGCCCGGCGTCCACCCGCGCTCCGGTGGCCTCGAGCGTCGCGCGTGCCCGCGCCTCCCCGAGCAGGGTGGCGGAGAGATCGGCCTCGGCCGCCACGGCGTCGACGTAGAGACGGGCAGCGGCGTAGCCCGCCTCGAACCGCGTCGCGCCGGCGACCGCATCCCGGGTCCGCGCGGCGGCGCCCCGCTCCAGGGCGGCAAGCACGCGCGCCGGATCGGCGAGCCGCACCGTCGCGGTCACCGCGTCCTGCCACGGCGCGGCCTCCGGCATCGGCGCCGCGCCCTCCCAGCGGACGGCCCCGACGGCGGCCGCGGCCGCTCCCAACGCCTCCGCGTGCGCCCGCGCCGCCTGCAGCTCGGCGACCACGGCGTCCGGATGGACGTCCTCGACGGCCCGCACGGCCTCGTCCAGCGTCAGCGCGCGCGCCGGATCCGCCCAGCACGCGAACAGCAGGCCCCACCCCCACCGCGTTCCCGCGGGGAGGCGTCGCGACCGCCGGCTCACGCGCCGAGCCGCTCGTCCGCGCCCGGACCCGTTCCGACCAGTGCCTCGATGCCGGCGACGTCCTTCGGGACCCCCGCGGAGAGCACTTCGGGCGCGCCGTCGGTCACGAGCACGTCGTCCTCGATGCGGATGCCGCCGAATCCGACCCACCCCGCCGCGGCCGTGAAATCCACCTGATCCGCGAACCGCGCGCGCAGGTCCGCGTCCCGAAGGATCGCCGGGACGACGTAGAAGCCCGGCTCGATGGTCACCACCATGCCCGCCTCGAGATCCAGGTCCATGCGCAGGTTGCGGGCGCCGAACTGCGTGGGGCGCGAGCGTCCCGGCGCGTAGGCCGGACGGTCGCCGAAGTTCTCCAGGTCGTGGACGTCCAGCCCGAGCAGGTGGCCGACGCCGTGCGGGAAGAACACGCCCACGGCGCCGGTCTCCACGAGCGCGTCCACCGGCCCGCGCAGCAGGCCCAGCTCGCGCAGCCCCTCCGCGAGGATCCGCATCGCGGTCCAGTGGATCTCCCGGTAGCGTTGACCGGCCCGCACCATGCCGATGCACGCCTCGTTCGCGGCGAGCACGAGCGCGTACGCGTCACGCTGCCGGGCGTCGAACCGCCCGCTGACCGGCCACGTGCGGGTGATGTCGCTGGCGTGGCCGCTCGGGACCTCCGCGCCGCCGTCGAGCAGCAGGAGCTGCCCGGCCTCCATGCGATTCGGGCGCCCGTGGTTGTGCAGCACCTCCCCGCGCACGGTGACGATGGAGGTGTAGGACGGCACCGCCCCCCGCGCCGCCAGCGCGGCGTCGAAGAGCGCGGCGAGGTGCCATTCCCCGACGCCGGGGCGCGTGGCGGTCATGGCCAGCCGGTGGGCGTGGGCGGCGATCGCCGCGGCCGTCCGCATCGCCGCGATCTCGCCGGCGTCGCGCGTGCGCCGCTGCGCGATCACCGCCTCCACGAGCACGTCGGGTCCCGCCTGGCGCGGGTAGGCGAGCGAAAGCCCCGTCAGCGCCGCAGCCCGGGCCGTCGCGGCGTCATCCGGCACCGCCAGCGACAGCAAGCGGCCGCGATGCGGCGCGCAGGCCGCGTCCAGCGTGTCCAGCGGCGCGATGGCGTCGACGCCGAGCCGGACCCTGCGCGCCTCCATCGACTCGACCTCGCCATGCCAGAGCGCGTCGTCCGGTGCGGGCGGCTCCACGAACAGGGTGCAGTGCCCGTCCGGCGCGATCAGGGCCGCAGCACCGGGCTCGTCGCAGCCCACGTAGTAGAGGAAGGTGCTGTCGGCGCGAAACGGCAGCTGGTTCATCGGAAGGTTGCGCGCCCGCGGCCCGTTGGACACGAGCAGGACGGGAGCGTGCACGCGCGCGGCCAGGGCGGCGCGGCGTGCGGCGTGCGGCGCATGCATGCAGACCTCGGGAGGATGGCGGCAACCTAACCACCCGCGAACCGTCGACCTTGCGAACCCGCGCGGTTTCCGATAGGGCCCCGCCCGCGGCTTCGTAGCTCAGTTGGTTAGAGCATGCGGTTCATACCCGCAGTGTCGTCGGTTCAATTCCGACCGAAGCCACCACCTCTCTCCCCGGGGCGGGGGGCCAGCCCCCCGCAACGCCCCCCGCGGGCCGTCACGAGCCCGCGCGTCCCCGGCGCGCCAACCGGGCGGCCATTCCGGCCCAGACGGCGTCTCCCTCCACCTCGGCACAGGCCGCGGCGAGATCCCCCGCGCGCCCCGCGCCGGTCGCGCCGCCCAGACCCGCCGTGAGCACGCGCGCCCGGCCGCGGGCGGGCGGCGAGTCCGCGAGCAGGCGCACCGCCTCGGCCGCATCGTCCGCGTCGTGGCGCACGAGCGCACGGCACGCGAGCAGATCCGCCACGAGCGGCTGCAGATCCCGCGCGCGGGCGTAGTCCAGGGAGTCCTCCAGCCGCGGTGCCAGCACGTCCATGCCGGCCATGGCCCGGGCCCGCAGCGCCCAGGCCTCCGCGCGCATCACCCCGGCGCGGCGGCCCGCCCGCGCCCAGGCGTCACCGGACTCCGTGAACGCCGAAGCCGCGCGGGCCAGCCCCGCTGCGTCGACCTGCTCCGGCCACGCGGCCCGCATCGCGGCGAGCACGGCGATCTCCCCGCGCTCCTGCCACGCCGCCGCCACCGCGCCGACCGCCGCAGGATGGGGCGCCAGCAGGCGCACCAACCCCGCGAGCGTACGCTCCGCGTCCTCCAGCTCCCCCGCCAGCCGCGCGAGGCTGGCGCTGCGGAAGGCCACGGAGAGCGCGGCGGCGGGCATCGGCGAGTCGCGCAGCGCCGCCACGCTCGCCCGCGCACGGTCGTACATCCCGAGCGCGAGCCACCCGCCCGCCAGCCCGTCGTGCAGCAGCACGGCCGCGGCGGCGTCGGCCGTTCCCAGCGCCTCCTCCCCGAGCGACACGGCTTCCCGCCACGCGCCCACCTCGGCCAGGAGCCCCGCGAACAGGGCCGCGTCGGACCCGCGCGGCGCGCTGCCCGCGTGCGCCCGTTGCAGCGCGCGGAGCGCCGCGGCCGGCCGATCGTCACGACGCCACGCGTCGGCGGCACGGCTCCATTGCGCGATCGCCTCCCACGCACGCGCCGCCTCCTCCCATCGCGCGGCGCCCGCGAGCGCCTCCGCGCGCGCTTCCGGCGTCTCCGGCACGCCGCCTACTTCGACACCGGCGCGGCCGCGTCGGGCTCGGGCAACGCCACGTCATCGTCGCCCGACGCGCCGCCGAACACGCGCACGCGCAGCGCCTCCATCCACACGAAGGCCACGGGGACGACGAGCACGGTGAGCACCGTGGAGCTCACGACGCCACCGATCACCGCGATCGCCATCGGCGCCCGGAACTCCGCGCCGATGCCGGTGCCGATGGCGGTGGGCACCATGCCGAGGGCCATGGCGGCGGAGGTCATGAGGATCGGCCGCAGGCGCCTCGGCCCCGCGATGCGCATCGCGTCGGCCGGGCTGGCGCCGTCGCGCGTCGCCTGGAGCGCGCCGTCCAGCAGCAGGATGGCGTTCTTCGTCACCAGCCCCATGAGCAGGATGATTCCGATCTGGCTGCCCATGGAGATGCTCTTGCCGGTGACCCAGAGCCCGAGCACCGCCCCGACCAGCGCGAGCGGGATCGAGACCATCAGGGTGAAGGGGTGCAGCAGGCTCTCGAACTGGCTCGCCAGCACCATGAACACGAACAGCCCCGCGATCGCGACGGCAAGCCCCATCGCCTCGCCCGTCTCCTTCATGTCGCGCGCCTGCCCGTCGATGGTCAGGTACACGTCCTCGGGCAGCGGTGCCTGCGTCAGCCGCGCCTGGAAGCCGGACAGCACGTCTCCGAGCGCCGCGCCGTTGGCCACCTGCGACACGACCACGATCGAGCGCATGCGGTTGAAGTGGTTGATCTCGCTCGGGCCGGCGCGGATGCCGATCCGGGCGACCTCCCCGAGGGTGGCGACACCGCGCGGGCTCGGCAACGGCAACGCGGCGAGCGACTCGGGAGACCCGACGAAGCGACGATCGGCGCGCACGCGGATGTCGGCCTCGCGGCCCCCGTCCCGCAGGCTGCCCGCGATGTCGCCCTCGACGAAGAAGCGCGCGGTGCTGCCGACCAGCCCCGCGGGGAGCCCGCGGTCGCTGGCCACGGCGCGGTCGATGTCCACGTGCAGCTCGGGCTTGCCGGGCGTCATGGTCACCCGCACGTCGGCCGTGCCGGGGGTCTGCCGAAGCATCGCCTCGACACGGTGCGCCTCGCGCTCCAGCACCGCGAGATCGTCGCCCTGGAGGATGATCATGAGCGGCGGCCAGTCGCCCAGACCCTCGATGATCGCCGGCGCCGAGAGGTTCACCTCCGCCTGCGGCACCTGCGACAGCGTGCCGCGCACGCGGTCCTCGAAGAAGGCCAGCGGCTCCGCGCGCCGCGACTTGTCGGTCACCCGCACGCGGAACCGCGCCCGGTTGACCTGGTCCTCCAGCCCGACGACGGTGTACACGCGCTCCACGCCGGGGATGGCGAGCAGCGCGCGCTCGGCGTCGCGGGCGGCCGCGTCGGTCGCGGTCAGCGACGTGCCGATCGGCAGCCGCAGGTCGGCCATGACCTCGCCGCGGTCCTCCTTCGGCACGAACTCCACGGGGATGCGCGTCGCGACCACGCCCGTGAGCACCAGCACGCCCAGCGCGATGGCGACGGTGCGCCCCTGGTGCGCCAGCACGCCCTCGAGCAGGTCACGGTACCCCCCGTCGATCCGGTCGAGGAACGCCTCGATGCGCCCGGCCAGCCCGGTCCGGCCACCGTGGTGGATGCGGGCGCTCAGGCGCGCGGACAGCATCGGATCGAGGGTGAACGCCACGAACAGCGACAGCAGCACCGCGACGGAGATGGTCAGCCCGAACTGCTTGAAGAACTGGCCGACCATGCCGGTCATGAACGCCACCGGCACGAACACCGCAACCAGCGAGAACGTCGTCGCCAGCACCGCAAGGGCGATCTCGCGGGTGCCGCGGCTCGCCGCCTCGCGGGGGGAGTCGCCGGCCTCGAGGCGCCGCGTGATGCTCTCGCGCACCACGACGGCGTCGTCGATGAGCAACCCGATGGCGAGGGACAACCCCATGAGCGTCATGGTGTTCAGGCTGAACCCGAGCAGGTGCATCGACCAGAAGGTGCCGATGACGGACGTCGGGAGCGCCAGCGCGCTGATCAGCGTGCCGCGCAGGTCGAGCAGGAAGAAGAGGATGACCGCGACGGCCATGGCACCGCCGAACCAGATGGCGATCCACACCTCGTGGGCGTTGGCCTCGATGTCGCGCGACTGATCGGAGATGATCTCGAAGGACGCGCCGCGACCCAGGCCGGGCACGACCTCGGCCAGCCGCGCCCGGGTCTCCTCCGCCACGGCGACCGTGTTGGCGCCGCTTCGCTTCACGATCTCGATGGACACGGCGTCACGGCCGTCGTTGCGAACGTGGCGCACCGGCTCCGACCAGGTGTCGGAGACCGTGGCGACCTCTCCGAGACGCACCTGCTTGCCGTCCTGCGTCATGTGCACGACCACGTCGCGGAGATCGTCGACGCTCTGGAACTGGCCGCGCGCGCGCACGCCGACCGAGAACGGTCCGCTCGCCACCTGGCCCACGGGAAGGTCGAGGTTCTCGTAGCCGATGCGCTGCGCCACCTGCGCGGGCGCGACCCCCAGCGCCGCGAGGCGGTCCAGGTCGAGGTCCACGTGGATCTCGCGATCCTGGCCCCCCACCACGTTGACCGCCCCGACGCCCGGGATCTGCTCGAGAAGCGGTCGCAGGCGGTCTTCCGCGATCGCGCGCGTCTCGTTCACGCCTCCGTCGCTCGCGAGCGCCACGACCATCACCGGCAGCGCGCCGATGTCGATCTGCCGCACCACCGGTTCGCGGATTCCGGGCGGGAGGGCGCCGCGGATCCCGCCGATTCGGTCGCGCACGGCGTTGGTCGCGGCCTGCAGGTCCGTCCCGAGGTCGAATTGCAGGACGGCCACGGCAACCGAATCGCGCGTGAAGCTCTGCAGCTTGTCGATGCCCGCGATGCCCGCGACGGCGTCCTCGATGGGCTTCGTGACGTCGCGCTCGATGTCCTCGGGACTTGCGCCCGGGTACACGACCTGCACGGTCAGGATGGGGAAGTCCACGGGCGGGTAGAGGTCGGTACCCAGCTTGCGCAGCGACAGGAAGCCCATCACCAGGATGGCGAGGCTCAACATCGCGGTGAAGACCGGCCGGCGGATCGAGACGTCGGACAGGGTCATGGCGCCGTCCCCGCGGCGGCCCCGTCGGCCCCGAGCTCCGGCGGCGGATCGATCCGCACGCGCGCGCCGTCCCCCAGCGCGCCGGTCACGACGGCCACGTCCCCGCGCCGCTCGAGGAGCTGCACACCCACACGGCGTGGCCCGTCGGAGCCCTCCACGAACACGCAGAAGTCCGGTCGCGCGACCACGGCCGCCGAAGGCACCTCGAAGGCGTCGATGTCGGCGGCGCCCTGCACCTGCACGCGCGCGAAGGCGTTGGCCCGCAGCGACGCCGGCGGGCCCTCCACGCGGATCTCCACCGGAATGCGCCGGGTCTGCGGATCCAGCGAGGGAATCACGCGGCGGACCACGGCCGGCACCGCCTGGCCGCCCGGCACGAGCACGCGTGCGGCCTGGCCCTCCGCGAGCCAGCCCGCGCTCTCCGGCGCGGTGGCCTTGAGGTGGAGCGCCGAGAGATCCTCCACGACGAACAGCGGCGTGCCCGCGCCCACCATCATGCCGGCGTTGTCGGGCCCGTTGCTGACGATGCCCGCGATGGGCGCCACGAGCACGTGGTTGTCGAGATGCGTGGCGGCCAGGTCGCGCGCCGCCTCCGCCTGCGCGACGCCCGCCCGTCCGGCCGCCACGGCCGCCTGGGCATCGGCCCACTGCTGCTCGGAGACACCGCCCGCGCCCTTGAGCTTCTCCAGCCGCGCCAGCGAGGACTCCCCGGCCACCAGCTGGGCACGCGCCCCCGCCACGGCGGCCTCCGCCTGCGCCAGCTGGGCGCGCGCCATGGATGCGTCGAGCCGCGCCAGCTTCTCGCCCTTGCGGACGCGATCACCCCGATCCACGAGCAGCTTCTCGACGCGCCCCGGGACGTCGAAGCCCAGCTGCACCGACGCGACGGCACCCAGCGTTCCGGTCAGCTCGACCTCCGGCCGGTACCGCACCGCCCGCGCCTCCGCCGAGCGAGGCGCCTCCGCGGAGGCGCGTCCGGCCGTCGGCGGGGCCAGCGCGGGCTCGGGCGCGCAACCGGCCAGGATCCATAGCAGTGACAGCGCGATCATGGCTTCGTCCTCGCGCGCGGCGTAACGCCGAGCCCACCCGGCCACCACGGGTCCGAAGGGCGGATGCGTGTGACAGGCGCTACGTTGGCGCGTGTCGCGTCCCTGGATCCGTCGCTGCGTCCTGATGGCGGGGGCCCTGCTTGCGGCCGGTTGTGCCCGCCGCCCGCCCGGCGACGTGCTCGCGGAGGTGCGGTTCGAGGGCAACACACGCCCGTTGGGCTTGGACGGCGTGCTGCCACCGAACACCGATTCCGGCCTGCGCCGCGCCATGCAGCACCCGCAACCGCGCCGTTTCTCGACCTGGGTGCCGTCGCTGGTGACGCCGACCCCGCTCGATCGCCGACGTCTCGACGAGGACGCCTGGCGCATCGAGGTCTGGTACGCCGATCACGGCTGGTTCGACGCGCGCGTGCTGGGCTGGGAGCTGCGACGGTCGCCGCGGCGATGGCCGTGGACCGGCATGCGTCCCTGGGTCGCGACGGGACACATCGCGCAAGGCGAACCGTCGCGCGTGCGCAACGTCGCCGTCACCGGCACCGAGGAGCTGACGGCGCCGCTCCGCGCGCGCATGCGCGAGGTCGTGACCCTCGCGCCGGGCGACCCGTACGACGCGCTGGCCTGGCAGGAGGCGCGGGACGCGCTCGTCGGCATCCTCCGCGATCGCGGCTACGCCTTCGCGCGCGTCGAACCCCACGTCGACGTGCGACCCGACGCGCACGTGGTGGACATCACCTTCCGGGTCCTCGCCGGTCCGGCCTGCCGCTTCGGACCCATCGAGATCGTCCCCGTCGAAGGGGTGCCCGCCGACGCCATCCGCGACGCGGTCCCGATCCGCACCGGCCAGGGCTACCGGGCGAGCGCGCTCGCGGCGACGCGCGAGCAGCTCTTCGCGCTCCGTGCCTTCTCCGTGGTGAACGTGGAGCCCGACCTGTCCGCCCCGGAGACCGGGATCGTGCCGGTGCGAATCACGCTGCGCACGGGCCGCACCCGCAGCGTGGCCTTCGGTCCGGAGGTCGACACGCAGACCGGCAAGGCCGCGCTGCAGGTGTCCGGCGCGTGGGCGAACGACAACACGCTGCGGCGCCTCTGGCGGACCTCCTTCGAGGCACGGGCCGGCGTCGCCAGCATCCTCACCGTCGACGAGGCGGGCGATGACGCCTGGGGAGCGCCGCAGCCCGTCGGGGAGGCCCGGCTCTCGGCCACGCTCCCGCGGGTCCCCGCTCCCGGCTGGACGGCCTCCGCGACCGCGCGGGCCGAGGTCGACGTCGAGCCCGGCTACAGCTTCTTCTCCCCCGAGATCAACCCCGCCGTCAGCTGGAAGCCGAGCCGCGCGACCACGGTCTCCGTCGGGCACCGGCTGCGCTACTTCGCGCTCGGAGAGTCCTCCGTGGACCTCTCGGAGATCGTGGACGCGCCGCGCGGCATCGACCCGAACGAACCGTATTTCCTCTCCATCCTCGACCAGTCCTTCGTCTACGACGGGCGCAACGATCCCATCCGCACGACCCGCGGCGTCCTGTGGAGCGTGAAGATGTCGGAGGCGGGCGGCGTGCTCGGCGGCACCTACGGGTTCCTGCGCGCCACCGGCGAATGGCGCGGCTACCACAGCGTCACCCGGCTCTTCGGTCGCGACCCCGACCTGGTGCTGGCGGGTCGGCTCGCCGGCGGCGGCATCCTCCCCGCCGAGGGCGATGACGTCCACGCGATCCCCGTGCAGGAGCGCCTGTTCCTCGGCGGAGGGACCACCGTGCGCGGCTGGGCGGCGGATCGCCTCGGCCCATGGGAGGAGGTCACGAACGCTTCCGGCGTCACCGAGATCGTCCCCATCGGCGGCATCGCGTCCCTGTCGGCGAACCTCGAGGCACGGAAGGCGCTCGGCTACGGCGTGAGCGCGGCGGGTTTCGTGGACGTGGGCCGCGCCTGGCGCCGGTTCGCGGATGTCCGCCCCGGCAGCATGCAGGTGAGCCTGGGAGGGGGCCTGCGCTACGACTCCCTCATCGGACCCGTCCGCGTCGATGTCGCGCGCCGATCGGGCGACGACGCCGTGTTCGCACGCTACCCGCGGTGGGCGGTCCACTTCGGCCTGTCGGAGGCGTTCTGACCGCCCGGCGTCGGCTTCGCGCCGCGCTCGGCGTGGCGGCGGGCGCGGTGCTGGTGCCGGCAGGCCTCGCCGCGTGGCTCGCCAGCGCGCCTGGCCGCGCCTGGGCGTGTCGGCAGATCGAGGCCGCCGGCGCGCCGGACCATGGCACCCTCCACATCGGCGGCCTCGCGTGGTCGGGTGCCGGCCTTCGGCTCCGCGACGTTCGCCTTCGCGCCCCCGACGGGCGGGAGGTCGTCGCCATCGGCGACGCCACCGTCCGCATCGGCGTCGACGCACGCTGGCCGCTGCGCGTGCACGTCGCCGAGCTGCACCTCTCCGGTGTGCGGCTGGACACCCGCGCGGGTCCGGACGGGGCCGTGGAGCTGGCCGGGATGTGGGTGCCATCGGACGCGCCCTCGACCCCCTGGGATGGCCTTGGCTTCGATCTCGTGATCGACCGGATCGCGCTGGACGCCGAGTCGCTGGCCTGGTCGGACGGCGCGACCCGGGTGGCGCTCCAGGACGTCCATCTGGTGGGAGCTGTCGAGACCGCGGGGCGTACCGTGCGGATCCCGCACGCCACCCTGCGGGCGAGCCACCTCGAGCCGGACATCGGCACCCTGCGCCTGGAGCTCGCAGGGCAGTGGGACGGAACACGCGCCGAGGCCACGGAGCTCGCGCTGGACCTCGGGGCACAGCGCCTGGTCGGCCGCGCGCGCGTGGACAATCTCGAGGGCACCCCCACCCTCGACGCGACGCTCGAGCGCACCCGCTTCGTCCCGGGCGCGCTGCCGTGGCCCACGCCGATCCGCGGAGCGCTCGACATCTCCGGGCACGTGCGGGGCACGCTGGACGCTCCCAACGCCGCGCTGACCGTGCGCGGACCGGCCGGGACGGTGTCGGCGACCGGCCGCTGGAGGGCGGACGACGCCAGCTGGGCGCTCGAGCTCGACACGCCGGGCTTGCGGCTGGACACGCTGCTGGAGGACGGACCCGCCGCCGGCCTCGTCGCGACCCTTCGCCTCGCGGGCCGCGGCACCTCCTGGCCGGGCACCCTGCACGCGGACGGCCGCGTCATGGCGCGCGTCGTGCTCGATGACCCGGCCGGTCCGCTCGCCATCGAGGCGGCGTCGCCCGTCGGGCTCGCGAACGGCGCGTTGACCCTCGATTCCCTCGTTCTGCGGGTCCCCGGAATCGAGGCGCGGGGCCGCGTGCGGGCCGACCTGGAGGCATCGAGCGCGCGCGCCACCCTCGAGTCGGCCACGGTGGAGCTCGGGGCCATCGCGGCACGCGCCGGCCTCGACCCCCTGGTGCGCGGACGTGCCGGCGTGAAGGGAACCGTGGTGGACGTGCGATGGGACGGCCCCACGACCGCGCGCGCCGCCGGAACCCTCGTCGGAAGCGGCCTCGCCCTGCCCGGACGCGGCGCGGTCTCCCGCGTCGAGGGTCCGTTCAGCGCCGCGTGGGGTCCCGACGGATCCCGCGTGGAGGCCACCGTGGCGGCGGAGGGCGTGCTGGCCGGCAGCGAGGCCCGCGTGGCGAGCGCGGAGGCCGTGCTCGACCTGCGGGTGGACGAAGCGGGCACGCCGGCCGGCACGGTCGGGCTGAAGGTCGGGGACACCCGCCTCGGCCCGCTGCACGCCACACGGGGTGCGCTGTCCCTGACGCTCGACGGCAGCCGGGTCACCCTGGACGCCGGGCTGGACGGGCCGGACGGCCCGGTGCTGTCGGCGGCCGGTTCCGCCGACACCGCACGCGGACGCGCGGACCTGACCTCGCTGCAGGTGGCGCTGCCGGGCGCCCCCGACCCGTGGCGCACCGAGGACCCCGCCCGCGTGCGCTGGAGCGACCGGGGACTCGAGGAGGTCCACCTGGCGATGGTGGCCGGCCCGTCACGGGTGGCCCTCGACGGGCACTGGACCGACACCGGCCCCGTCGACCTCCGCGTCGCGGCGCGCGAGGTGCGGGTCTCCACCCTCACGGCACTGGCACCGGAGGCGTTGGCGGGGGTCTACGGCACGCTCACCCTCGACGCAGGCATCGAGGGCACGGCCGCACAGCCCGAGCTCGCCGCCACCGCCTCGGTCACGCACGCGCGCCTCCCCGGGACGCTGGACGATGCCGACCTGCGGCTGTCGCTCGCCGGACGCCGGGGCGACGTGCGAATCGACGCGGTCGCGACCCACGCGGGCACCGTGCTCGCGGAGCTGGACGGCCACCTGCCGCTGGACCTGGCGGGCGGCACGCCACGCCTGCGTGCCGATGGCCCCCTCGCGCTCCAGCTCCGGGTGCCGGAGGGCGACGCGACGCCGTGGAACGCCGCGCTCGCGGGTACGCCCCTGCCCGAGATGCACGGCAGCGCCGCGCTCGACATCGCGGGCACGCCCGCGTCGCCCACGACCCGCCTCGTGGCGAGCGCGCTCGTGCCGACCGGCGTCGGGGACCCCGCGTGGATCGACGTGGATGCCTCCACGGACGGGGACCGGGTGCGCGTCCGGGCGCTCGCCCGCGAGCGCATGCGCCGGCTCGTGTCGGTGGAAGGGACCGCCCGCACCAGCCTGCCGGTCGTGGCGCGCAGCCTGCTGGACGGTACGGCGACGCCCGACCTCGGGTCGCCGGACACCTGGCTCTCCCAGCTCGACCTGTCCATCCTGCCGCTCGACGTGCCGGCGGAGCGACTCGCGGAGCTGCTGGAACGCCCGGGTGCCATGCGCGGGCGGATCCTCGGAGGGTTCCGGCTGTCCGGGGCCGCCACGGCGCCGCAGCTCGAAGGCGCGCTGATGCTCGTCGAAGGCAAGCTCGGGCGGCTCAACGTCTCGCCCGCCCAGCTCACGCTCACCCCCGATCTCGGGGGCTACAGGCTGGCGGTGGAGCTCGGCTTCCCCGGGACGCGCCGCAAGGGACGCAAGCCCGCCGCCGGGGGCCGGCTGGCGCTGCGCGGCTTCGTCCCCCGCGATCCGCTCGGCCCGAGCCTGTCGCGCGAGGGGCTGGACCTCACGGTCGAGGGGCGCAAGGTGCCGCTCGCCGGCTTCGATGCGCTGCTGCCCGACGTGGACGGGCTCACCGGCGTGCTCGACCTCGACGGGCGCGTCACCGGCAGCCTCGAGGCGCCGGTGCCCTCCGCCACGCTGACCCTGGCGGGCGCGGCCGGCACGCTGCTCGCGACGGGTGTGCGCTACGACGACGTCCACGCGTCGCTCGGAATCGAGAAGGACACGGTGATCGTGCGCGCCCTGCGCGCCCAGACGCGGCCGGTCGAGGGCGGGCTGACCCAGGAGACGGGGACGCTGCGCGCCGAGGGGCGGCTGCAGTTGGTGGACGGAGAGCCCGGTGCGGCGCGGGGCACCCTTCACCTCGACCGCGCGTGGCTCTCCGCGCGGCCGGACGCGGCGCTGCGCGTGCGACGCGGCACCCTGCGCGTGGACGGCACCTGGCCCACCGTGACCGTGTCCGGGGACGCCGAGCTGGAGGACGCGCGCCTCATGCTCGACGAATCGTTCTTCGCCTCGGCCTCGCGCGCGCTCGAGCTGGATCCGGCGGTCCGCGTGCTGCGACCGCGCCCGGCCACGGCCGTGGAGGCTGGGCCGGGGCTGCCCACGACGCTGCCCGAGGGCGTGGACGCCGCCCCGATGCCCACGGTCGCGCCGCCGATGCTGCCGCCCGCGCTGGGGTTGGCCATCGACCTGGACCTCGCGCGGAGCGGGCTGCTCGAAGCGCGCATGCCGATGGAGGACAGCCTGGGCGGGGCAGTCGCCGGCCTCACGACGATCCAGGTGTCCACCCAGGTCGACGGCACGCTCAAGGTGGGCGCGGATCACGGCGAGCTCGTGCTGACCGGGCAGATCCTGCCCCTGCGCGGCACGGCGCGCGTGTTCGGCCGCCCCTTCGACATCCAGGGCGGAACCGTGGCCTTCACCGGGCGCGACAGCACCAACCCGATTCTCGACCTGACCGGCGTGTACGCGACCACCGGCCACGGCACGATCACGGTGCGGATCACCGGCTCCGCGGACTCCCCGAAGCTCGCGTTCTCGAGCGACGCCTACCCCTCCACCGACGACATCCTCTCGCTGCTCCTGACGGGCGTGCCGGCGAGCCAGATCGGCGCCGGGGGCCAGGGTGCCGACGCGCTCTCCATGCTCGTGTCCGGCCTCGCGAGCGGGTTGGCGGCCGGGGGCGCGGGCGGAACGGTCGACCTCTTCGAGCTGAGCACCGAGGGCGTGCGCATCGGCCAGCGGATCGGACCCGACCTGTTCCTCGTGGTCGAGGGAAACCTGCTGGCGGACGACACCAACACCAGCCGACTGGTGCTTTCGTTGTCCTGGCAGCTCACCGACCGCTGGAACGCGGAGCTTTCCAGCGGATCCGCCGGCACGACGCGCGCCTCGGTGCGTTGGAAGCGCAGCTACTGAGGGCGGAGGGGGGCATCCCCCTCGCGGCCGCCGCCGGGCGTCGGCCTCCGGGGGCGGGGTCGGCGCTCGCCGCGCCTGGCGCGCCGCCGCCTTCGGCGGACGCGTCCTCCCCACGCTCGCCGCTCGAGGCCCCTACGGGGCCAGTCGCGGCGGCGCGCCCTCCGCAACGCCTCCCCCGGATGCCCGACGGAGCTCGACGCTCGCCGACACGCACGCGCCCGGCGACACGGACGCCTCGCCGACGAGCGCGGGCCCGTCGGGGGTGTCGACCGCACGCCAGCCCCACCCCGACGGGAGCAGGATCCGCAGCGACAGCTCCGCGTTCCGCGCGACCCACGCGTCCTCCTCGGGCCGCAGCTCCCAGCCGCGTCCGAGCCGCCAGGCGCGCCGCACGGTGCCGGAGGCGCCTTCGCTCACGTCGTCGATGCGGAGGCGCGCCTGGTGCGTGCGCACCGTGCGACGCCAGCGCCGCGCGCCGGCGGGCCACGTCGCGTCGATGCGGGCGCGGCGACCGTCCACGCGGGCTCCCGTGACCGTGGCGGCACCGGTGGCCGCCAGCTCCGGCTCCTCGCCGGACGCGAGCAGGCCGCGCCCCCCGAGATCCCATCCGAGGGCGAGGCCCGCCGCGCCGTCGCCGCCCCCCGCCCACGCCACGAGCCGCCCCGTGGCGCCCTGGAACGGATGCGTCCCGACCACGAGTCCGCCCCCCAGGAACGCCCGCAGCGACCAGGCGTCCGTGATCACGGCCCGCGCGCGGCCCGTGCGTGCCGCCGGCGGGAACGCCGGCAGGGCCGGCGCGCGCGCCCAGTCCGCGCGCGCACGCGCCAGCGCGTCGGCGACCGGGTCGGGCAGGGCCGCGCCGGCGTCCCCGCCGAGGGGCGGCAGCGCGCCGACGCCGCCCTCCAGCGCGTCGAGGACATCCAACGCGGCGACCCGCGCGGCCTCCACCGCCGCGGGCACGGGAACGCCGAGCTCCCGCGCGTGCAGGCGCACGTTCTCGAGCCGCCCCGCCAGCGACGCCAGGGCCGGCACCGACCGGCGGACCGGGACCCCGTCGCCGGCGAGCGCGTGCGGCAGCGCGCGCGCCAGCTGGCCGAGGCCCTCGCGCCACACCCGGCGGGCGTCCACCGCCGCGAGGGCCGGGGCGTTGCGGGGGCGGCCCGAGCCCCCGCCCCAGGATCCGGGCTCCGAGAGCACCGTGGCGAGCAGCGCCTCGCGCACGGTCTCGGCACACGCGGCCGCAGCCGCCACGGGGTCCGGCCCCGCGCGGTTCACGCCTCGTCCGGCACGTCGAACTCGAAGTCGATCTCCTCGCCGAGCTCCTGCTGCAGCCAGGTCTTCAGGCGCCGCTTGATGCGCACCTCGACCTGACGGATGCGCTCCTTGCTGACCTGGTAGCGGTCGCCGAGGTCCGAGAGGCTGGCCGGCTCCACGGCCATGAGCCGCTCGAGCCAGATGGCGCGCTCCCGCTCGTCCTCGAGCGTGGCCGCGAAGGCGGTGAGCTTCTCCTGCACGAGCGCCCCGAGCTGGTGACCGGCGACGCGCTCCTCGGGCCCGCGACCGTCATGATCCGGGACGATCTCCGCGAGGCTTCGGCCGTCCTCCCCGCCCACCGGGGCGTGCAGCGACATGGCGGGGGCGCGCATGTGCTGATCGACGGCGATGACCTCGCTCTCCGGCACCTCCAGCCGCTCCGCGAGCTGCGCGGCGCTGGCCTGCTGACCCTCGCGCAGCAGTCGTTCGCGCTCCTTCTGGAGCTGGAAGAACAACTTGCGCCCGTTGCGCGTGCTGCCGAGCCGGACGAGCCGGAAGTTGTCCATGAGAAAGCGCAGGATCATCGCGCGGATCCAGTACTGCGCGTAGCTGGAGAAGCGGATGCCGCGGTAGGGGTCGTAGCGGCTGAGCGCCTCCACCAGGCCGACGTTGCCCTCCTGGATGAGGTCGAGCACGTTGGCCCACTGACGGTGGTACTGGAACGCGATCTTGACGACGAGGCGCAGGTTCGCGGTGACGAGACGCTCGGCCGCCGACGCGTCGCCGCTCTCGTAGTACTCCAGCGCCACGCGGCGCTCCTCGTCGGGATCCAGGAGCGCGTAGCGCCGGACCTCGGAGAGGTAGTGCGCGAGCAGATCTCCGTTCGACGGCGCCCGCATCCCGCCGCGCGAGAGCACGGGGAGGTCGGGCAGGGGGGCGCGTCGCGCGTTGCCGAGCGGATCCAGCGGTTCTCCCGCCTCGTCGATGAGCGCCTCCGCGTCGAGGTCTCCCTCCGCTTCGTCGAGCTCCTCGGGCTCCGCGCCGTCCTCACGTTGCATGGGGTCCTCCTCTCGCTGCAGGCCCATGGGTAATCGCGACGCGACCACCGGGAACGTCCCGTTTCGTCGCACCCGACGTGGCCGTGCTATGCTGGCCCTTCGGGGATTCCATGGCCCGCACGACGCTCAAGCTCGGAAGCAATGCCACCGCGTGGACGGATGGGGTCCGCCACGGACGTCTTCTCTATCCTGACGGCCACGAAGTGCCCGTACTGGTTCGGCCGAGCGCGCTGGAATCCTCGCCGGGAACGCTGCACGACGCGCGTGAGGACGCCGCGCTCGTGGGCCACGTCGGCCATCCCGGGGTGCTGCCGATCGAGCAGGTCGTCGGCGTCCACGGGCGCATCGCGCACGTCTACGCCCACTTCGACGGCGTGAGCCTGCCGCGGCTGGTCGAGACGCTTCAGGCACGCGGCCACGCGGTTCCGGTGCGCGTGGCCGTCGAGATCGCGGCCGCCGTGGCGGTCGTGCTGCAGCAGGCCGTGGACACCCTGGGCACCGGCGAGGCCGTGGCGGCCCCGGACCCGCTCGGCGTGGACGTGCTCATCGGGAGCCACGGCCAGATCCGCCTCGCGGGCCTGCGCGTCGTGGCGGGCGGTGCGGGCGATGCGCGCGCCTCGGCGGCGGCGACCGGAGTCGCGTGGCTCGTGGCCGAACTGCTCGGCGGCGAGCGCCCCGGGCGGGGGTCCGCCAACGCGGAGGCAGCCCTGGCAAGGATCGTCGAGGTCGGCGCGAACGCCAGCCTCGTGCGCGCCCTCGGCGAGGTCCTGCTCGTCGGCGGCGGCGCGGAGACCGGGCCCGGCGCGCTGGGCGCCAGCCTCCTCGCCGTGGCCCCCCAGCAGCCGGGACCGTCGCTGGCGGCCTGGGCGCCCGCCTCGATCTCGCTGGCCCTGCGCGACGCGAACGCCGCAGGCGGACCCCTCCCCGCCGAGTCCGGCGCGCGCCCCGATCCCGCCCGGGCCGTCACCCCCTCGATGCCGCTGCCCGAGGCCAGCGCGGCGTATGCCCGGCCGGCCCCCGTGCCCGCGCCCGGGGGAGGCGTTGCGGAGGGGGGCGGGCCCCCCTCCGCCCCATTCCTGGCGCTCCCCGCCGAGGAGAGCATCGACTTCACGCTGCCCGGCACGCCGCTGTCCCCCGAGGTGCGGGCCGCGCTCGGCGGCCCGGTCGTCTCCGCGCCCGCGCCCGCGCCCGCGCCCACGGCCGCGTCGAGCGGGGGTCCGCCGCCCGCCCCGGTGGCCGCGCGCGGCGCAGCGGCGACCACCGTTCCGTCGGCGGGACCGCGCATGCAGATGCTGCTCCCCGAGGGCGACGACGACGTCGAGGCGACGGTGATCGGCATGCTGAAGCCCGTGGAGGAGGCCGTGTTCGTGCCGCCTCCCGCGCGCAACGAGGACCCCTTCGAGATCTCCACGATCGGCGCGTTGCCGACCGGACCGGTCGAACCGTCCCGCTGGGACAGCCTCGGAGAGGTGCTCCAGGCGCCGCCCGCGCCGCCCCCGCCGCCCCCGGCCGCCTCCGACCCGCTCCGACGGACGGCCGTCGCGGCGGCGGCCGTGGCCCTCCTCGCGGTGGCCTGGGCCGCGTCGGTGCTGTCGGACGAGGACGCGCCCCGGGCGACCGCGGACGCGCCCGCCGAGGCCCAGGGTGACGCTCCGGCCGGTGCCGGACCCGACGCGGCAGCGCCGCCGACCGAGGCCGCGCCCGGCGCGCCCGTCGCGGAGGCGCCCGCGCCGCCCCCCGCGGCGAGCGCGGACGAAGCTGCCCCGCAGGACGCCGCGCCCGCGGCCCCTGCCCCCGCGGCGCCGCCCGCCACGGTGTGGGCCACGCCCAGTCCGCAGCCGGCGCCCGTGACGGCGCCCACCTCCCCGCGGGCGAACCCCGAGCGTGAACGGGACTCCGAGCGCGCCGAGCGCCGGGAGCGCGCCGAGCGCGAGCGGGACGCCGCCGACAAGGCCGCGCGCGAGGCCCGTGCCGAGCGCGAGCGCACCGAACGGACCGCGCGCGAGAAGGCCGAGCGGGACGCCGCCGACCGCGCCGCGCGCGAGAAGGCCGAGCGTGACGCCGCCGACCGCGCCGCACGCGAGAAGGCGGAGCGCGAGAAGGCTCGGGCGGCCGCCGCCCCCGCGCCCCCCGCCGACGCGGCGCCCGCAGCCTCCCCCGGGCCGTTCACGGTCACCTTCCGCAACGGCAACGACCTCGTCACGAAGATCAGCGTGACGTGCAACCGCATGCCGCGTCCGGCGATGTCCGAGGAGGGCGCCGTGACGCTCCCCGATGTCCCGCGCGGCCCCTGCACGGTGGTCGGCATCATCCCCGGCACCACGCCCCGTCGCACGAGCGTGCTGGCCGTGTCGGACGGAACGTGGACGTGCTTCAAGGGAGACTCGAACAGCTGCACGCAGTGACGCGGGCCGGGCGCGTCGCCGCGCTGGCGGCGACGATGGTCGCCCGCCCCGTCTCGGCGCACCCGGGGGTCCTCGAGCTGCCCCTCGGGGCCGGCGGGCCCGTGGTGCTGGGGATGGTGGCGGACGTCGACCCGCTGGACCCGCCGCCGACGGTCGAGGCCGTCGTGCTGGATCCCCGCGACTGCACGCCGCGCGCGGTGCTGCACCTGCTCGACTCCGGCCCGATGGACGCCCGCGTGACGCTGCACCTCGTCTGGGACGGCCGGCGCTGGGCGTTCGCGGAGGACTGGCGCGTCGAGGGGGATCGGCTCCTCCGGCCCGGACATCCTCCGTTCCCGCTCACCCGCGACGCCCCCGGCGGCACCGGCGGCGAGGGGTGGGCCGGCGCGACGCGCGTACGGTGGGATGAACGCGGTGCCGTCATCGGCGTCCAGGACGCCGGGGGAGCGCGCACCCTCACCCGCGATGACGCCGGCACCCTCGTATCGATCCACGACGGCGCCGCGCGGATCACGCTGGAGGACGGCCCGACGGGCGGCAGGGCCTCCGGGGCGTCCGGGGACGAGGTGCGCTGGACGCGCGCCGGAGAGCGCCTCGCCCGTCTCGTCGATCGCCGCGGGCGGGTGCTTGCCGACTCGGCACGCCCCTGGTCGCTCGCGGTCGCGGACGGACCGTCGTGGACCGCGCCCGTCCGCGACGGGACCACCCACCTCGTGCACGATCGGCGGACCTGGGCCTGCCGCGTCGGTCCCGCGGGCACCACGCACGCGATGCCCGGCCCCGGCGGGGGCGACTCGCCGCGCGGCGGACTCGCGCCCCTCCGGGACGGGGAGGTCGTGACCGACGCGAGCGGACGCGTGCGGCGGGTGGCCCGTGACGCCCTGGGGCGCCTCGCCGGGTGGGAGGACGCCGGCGTGGGCCGCACCACGCTCACGCGCGACCCGGCGGGCCGCATCACGGGTGTGGACTCCCCGAGCCACGGCCGGTGGGGATTTGCGTGGAGCGACGGCGGCCTCGTCGCCGTCGACACCCCCGGGGGGGAGCGCTGGACGCTGACGCGTGCGGCGGACGGCGCGCGCGTCCGCTGGACGGACCCGGCCGGGCGGAGCTGGGATGCCGAGGCCGACGATGCCGGGCGCCGCCTGGCGTGGCGGGCGGGCGGGCGTCGACGACGCGTGGAGCGCGACGGAAACGGCCTCGTCGTGGCGCTGGAGGAGGGCCTGTCGGGGCGCGTGCGGCTGGTGCGGGATGCCGCCGGGCGGGTCGTGCGGATCGACGACCCCGGCGCGGGCGCGTGGCAGCTTCCGCGCGACGCGGACGGCGCCATCGCCGCGCTGATCGAGCCGGGCGGCGCGCGCTGGGCCTTCGAGCGCGACCCGGACGGCGCCCTGCGCACCCTGCGCGCACCGGACGGGCGCGCCGTCACGAACGCGCCGTGGGCGGCGCTGCGGGATGCCTACGCCCGGGACGCGGCGCCGGTCCCGGCCGATCCGGACGCCGTGGTGCTGCGGAGGGACGCCGCGGGACGGCCGCTCGCCGGGCGGCTCCCCCGGGACGGGACCGAGGTCGCGTGGGACCGCGACGCCGAGGGCCGGGTCACCGCCGTGTCGATTCGTCCATGGTCGCCTGGGGCGGAGGGGGCCTCCCCCTCCGCAACGCCTCCCCCGTGGGTGCTGGGACTCGCACGCGACGCCGCGGGCGCCATCCGCGAAGCGCGCGCCGGCGAGGGGCTCCGGGTCCGACTGACCCGCGACCCCGCCGGCGCGGTGGTGCGCGCGGACGACGGGCATGCACCCGTGATCCTCGACCGCGACGGCGCCGGCCGGATCATCGCGCTGCGGGAGGGCGACGGCACGCTCGAGGTGCCGCGGGACCCGCGCGGCGCGGTCACCGCGATCCGGTGGCAGTCCGCCGCCGACGCGGAGCCCCGGGTGTGGCGGTTCCTGCGGGACGGCGTCGGACGGATCCTCGCGATCGAGGCGCCCGAAGGGGTGCGCCTTGGCGTCGACCGCGACGCGATCGGGCGTCCCCGGCTGGTGCGCTTTCCCGGCGGCACCGTGGCGTGGCGCACCACCACGGCCTCGCAGGTGCGGGCCACGCTGGACTCCGGCGTGCCCGGCGAGGCCGCGTGGCCGGTGACGCCGGCCCCGGCCGCGTCCCGCGGCATCCTCCCCGTCCCGCCCGCCGCGTGGCGTGCGCGCGTGGACGCGCTCGGGCGTCCGACCGCGCTCGTGGGGCCCGATGGGCGGCTCACGCTGACGTGGGACGCCCTCGGGCGGCTCACCCACCTCGGTGCGGCCCGCACGCTGGGGTGGAACGCGCCGCTCGCGGTGGGGAACCGCCCCCGCGCCGCCCTGCCCGACGTCGCGGTCGCGCGACCCGGCGGCGGCCTCGTGCTGGACTCGCGCGGCGTCCCGGTGCTCGCCGCGGGTCACGGCGTTCTCGCGCGCGGCGCCGGCGGCCTCCCGGTGGACGCTCGCCTCGGTGACACCGGCCCCGCAGGGCGCCTGCTCGCCTGGCCCGGCGGGCCCGCTGTCGGGGGCCTCGGCATGCAGGACACCACCACCGGGCTGCCGGTCGGTGGGCACGCCGCGCGCGCGGAGGCGGAGGATTCCCCGTGGCCCGACCCCGACGCGGCCGCGTCCGTGCCCTGGGACCCCGCGCGCTTCGGCGCCGCCGACGCCGGCCCGTGGTCCGACCCGCTGCGCACGCTGATCGCGCTCGGAGAGCTCCCGGACGGCGGCCCCCGCTTCCTCCGCGCGCCGGGAGTGCCGTGGCTGCCCGCGAGCCTGGCGCCCTCGGTACCCCCGATGCTCCCGGACCCGGAGGGCTCGCTGGTGCGCGACCCCGACGCGCTCGTCGAGCTCCTCGTCCGCGTCGTCACCGGGATGCCCCAAGAGCAGACCGCCCCGACGACCGGGGGTCGTCGGGGCGGAGATGGTGGGCCCCCCGGGGGTTGAACCCGGAACCTGCGGATTAAGAGTCCGATGCTCTGCCAGTTGAGCTAGAGGCCCGCTGAAACCGACTGGAAAGTGGGGTGGATGAAGGGGCTTGAACCCTTGACACTCGGTGCCACAAACCGATGCTCTACCAACTGAGCTACACCCACCGCAGCCGCCGGCCTCCTAACCAGCCCGTGTCGGCGCGCAAGCCCTTCAGCGTCGCCCGAGCGACACCGGCTCCGCGAAGCCGAAGGCGTAGCCGACCGGAAGGTCCAGCGTCTGCCGGGACGCACCCTCCGCGGTGAAGGTCTCCATGCGACCCTCCGAGGACCATGCGACCCGCACCGACCCGTCGGCCTGGACCCGCGCGTCGCCGAGGAACACGACCTCCTCGCAGTCGCGCCCCGCGTAGCGACGACGCTCCTCCACGCCCAGGCCCGCGGGATCGATGTGCAGCTCGACGGCCCGCGAGCACCCCTCCCCGGGGATGCCGTTGTTGAAGACCAGGTAGCTGTCCTCGCGGAGGCGCTGCACGCTGTGGGGCCCCTCGATCGGACTGCCATCCGGCACGCCGAGCCGCCCACCGCCCGCCGCCCACACCATGGTGCCGGTGCCGCGATCCACGCGCACCACGAGCGACAGGTTGCGCAAGGTCACGAGGTAGTCGTCCTGCTGGACGTCGTAGAACAGCCCGCTGCCGTGCGTCCAGTCCTCCACCGACAGGTCGGCGGTGTAGAACGTGTTGCGGTAGTACTCGTCCGTGCGCGGGACGAAGGCGTCGAAGACGCTCCACACCACGCGCTCCACGCCCTGTGGCGACACCTCCACGATGGTGTCGCCGAGCATGCGACGCCCCGGCGACACCTCGCGGATGCTCCAGCCGAGCATCGCGAAGGTGCCGTCCGGGAGTTCGGCGAGGTCGGTGTGACCCGCGCGCAGCGCCGGCCCTCCCCGGTCCATGCCGGCCCAGTCGACGGCCGTGACCTGGGCGGACTCCTCGAGGAATGGCGCGGAGACGGCGGCCACGACCCCCAGCCCGTCCCGGGACGGCAGCAGGCGGTACGGACCCAGGTGGGCTTCGTCGGCCGCCCGGTGCGCCCACACCACGCGGCCGAACGGGTCGACGAGCGCGGACGTGACGTGATCCTGCGCGAGGATGGGGACCAGCACGAAGCCGCCCCCGCCCTCCGGCTCCCCCTCGACGGAGAGCTCCGGGACGTCCGGCGGCAGCAACCCCGTCTCGGCGCGCTGCACCGGGCTGCAGACCGTCCCGCGCTCGGTGTCCACCATCGCCCGCCACGCCACGGGCTCCCCGGGACCGACTCCCACGAGGAGGGCGTTCCCGTCCACCACGGATGCCTCGAGCCGGACCCGTGTGTCCGCGTAGGCCACCCAGGGACTGCCCGGCGTGGCGGGGGTGAACGACGCCCGCAGCACGGTCGCCACGTCCGTCGGCGCCGACGCGAGATCCGCGAACGCCGCCGCGTCCTCGGTGCACGCCACGTCCAGGACGGGCAACGCGCCCTCGGGCTCCGCTCCGGGCTCGGACCCGGCGCACGCGATCCACAGCAACATCGGTGTCATCGGCCTTGCTCCACGTCGATGGGTTCGAGCACCGTGACGAACCGCGGTGCCGGGTTGCGGCAGGTGCTGCAGCGCAGCGCGAGCAACCACCGGTGTCCGGCGTCCACACCGCCGAAGCCGTCCAGCTCCGCCAGCGCGGCCGTGGTGCGTCCCGCCACGTCCAGCTCCCAGTGCTCCTCCGCGAGCTGCTCCAGATCGAGGAAGTCGCGGGTCAGGACCGGGAGCTCCTCGTCGAAGCGCGCGAGATACAGCCGGTCGAATCGCGACAGGCTCGCCGGGTTGCCCAGTGCGTCCGTGGTCAGGCCCGACCAGTCCAGGGACGGCGCGCCGCCCGCCTCGACGCGCAGCCGGTCGTCGGAGAAGCGCACGTCGACCGAGAGCGTCGAGTCGACGTCCGCGAGGACCACGTCCTCCACGGGATCCGCGCCGTCCGTCGGCGCCAGGAACACGAGCGCGGCCGCGCCGGCATCCCCCGCCCGGGACACCGTGACCAGCCACGTCCCGCTGCCCACCTCGAAGTACTGGGAGGGGTCGAACCGGTTGGATCCGAGGGCGAAGTCCGAGAGGGTGCAGGCGGGCGTGTCCGGCGCGCACGCGGCGATGATGCGCAGCTCGGACTGATCGAGGCGGTCGTGGGCCACCCGATCGAGCACCTCCTCCGGGGTGAGGTCGCGGAACACCAGCAGGTTCGCCGCATCGAGGTCGGCAGGATCGACCGCGTGGCCTTGCAGGTCCCGGGTGAGCCCGTCCCACACGAGGCGCGGGTCCGACAGGGGCGGCAACGGTCGGACCGACGCCGCCAGCGTCGGTTCGTAGTGGTAGTTCATGCCGTCGGTGAGCGCGCAGTCGGAGCACGGCGGCGGACCCGCCTCGTCCGCGCATCCGGCGAGCACAATCCACCACAGCGGCACAGCGAGCGTACCGATCGACATCGTGTCGTCTCCTGCGGGCGGTCCTCGGCGTCCTGCCGGGGAGGCGTGCGCGTACACGCTCTGAGATCAATACCCGTCGTCCCCGGCTCCGGAAACAGGAAACTTTTGCCCACAATGCAGTCCTCGCCGCACCGTTCGCACCCGGCGAGCGTCGACGGCCCGGCCGCGCGGGTCCGGGCGCGCCTCAGGGCGTATCGGCGAGCGAACGCGCCAGCGCCTGCACCGTCCGCGCCTGGCACGTCTCCCATTCCGGCTGGATCACCCGACGGTAGTAGCCGCGCACCACGCGCGGTGGCGGCGCGAAGAAGCTCTCCACGCGCACGTGGGTCGCCGCCCCGTTGACCTCGGGGCGCCCGCTGAACGGGTCCACGCGCGTGAGCGTCCACCGCGTGACGAAGCCGCGCGGGCCGGGGTGGTCCCAGTCCACGTAGCGACCCGGCACGACCTTCGAGACCACCAGCGGCAACGTGCGGTGCAACAGCGCGATGTCGTAGCGCACCTCGGCCGTGGCTCCCTCGCCCTCCGTGCGGTGCCCGAGCTGCCAGCGACCGATGCAGTCCGGCGGCACCAGCCCGCGCATCCGCGCCAGGTCCGCGACCGCCAGCGACACGGCCTCCGCCTGGGCCGGGACGACCCCCTCGGCGCGCACGTCGAAGGCGCCGTCCTCCGACGCACCCGCGACCGCCAGCCCGACCCACGCCAGCCAACCCATGCCCCTCCCCTAACGCGATACGTACGCCGCATGCTCCGTCGTCTCGCCAAGCTCCCCTTCGCCGTCGCAGGCCGACTCGCGCGGGCCTACCAGGCGCGCGAGGACGCGCTCGCCGCCACGTCCCGGGACTCCTCCTCCGGGGGCGGAGGGGGGTCCACCCCCCTCCGCAACGCCTCCCCCGGCACGGCGCGGGTGGGCAACGGCGGGGAAGGCCTCGACGTGGATCCCGACACCTGCCGGGTCGACGCCCTCGACGCGCTCGCGTGGCACCGCAGCGGCCGGGCGGCCTTCGTGGACGTGCGTCCCGTGCACGGCCCCGGCATCCCCGGCGCGTCCCACCTCCCCGTGGAGGAGGCCAACATGCGCGTCAGCGAGCTTCCCACCGACGTCCCCGTGGTGGCCTTCTGCGACCACGGCGACGAGAGCGCGCGGGTCGTGGCGTTCTTCCGCGCCCGAGGCATGGAGGACACCTGGTGGATGGCGGGCGGCCTCCAGGCGTGGCGCGACACCGGCGGACCGGTGGCGCCGTGAGGATGCTCCCGGGGGTGGGTGCCCTCGCCGCGGGCATGGCCATGGCCTGCGCGCCGGTGCAGTGCGTCGCTCGGCGCGTGCAGGACGAGGTCGCCACGCTGCGGACCCCCGACGCCGGCCCCGCCCTGGCGTGCGACGACGCGGCGATGCCGCGGCCCGCGGTGGAGGGCTGCCTGAGCGGGCGGATCCACTGCGGGGACTCGGTCACCGGCACGACCACCGGCGGCGAGTCCACGCTCGACGATCCGCTCTACGCCTCCGCCTTCTGCTTCCCGGCCGGGGACCACCACCACGGGCCCGAGCGCGTCTACCTGCTCGAGGCCCCCGCGAACACCGACATCGAGGTGGCGCTGGAGAGCCCCTGCGTGGACCTCGACCTCGCAGCGCTCGCCTGGAACTACGACGGCCGATGCCCGACCGAGAACCACCGGATCCCCGAGTGCGAGGGCACCGCCGCGCGCGGCGGCGGCACGCTGCGCATCAACACCTTCCACGCCCGCGACTACCTGCTGGCGGTGGACGGCAAGGAGGGCGTCACCGGCGCGTTCCGCCTCACGGTGCGCTGCAAGGCGCTGGTGCGCTGACGCCGCGCGGGCGCGACGCCAGCCACGCGCCCACCAGTCCGCACAGCGCGCCCACCAGCGCGGGCCAGGGATCCACCTCCGCCGCCGGCGCGCCCGACCCGACGACGCCCGACGAAACCACGTCCGCCAGGACCCGCGTGCCGCGCACCCACGCCCCCGGAACGCGCGTCCAGCCCGGCCCACCCGCTCCGCTGAGGGCGCCGAGCCGCTCCCCCGCGGCCCCGGCGCACGCCCCGAGCAGCGCGGACCACGCCCCCCACGGCCAGCGGGGCGCGCCGAGAGCCTCCATGCACCGCAGGATGCCGCCGCGCCGGGCCCGTGCCACCGCGCCGGCGGCCCCGAGCCCCGCCAGCACCGGCGACGTCCGCGCGAAGGCGTCCGCGGCCCGACCGAGCCCCTCGGCGCGGGCGTACGCCGTCGACAACAGCGACGGGTGCTCGATCGCCACGCCGAGCGCGATCACCGCGCCGCCGGCCGCCAGCGCCACGGCCACACCACCGGCCACGCGACGCGCCACCGCCCCATGCGTGCGCCTCATCGCCGCTCCAGCACGCGCACGCCGACGCACGCCGCGATTCCTGCGACCCCGAGCAGCACGGCGCCCGCGCCCGGGACGCCGAGCGCGCCGGCCCGCACCGCCCCGTCCAGGCCGCGCACCACGGCCCAGCCCGCACCCAGGCACGCCACCGCCGCGAGCAGGGCCGGGGCGCGGGCGCGCACGCCCGCCGCGAGCGCCGCGGGCGCCCATCCGCATGCGCTCACCGGCACGAGCGTCCGCTTGGCCACGACCCACCGCTCGTGGTCGTCCCGGGGCCGCCAGGTTCCGGTGGTCCGCTCCCCCGCGCCACGCCGCACGGGCGGGTGCCACGCGCCGTGGGCCCGCGCGGCCCGCAGCACCACCCCGTCCGCGCGGTCGATCACCACGTCCTCCAGCGCCAGCGCGACGCCCCGCGGGCGCGGCGTGACCGTGCCGCGCGACGCGGCGAGGCGGGTCCAGCCCGCGTCGTCGGGCGCCAGCAGAATCCGGACGGCACGACCCTCGCGCGCCAGCCACGCCGGGCCGAACGCCACGGCGCGCCCGTCGGCGGGCACGGCCAGCGTGACCGCGGAGTCGGCCAACCTTGCCCGCGCCCGCGGAATCGCGAGGTGCTCGGCCACAGACCACGGCACGGCCACCGCGACCGCCAGCAGCGCGGCGTCCGCGGCCACCGCGCCGGGGGAGACCCCCGACGCCCGCAGCGCGTGCCAGGCCCCGCCGGCGGCCCAGCGTCGCCCCGTCGTCGCCACCGCCGCGTAGAGCCCGACGGGCGCGGCCACGCCGAGCGCGGC
>JBDLRI010000126.1:0-14817 GCA_039800105.1 Pseudomonadota bacterium
GCGTGCAGGCAGAACGCGTACTTCTGCTCGGGATCCAGCGACTGCAGGTAGCCGATGTCGGCGCCGGCGCAGAAGAACCGCTCGCCCTCGCCGCGCAGGACGATGACGTCGCAGCCGGGATCCATGCGCAGGTCGACGACGTGGGCGTCGAGCGCGCGGTGCATGGCGTGGGAGTAGCCGTTCGCGGGAGGGTTGCAGAGCGTCAAGACGCTGACGCGTCCGTGGTCGGTGCGGGTGACGAGGCTCACGCGGCCTCCACGAGCGTGGCGACGCCCTGGCCGACGCCGACGCAGAGCGTGGCGACGCCCCAGCGGCCGCCGCGCGCGCGCAGGGTGCGGGCGAGGTGCCCGACGATCCGCGCGCCGCTGCAGCCGAGCGGGTGACCGATCGCGATGGCGCCGCCGTCCACGTTCACGCGGTCCTCCGGGAGCCCGAGCGCCCGGATCACGGCGAGCGACTGCGCGGCGAAGGCCTCGTTGACCTCCCACAGGTCGATGTCCGCGACGGTGAGGCCGTGCCGCGCGAGCAGCGCCTGGACCGCAGGGACCGGGCCGATGCCCATCACCCGTGGGTCGACGCCGGCGTTCGCGCTGCCGCGCAGGTGCGCCAGCGGCTGAAGACCGAGGTCGCGTGCGGTCGCGGCCTCCGCGACGATCATCGCAGCCGCGCCGTCGTTGAGGCTCGAGCTGTTGCCCGCCGTGACGGTGCCGCCGCTGCGGAACGCGGGCTTGAGCTTCGCGAGGGCGTCCACCGTGCTGTCGGCGCGGGGCTGCTCGTCGCGGGTGACGGGGTCGGCCTTGGCGCGCGGCACCGCCACGAGCTCGCCGGAGACGTCCGCGGCGCTGGCCCGGCGGTGGCTCTCCACCGCGAAGGCGTCCTGATCGGCGCGCGGGATGCCGTGGCGCTCCGCGAGGTTCTCGGCGGTCTCCCCCATCTGCTCGAGCGGGAAGAGCGCCTCGAGGCGCGGGTTGGGGAAGCGCCATCCGAGGGACGTGTCGAAGGCCGTGTAGCCGCCCATGCGGGGCGGCGTCCGGGGCAGGGCGAACGGTGCGCGCGACATGCTCTCGACGCCGCCGGCGAGCACCACGCGCGCATCGCCGCAGCGGATCATGCGCGCCGCCTGGTTCACGGCCTCGAGGCCCGACGCGCACAGGCGGTTCACCGTGACCGCGGGGATGGCCTGCGGAAGCCCCGCCAGGAGCGTGGCCATGCGCGCCACGTTGCGGTTGTCCTCGCCGGCCTGGTTCGCACAGCCCAGGATCACCTCGTCGACGCGCGCGGGGTCCAGCCCGTCTGCGTCCACCACCGCGCGCAGCACCATCGCGGCGAGGTCGTCGGGGCGCACGTCGGCCAGCGCGCCGCCGAAGCGGCCCACCGGCGTGCGCAGGAAGGAGCAGAGGACAGGGTCGTGCACGCGGGTCTCCGGGCGTCGCCGGCACCTATCGCGCCGCGGCGGCGCCGGGACGGTCGTCCCCTCAGCGCGACGTGGACGTGCCGGTGCCCGTGGCCGTGTCGCGCACGTTGCACACGTTCTGGCACACCGGTGGCTGGCGGGCGTCCACCTCGGGCGCCCCGCCGGTGTCCCCGGAATCGGTGGCGGTGTCCTGCGCGGCCTCCCGGCACTCCTGGGCGATCCCGAGGTCGGCCTGGACGCAGCGCAGGCCGGCGTCGGGCTGGTAGGTCTCGCAGGTGCGGCGGGAATACTGCGCGGTGATCTGCGCCACGCAGGCCGCGCGGTCCGTGTACCCGGCGCGGGCGAGCGCGCGGCAGGTCTTCAGCGCGTTGCAGTAGGTGACCGCGTGCGTGGCGATGAAGGCCTCGTAGGTCGAGACGTCGCCGACGTCGGGTCGACCCGTGTCGGTGTCCGTGCCCGAGGCGGTGCTCGTGGCCGTCGCGGTGGTCGTGGCCGTCGGGGGGGAGCTGTCCTTCCCGCCCGTGTCGCGGCTGGCGCCGCAACCGGCGACGACGAACCCGACCGCGAGAAGCATGGAGAAGGTGATGGCGCGCATGGGGCCTCCCTTGCGGTTCAAACGCATCGTAGCACGCGATTCAGCGGCCGCCGCGAAGCTCGGCTTCCGCGCGCAGCCAGTTGTCGAGCGAGGTCCCGCCGTGGGCGCGCCAGAGCTCGAAGGCGCGCTGCCGGATGGCGTCGTGCGTCGGCTCCGCCGCCGGGGCGGGGGCCGACACCGGTGCCACGGCCTTCGCGGCGGCGGGAGCCGTGGTGTCCGCGGGCGCTGCGTCCGCGGGCGCGGCCTCGGTCGCGCGCTTGCGGGCCTTGGCGGGGAACTTCGCGGGCGCGGCCTCGGGAGCGGGGGTCTTCTTCGCCATGGGTGTGTCCTCGCGAGGCGGCTACCGCGACGCGTGGCGCCGCGCAACGCGGACGACGGCCGGGTGGCGGGGTAGGGCGTCGTCGTGAGACCCCGCGGTCGACCGCCCACCGCCGCCCTGCCCCGCGACTCCCGCGGTCTGCTGCTGCATCCCGGTTTCCTCTCGGATTCGGATCGTGCGGAGATCCGCGCATGGCTCGCGACGATCCATCCGCTCTGGGAGCACCGCTACCCGACGGGGCGGCCGCCGCCGCGCGGCGAGGTCCAGCGGCGACTGCTCCGGCCGGTCTACTGGCTCGGAAACTGGCAGTTCGCCTGCCTCGGCTACTACGAGCCCCCGCGCGGGGTGCACGACCGGGCCGTGCAGGCGGAGCCGTACCCGCCCGTGCTGGCCCGGGTGGTGCGCGCGATCGAGGCGCGCGTGCGCGGGGCCGTCCCTCCCGCGTTCGTGCCCGCCGGGTGGACGCTGAACACGTGCCTGGTCAACTTCTACGGCGATCGTCGCACGGCAGCCGGCTGGGAGGACGTCGCCCGCGTCGGCGAGCACCGCGACTTCGAGCCCGGACCGGTCGCGTCGGTGTCCCTCGGCGCGCGGGCCCGGTTCCAGTTCGTGGCGCCCGGCGCGGGCGGCGCGCCGGTGCGCACGATGGTGCTCGAGGAGGGCGCGCTGCAGGTGTTCTCGGGACCGTTGTGGAAGGACGCCCTGCTCCACCGGGTCCAGCGGGTCGACGGCCGGGGCGGCGACGTGCCGCCGGACGTGCCGGACTTCCGGACGCGGCGGGTGAACTTCACGTTCCGCTGGGTGCCCGAGGCGCACGTCGTGCCGTTCGCGCGGCTGGGCGCCCAGGCGCGTGAGGACGTGCGGGAGTACGTCCGTGCGCTGGCGGTGCACGCGCCCGCCTGGGCGCTGTTCCTCGCGGACGGGGACGCGGTCGATCGCGGCGGAGGCCTCCCCGTGGTACGATGATGGCCGGAGGTTCCACCATGCGCACGTTCCTGTTCGTCCCCCTCGCCCTCTCGCTGGCCGGTTGCGCCGAGGAGGAAGCCTGCATGGCCGGGTACGGCCGCGCCGCGGACGGCAACTGCTACCTGCTGGCGGGGACCGACGCGGGGGATGACACCGGTTCGGACGGCACCACCAACACGGGCGGCGGCACCGGGACGGGCACGGGCACGGGCACCGGCACCGGTGGACGCATGACCATCCAGGTCAGCGGTACCTACACGGTCACGAACGCGCTGGCCGGGGAGGGCGAGAACTGCGTGATCGAGGCGCACGCCACCTGGCCGCCCACCGGCGGTCCGCTCGGCGTGAAGCCGCTGGACAAGTGTCCGGAGGTGCTGGACACACCGGATGCCTTCAACGTGCCCTTCGAGATGAACAGCGCGACGAGCGTGTATTTCGCGGCGGCGCTCCAGACGGCCGACAACATGATCATTCCCGGCTCGCACACCGAGCTGCTGGAGGTCGTGGATGGCGAGGTGACCGGCATCGCGCTCACGCTCGATCCCGACGCGGCGCCGCCGGGCGGCGGAGGGGGCGGAACCGGCACCGCGACGGGCGCGGGCCCCTGATCGGGGCGCAGCGTCAGCCCAGCAGCGAGTCCAGGACCGCGGCGTAGGCGGCGACGGCGCGCTCGACCATGGCGAGCTCGACCCATTCGTCCGCGGTGTGGCTCACCTCGGAGAGTCCGGGGCCCCACTTGATGGCCGGGCTCTCCAGGTGGGCCCAGTCCGAGAGGGTGGGGGACGCGAAGGTGCGCGCGCCCGGTACGGCCGCGAGCGCCGCAGCCAGCACCGGCGCGTTCTCCGGCGTCGCGACCGGACGGAAACGATCGGAGCGCACGCGGACCTCGGCGGACACGGCCCCGCGCACGAGGTCCGCCAGCTCCGCGTGGGTGTAGGCGGGGGTGGTGCGCAGGTCCACGGTGAAGCGGAACCGGTCGGGGATGACGTTGTGACGCTCGCCGGCACTGCACACCGTGACCGCGTGGCTCGTGCGCCCCGCCACCGGGTGCACGCGATCGAGCACCAGCGCTTCCAGCGCGAGCACGTCCCGGGCGCCCCGGTAGATGGCGTTGTCCGCGAGGTGCGGCCGCGCCGCGTGTCCAGCGCGCCCGTGCGTCTCGGCCTCGAGGATGAGCATGCCGTTCTGGGCCACCGCGACGTCGAGGCCGGTGGGCTCTCCGACGATGGCGTGGTCCGCGGCGGGCAGCGTGGGGAGGAACACCTCCGCGCCGCCGCGCCCGACCTCCTCCTCGCAGGCGCCGACGAGCACGATGCGGCCGCGCTTCGGCCGCACCGCCGCGACGGCCAGGCACATGGCCGCGAGGCATCCCTTGGCGTCGTTCGCGCCGAGCCCGTACATGCGTCCGCCCTCGATGGCGGGCGTCCAGGGCGGGCGGGTCCACGCGTCGGTGGCGGGCACCGTGTCGTGGTGCGACAGAAGCAGCACGGTCGGACCCGGGACGCCACGGTCGACGATCGCGGCGACGTTGCGGTCCGCCCGCACGACGTCCAGCCCGCGGGCACGCAGCCATGCTTCCAGGACGTCGGCGGCGGGACCCTCCGCGCGGGACGGCGAGGGTGCGGCGACGAGGTCGGAGAGGAGCGCGACGACGGGCGACACGGACATGGGGACCTCGCGGGCCGGGGGCGTTGCGGGGGGCGGCCCGAGCCCCCCGCCCCAGGAATCAGCCGTGGGCGGGCTCCGGCTCCCGTCGTGCGACGAGCATCGTGCCGCAACCCTCGTTCGTGAAGACCTCGAGCAGCAGGCTGTGCGGCCGCGTCCCGTCGATGATGTGCACGCGGGCCACGCCGCCCCGCAAGGCCTCGGTGGCGGCCGCGAGCTTGGGGAGCATGCCGCCGCTCACGACGCCGGTGCGGACGAGCTCCTCGATGGTGCCGAGGTCGCCGTAGCTCACGAGCTTGCGGGGATCGTCACGCTCCTCGAGCAGGCCCGGGACGCGGCTGCAGACCACCAGCTTCTCCGCACCGAGCGCGATGGCCAGCCGCGAGGCGATGGTGTCCGCGTTCACGTTGAGGAGCTGCCCGTCCTCGCCCGCGATGAGCGAGCAGAACACCGGCACCATGTCGTGGTCGAGCAAAAGGTTCGGGAGGGTGGCGTCCACCTCGTCGATGTCTCCCACGAAGCCGAAGTCCACCAGCTGCTCGTCGCCGGTGCTCGGATCCCGCACGGTGCGGGGCGGGCGCTTGTGCCCGCGGAGCGCGCCGCCGTCCCCGCCCGAGAGGCCGACCGCCTTCACGCCGTGGGCCGCCAGCGCGCTCACGAGCGCCGTGTTGAGCTGGCCGCGGAAGGCCATGCGCGCCAGCTCCTGGGTGGCGCTGTCGGTGACGCGCCGCCCCGCGACGACGGTGCGCGCCATGCCGAAGCGCTCGCAGAGCGCGTCGAGCTGCGGGCCGCCGCCGTGCACCAGCACCATGCGGATGCCGACGTGGTGCAGGAGCGCCACGTCCTCGGCGAGCGCCGCGGAGGCCCGCTCGTCCGCGAGGATGGAGCCGCTGACCTTGAGCACGAAGGTCTTGCCGCGGAAGAGTCGGATGTAGGGGTGGGCGCCGAGGAGGGGTGCGATGCGGTTCATGGGCCGCGCGCATAACGCGGCCGCATCGCGTATGCGCCCCTACGTGCGGGTCGATCCGACCGGTGTCGGGCGGGCCGGTGATTAGGGAGCACGCATGCCGGAATTCCGCGTACGCTCGACTCTCCCGTTTCCGCCGTCCCGCGTGTGGGCGTGGCATGCCGCGCCGGGTGCGCTCGAGCGGCTGCTTCCGCCGTGGGACGCGCCGCGGGTCGTGTCCCGGACGGGAACCGGCCTCGGGGACGCGCGGGTGGAGATGCGCATGGGCCCGGAGCCGTTCGCGGTCACGTGGGTCGCGCAGCACCACGATGCCGTCGAGGGGCTGGAGTTCTCCGACCGCGCCGAGCGCGGCCCGTTCGCCGCGTGGGACCACCGCCACCGGGTGGACCCGGCGCCGGGCGGCGGCTGCGTGCTCACCGACCACATCCAGTGGGCCCTGCCGCGCGGGCTGGGCGCGGTGGGCGAGCCGTTCGTGACCCGAATCCTCGAACGCATGTTCGCGTTCCGCCATCAGCGCACCCGGGAGGACCTCACGATGCACGACGCCCACCCCCCGCTGCGCATTGCCGTGTCCGGCGCGTCCGGGCTGATCGGCGCGCAGCTGGTCGCGTTCCTGACCGGCGGCGGCCACACGGTGCACCGGCTCGTGCGGCGCGCCCCGGAGGCCGGGGACATCGCCTGGGATCCGGCGCGCGGCACGATCGACGCCGCGGCGCTGGAGGGCGTCGACGCGGTGGTGCACCTCGCCGGGGAGAGCGTGGCCGGGCGCTGGACCGATTCCCGCCGCGCCGCCATCCGGGAGAGCCGCGTCGCGGGGACGGCGCTGCTGGCGCGCACCCTCGCGGGGCTGTCGCGGCCGCCGCGGGTGTTCGTGAGCGCGAGCGCGGTCGGCTGGTACGGCCACGACCGCGGGGAGGCCGAGCTGGACGAGGACTCCACGGCCGGAACGGGGTTCCTCGCGGAGGTGTGCCGCGCGTGGGAGGCCGCCGCGGACCCGGCGCGCGACGGGGGCATCCGCGTCGTGCACCCGAGGATCGGCGTGGTGCTCTCCGCGCGCGGCGGCGCGCTGGCGCAGATGCTGACCCCGGCGCGCATGGGCGGAGGCGGCCCCATCGGAACCGGCCGGCAGCGGCTGAGCTGGATCGCGCTGGACGACGTGCTCGGCGCGCTGCTCCACTGCATCGTCGCGGACGTGCGGGGTCCGGTCAACCTCGTGGCACCCAACCCGGTCGCGCAGGCGACCTTCGCGCGCACGCTCGGCCACGTCCTGCACCGGCCGGCGGTGGTGCCGTTGCCCGCGTTCGCGGTGCGCGCCGCCTTCGGTGCGATGGGCGAGGAGATCCTCCTCGGGGGCCAGCGCGTGTTGCCGCGCCGGCTCGAGGCCAGCGGCTACCGTTTTCTCCGCCCGACGCTGGAGGAGGCGCTCCGCTTCGAGCTCGGCATGCCCTGAGGCGCGCAGGAGACGGGGGGCCTCAGTCCGCGGCCTGCAGCCGCGCGGCGAGCATGCCGCACGCGGCGTGCTCGTCCCGGCCGACGCTGAAACGGCGCACGATGGGGGCACGCAGCACCTGCAGGGCGTCGAGGAACGCATCGCGCTCGGGATCCGAGGCGCGCCGGTAGCCGTCCGGCCGCGCGTCGTTCACGTCGATGAGGTTCAGCCGGATCGGCAGGTCCGCGACGAGGTCGCGCAGCGCGTCCACTTCGTCGGGCCCGTCGTTCTCGCCGCCGAGCAGCACCCACGCCAGCGTCTGTCGGTCGCCCGTGGCGGCCTGGTGCGCGCGCACGGCGTCCATCAGCTCCGGCAGCGGCGTGCGGCCCGCGACCGGGACCAGGCGCGCCCTTCGCTCCGGCACCGCGCTCGTGAGGCTCACGATGAGCCGGTACCGGTGGCCCTCGGCGGTGTAGCGCCGGATCTGCGGGACGAGCCCGACGGTGCTGATCGTGATGGCGCGCGCGTCGATGCGGCCGCCGCACGGGTCGGAGAGCACGCGGGCGGCGCGGATCACGGCGTCGTAGTTGTGGAGCGGCTCGCCCTGGCCCATGAACACCGCGCCGGTCACGCGCCCGCCGTCGGCGCGGACCTCGTCGCGCACGTGCAGGAAGGTGCCGACGATCTCGTCCGCGTCGAGGTTCCGGGTGAGCCCGAGGCGTCCGGTCGCGCAGAAGTCGCACTTCATCGCGCAGCCGACCTGCGAGCTCAGGCAGACGGTGAAGCACCCGGGTCGGGCCAGCGGGATCCGCACCGCTTCGGCCGCGCGCCCGTCCCGGAAGCGGAAGAGATAGCGCACGCCGCCGTCCTCGCTGCTCGGGACCCGCGCCTCGAGCGCGGGGCGATCCCGACGCGTGTGGGCGTCGACCGCCTCCCGGACCCGCCGCGGCAGGTTCGCCTTCGTCCCGAGGTCGTCATGCCCGTCGGCGATCACGTGCGCCAGCACGCGCCGGGCGTCGGTGGGGCGCACGGTGACACCGCGGGTCTGGAGGTGCGTCGCCAGATCCTCGGGCAGCATCGCGAGCAGGGAGGGACGTTCCACGTGCGGGGCCTATCGCGCGTCCGGCGGGGGCGTCGCGCGGTTAGGCTGCCGCCATGAACCTGTGGCTGCGCATGGTGGTGGTGCTGCTCCGCGCGGCGTGGCGCGCGCCCATCGGCGTCGTCGAGCGGGGCACCATCCCGTTCCGGGTCATGCCCGGCGACCTCGATGTGAACGGGCACGTGAATAACGGCCGCTACCTCACGCTCATGGACCTCGGACGGCTCGATCTCACCGTGCGCAGCGGCCTGTGGCGCCTCGTCGTGCGACGCCGCTGGATGCCGGTCGTGGCCGGCGCGATGGTGCGGTTCAAGCGGGAGCTTCGCCTCGGTGCCACCGCGCGGCTGCACACCCGCGTCGTCGGCTGGGACGAGCGCTGGTTCTGGCTGGAGCACCGCATCGAGAGCGGGGAGCGCCTGGCCGCGGTGGCGCTCCTGCGCGCGTGCTTCAAGGGGCCGGACGGCACGGTGCCGGCGGCCGACGTGGCGCGGGCGATGGGGTTTCAGGGGCCGTCCCCGGAGCTTCCCGAGGCGGCGCTGCGGTTCGCCGACGCGGAGCGCGCGCTGGCGTGACGGAGGACCGCCGTCGTCCAGGGGCGGAGGGGGGCAGCCCCCTCCGCAACGCCTCCCCCGGCGCGTACCGGGTGGTCGTGACGGGGGTTCCCGCGTGGGTCGAGGCGGCGCGGCTGCTCGGACATGGTCCCGTCCTCCCGTCCGCGCGCGGGGAGGATCCCCCGGGCTGGACCCGCGACGCGACGGGTGCCTGGTGCACGCACGCCTCCGCCGTGGACGCCGCCGATCTCGACGCGCGACTGCGCAACGTGTGTCTCGGCGGCTCGCCCGTGCGCGTAGCCGTCACGCCCGCGCTCCCGCGCGCGGCCGTGCGGGCCGCGCGGCTCGCGGACGCCCGGCGACGGCGGGACACCACGCCGGGGTTCGAGCGCGGGGGCGTCCAGCTCGACGAGGAGGGACGCTGGTCCCTCACGCCTTCGGTGCTCGCGCGCGCCCTGGGTCTCCGGGCCGTGCGGCGCTACGGGCCGGCGGTCACCGTGCTCGACCTGTGCGGGGGCGTCGGCGGCAACGCCATCGGGTTCGCGCGCGCAGGCCTGCGCGTGGTGAGCGTGGAGCGGGACCCCGGGCGGGCGGCCATGGCGCGTCACAACGCGCGGCTCCACGCGGTCGAGGTCGACGTGCGCTGCGCGGACGTGCGGGACGTGCTGGCCGGCATGGTCGACCTATCGGGGACGCTCGTCCACGTGGATCCGCCGTGGGGCGTGGCGTGGGACCGCGCCGGGGTGGACCCGCGCGCGCTCGACCCCCTGCGCGACCTCCTCGACCACCTGGCCGCGCGCCCGGCCCCGCGGGCGCCGTGCGCCGTGTGGCTCAAGCTGCCGCCGTCCGCCGAGGTGGGCGCGTTGCCGGGGTTCCGTCCGCACGTGGTGTGGGGGTTGGCCGCGGGGGACGCCCGTCGCGTGAAGTTCCTGCTCGCGGTGTGCGAGCCTCAGCGCTCGGGCACCCAGGCGCCGTCGGCGCCATAGACCTCGACGGGACGGTCGCGCGTGAAGGACAGGCGCACGGGATTCGTCCGCGCCGCGTCGGCGGGGAGCGTCAAGACGCCGCGCACGAGCGTCGTCGTGTCGAGGAAGTCGCGGACCTCGATGCGGTGCGGCCCGGGACGGAGCCGCAGCGCGAGGGCGCGGGGCGTGTTGCGAAGTTCGCCGGCCAACCCGCCGTCCACGTAGACGTTGGCCCACGCGCCGTCGGTGGCCACGATCTCCACGGAGGTCGCGGCGGCGTCCTCGGTGCCCGCCGCTTCGGCGGGGAGGAGGCGCACGTCGTGGAGCGACTCCGCGCGGAAGGTGCGGTCCCGGAAGGCCACGCGCCCGCGTCCCTGCGGACCCACCTCCAGCACGATGCGCGCGAGGGGCGTTCCGCGCGCCGTGCGCGCCTCCAGCGTGCGGCGGCCCGGGGAGAGCGTGACGGGGAGCGTGTTTCCGGTCTCGGGGGTGTCCAGCATGCCGCCGTCGAGCCAGAGGACGCCCGGAGTCTCCAGGATGACCGAGAGCTCCGCCGCCGCCGCGAGTCCGGCCAGTGTCAGCACGAGCGTCATGTCGCACCTCCATGCGGTCCTATCCTGCTCGCCGGCATGCACGGTCGCGTTAGGACGTGCGGGATGTCCCGCCCTGACGCTCCCCCCTCGCTGCTCGTGCGCGCCGGTGCCGGCGCCGATCTCCTCGCGGCGGTGCGGGCGCAGGGTGGCGGCGCGCTGCATGTCGAGGATGGAATCCCCGATACGGACGACCGGGTGTGGATCCTCGATGCCCGCGCCGGGTTGGACGAGGCGGCGGCGTGGCTGGGCGAGGCGCGTCTCGTCGGGATCCGTGCGCCCGCGGTGGTGGTGGGTCATCCCGATGACGCGCTTCGCGCGGCGCCCGTCTGCCTCCGGCTCGACGCCGAGTGGGTCGCCTGGTCGGAGGACGCCGCCGCGATCGGTGCCCGCGTGATGGCCGTCGCCGCGCACGCCGCGGCCGAGCCGCCCGCGCCGGCGGACCCGGTTCTCGAGGCACTGTTCCACGCCACGCCGTTCGCCTGCCTGGTGCTGGATGCCCAGGGCGTGGTGCGCGTGGCGAACACGGTGGCGCGCACATGGGCGGATGCCCACGCGGCGCCGGCGCGGGAGGGCGTGCCGTTCCTGGACCAGGCGCGCGCGTGGTTCGGCGCACCCGGAGAGGCGCTGAGCGTCGAGGTCGCCGCGGCCCTGGCCGGCCGTGCCCGCGTCGTGGAGTTCGAGTCGGCGGGGGTGCCCTACCAGTGCCGCTTCACGCCGGTGGCCGGCTCGGGGTCGGCCCGGGTGACGGTGACCTGTCGGGACATCTCGCGGCGGCGCGCCGCGGAGGCCCGGCTTCGCCAGCAGGTGACCCACGACGCCCTCACCGCGCTGCCGAACCGTGCCAGCCTGCACGAGCGCCTGGTGGCGGGCCTCCAGGCGCTGCGCATGGGGGAGTTCGGTGCGGTCGGGCTGCTGTCGGTCGACGTGGACCGTTTCAAGGCCGTGAACGATTCGCTCGGGCTCGGCACCGGCGACCGGTTGCTCGCCGCGTTCGGCGCGCGGCTGTGCGACGTGGTCGGGGGCGAGGACCGCGTGGCGCGCGTCGGCGGGGACGAGTTCGGCGTGCTGGTGACGCTGCCGCCCCACGACGGGAACGCGGTGGACGCCGAGGTCGCCGCGGTGGCCGCCCGCATCGTCGAGGGCGCGCGGGCACCCTTCGTGATCGACGGCGTGGAGGTCTTCGTCAGCGCTACCGTCGGTGCGGCCGTGGCGACGCGCGCGGCCCCGCTCGACTCCGACGAGATGGTGCGCCAGGCGGGCCTGGCCATGTGGTCGGCGAAGGAAGCGGGCGGGGATCGGCTCGAGGTCTACCGGGACGCCCTCGATGAGCGCGCCCGCGAACGTCTGCGGCTCGAGCGCGACATCCGCCAGGCCCTGGCGATGGCGTCCTTCGACGTGCATTTCCAGCCCATCACCGACGTCGCGGCCGGGGCGTGCGTCGGGGTCGAGGCGCTCCTGCGCTGGAGCCACCCGACGCGGGGAGACGTCCCACCCCAGCACTTCCTCCCGCTCTGCGAGGAGCTGGGCCTGATGCCGCTCATCACGCCGTTCGTGCTCAAGCGCGCCCTCGAGGCGACTGCGGCGTGGCGCACCGGGACGGGGGGCTTCCGCGAGGTGCCGGTGCACGTGAACATCACGGCCTCCGACGTCGCGCGGCCCACCTTCGTGGACGAGGTCCAGCACGCCCTCGATGCCGCGCGGTTGCCCGGCGCGGCGCTGTTCGTCGAGCTGAGCGAGAGCGCGGTCATGCGGGATCCGCAGCGCACCGCCGACGTGCTGCGCGCGCTGCGCGACTTCGGCGTGCGCGCCGCCATCGACGATTTCGGCACCGGCACCAGCTCGCTGAGCTGGCTCTCCCGCCTCCCGGTGAGCATGCTCAAGGTGGACGGCTCCTTCGTCCGCGGGGAGGAGGACGGCGGGCTCTCGGTCGTCCGCAGCGTGCTCGCCTTCGCGGACGTGTTCGGGCTGGACGTCGTGGCCGAGGGCGTGGAGACCGCGCGCGAGGTCGAGCGCCTCGGGGCGGTCGGCTGCACCGTGGTCCAGGGCTTCCGCTTCGCGAGCCCGATGCCCGAATCGGACGTGCCTGCCGCGTGTCTCGCGAAGTAGGCCCGGGGCCGTTGCGGTGGGCGGCCAGAGCCCCCCGCCCCAGGCGAACGACGATCGCTCAGTCCCGACGCAATCCCGCGGGGCAGTCCGGGACGGCCGTGACGCGGTAGTAGCCGAGCTCGTCGGCCCAGGCCTCGCCCTCGTAGGGCCAGGCGCGCCACCCGGGACGCACCGCCTCGTCACGCTGGACGGTGCGCACGGCGTCGGGGGCCTCGCCGCCGTTGGCCGCGGCCATCTCGTAGAGTCGTGTCTGCATGCGCAGGATGTCGAGGCCGAAGATCTCCGCGTCTCCGAGGCGCCCGCCGAGGTCCGCCTGCATCGTCGCGAGCGCGGTGCGCACACGCATCCCCGCGTCGCGCACGCGGGCGTCCCGGCGCTCCGTGAGCCAGGCGCGGGCCCGCGCGGTCCCGGGATCGGTGGCCGTGAGCGCGGCCAGTTCGGCCTCGGCCGCGGCCACGGAGCGCACGGCGTCTCGGGTCGCGGGGTCCTCGGCCAGCACGTCGCGCACGCCGCGCGGCAGGCCGGTCGCGGTGGCTCCACCGGGGTCGCCCACCTGGGCGAAGAGCGCGGCAGGCTCCACCGCCAGCGCGGCCTGCATCGCCGCGTTCACCGGCGCGTAGCGGGCCTTGAACGCCTCCAGCTCCGTGTTTGCCGTGGGGAACTTGCACAGCAGGAAGGCGCTGTAGACCCGCAGCAGGTCGGCCTCGGGCTGGTAGCGCCCGTCGAAGAACGGCTGTTGCAGGGTCACGAGCGCGCCGAGCGTGCCGTTGTGGTCGTCCAGCCGGAAGTGGCCCCAGGCGCGTTCGGCCTGCGCCTGCGGCCACAGGGGGCTCTCGCGCGGCACCGACGCCCAGCCCTGCAGCGCCCGCGGGTAGTTGCCCGCGCCGTACCAGGTCCGCGCCGCGTCGAGGACCAGCAGGGCGTCGCTGTCCGGGCTGTCGGCGGGTGCCTTGCGCGCGGCCTCGATGGCGCGGAGCGCGGGCTCCCAGCGCCCCTGGCGCGCGAGCACGGTCGCCTCCAGCAGGCGTGCGGAGCGCGCCCGAGGGTCCTCCGGGCCGATCATCTTCACGAGTCCGAGCGCCACCGCCAGGTTTCCGTCCCGCCGCGCGCCGCGTGCCGCCAGCAGGGCCGCCCGGCCGCGGTCCGGCCCGTCGGGAGCGAGCGTCACATCGGCCGTGAAGGCCGCCTCCAACAGCATCGTGTCACCGACACGATCGGCGAGCCCCAGGGCCGCGGGCACACTGGCGCCGATGCGCTCCCGGTCGAGGTCGCCAGCCGCGCGAAGCCCCCGTGCCAGCGCGAGGAGGGCGGCGTACGGGAGATTCCGGCCGGCCCACGCCTGCCCGAGCCGCATGGCGGCCTCGGCGTGCACCGGCGCACGGGCCGCGTCGTCCAGCACGGCCACCAGCGCCGCCTCGAGCCCGGGGACGTCCGATGCGGCGGCACGCGCGTCCGCCTCCGCAAAGGCCGTCTGACGCAGCTTCTCCAGGGCGGCCGCCGTCCGGGCCGTCGGCGTCGGGGCGGAAGGGGCCGGCGCGGGGGCGGCCGCGGCCTTGCCGGCCGGGACCGCGGGCCTCGCGGCGGGAGAGGGCCCTGCCGCGTGCGCCAATCCCGTGAGCAGCGCCAGTGCGCCGAGGGTCACGGGCGCGTCCCGGTGAAGCGGGAGAGCCCGACGCTCAGCACGACGTTCTGCTTGAGGGCCGTGGTTCCGCTCTGGGCGCGCGTCTGGACGAGCAGGTCGTCCCGGACCTGCAGGCGCAGGGCGGTGGCACGGTCGAGCCACACGCGCGCCCCCACGCCGAGCGGCACGGTGGGACACCACGCCCGGTCTCCGGACGGCAGCACCGATTGCTCCAGTGTCACGCCGGCGCCGCCGAGCACGTAGAGGTCGTGGTGCAGGATGCGGCCGGAGGCGTTCATCTTTGCGTAGACCGGGCTCCATTCCACCGTCGCGTCGGCGCTGGCGAGCGGGCCGTAGGCCTCGACGGCCACGTTGTACGGGGGCGTCGAGAGCGTGTCCCAGGTCGACGTGGGCAAGGCGTAGCTGCCCGCGATCTGTACGCCCACGCCGAGCGAATCCGAGCGGTGGAGGTTCGCGCGGAGGGCCAGCTGCGCGGCGCGCGTCCACGGATCGAACGGGACCAGGCC
>JBDLRI010000127.1:0-24136 GCA_039800105.1 Pseudomonadota bacterium
GCTTCATCGCCGAGGTCGGCTTCCCCATCGTCATCAAGCCGCCCGCCGGCGTCGGCTGCCGCGGCACCTACCGGGTGGACGACGCGGAGAACCTCGCGGAGACGCTGCGGGAGCTGCAGCCCAGCAAGGCGCGCCCGCTCCTCGCCGAGGAGTTCCTTCGCGGGGAGGAGAGCACCTTCGAGACCATCACCCTGGGCGGCGAGCCGGTGTTCCACAGCATCAGCCGGTACTTCCCGGGGCCGCTCGACTGCATGCGCAACGACTGGATCCAGTACTGCGTCTTCCTCCCGCGGAACCTCCGCGTGCCGCAGTACGACGACATCCGCCGGGTCGGCGTCGCCACGGTGAAAGCGCTCGGGATGCGCGACGGCATGACGCACATGGAATGGTTCCGCCGCCCCGACGGAAGCCTCGCGGTGGGCGAGATCGCCATGCGTCCGCCGGGCGTGAACCTCGTCCCGATGATGAGCTACGCCTACCGCACCGACATGTTCCGCAACTGGGCGCGCGCGGTGGTCGACGGCGCCTGGGACGGCCCGTGGGAGCGGTCGAGCAGCGTGGGCTGCGCGTTCCTGCGCGGCGTCGGGCGCGGCCGCGTGGCCCGCGTCGAGGGCGTCGAGGAGCTCCAGCGCGCCATCGGCGGGCTGGTGGTCGAGGCGAAGCTGCCGCAGCCGGGCCAGCCCAAGGCCGACGGCTACGAGGGCGAGGGCTTCCTCATCGTGCGTCACCCCGACGACGGCGTCGTCCGCCGCGCGCTCCAGCTCGCGATCGAGACGATCCGCGTCCGTTACGCCTGAGCACCCGGCGTGGCCCGGCGCTCCGCACGAGACGACGTCCCGCCGCTGCCGGAGGGGCTCCGCGACGCGCTCGACGACGCCGCCGAACGTGCGCGCCTCCCGACGTCGCGGGACACGGCAGCGCTCGCGCGGGGTCTTTCGGGGCTCTCGGGGGCCTACAACGCGGGGCGCTTTCCGGGACGCCCGGGGGGACCCGCCTGGACCCCCGAGATGCGCGCGGCGCGCCTCCACTTCTTCCTGCCGCGGGACGCCCGCAAGGTGGCGGCCGCCCTTCGCGACGTGCCGCTCCGCGCGCCAGGAGCGCCGCTGCGGATCCTCGACCTCGGCGCGGGACTCGGCGCGAGCGCCCTCGGTGCCCTGGTCACCGCACGGGCCCGCGGCCACGCCGCCGTCCGGCTGGAGCTGCTCGACCCGCAGGCGGGCCCGCTCGCGGACGCCGCCGCGCTCCTGCGAACGCTCGACCCCGACGTCTCCGTGCACACCCGCGCGGGCGCGCTCGAGGCGGCGACCGGCACCCACGATCTCGTCGTGATGTCAAACGTGCTCGTGGAGGCCGACGCACACGACGGGGACGCGCGCGTCACCGCCGCCCGGCTGCGCGCGCTGGCGTGCGGGCACCTGGCGCCGGACGGCGTGCTGCTCGTCGTCGAGCCCGCCCTCCGCCCGACCGCGCGGCGCCTGCAAGCGGTCCGCGATCTGCTGCGCGACGACCCGGACGTGAGGATCCTCGGGCCGTGCACGCACGCGGGGCGGTGTCCTCTCCTCTCCCGGGAGGACGACTGGTGCCACGACGACCTCGCGCTGGACCTGCCGCCGTGGCTCGCGCCGGTTGCCCGCGCGGCCGGACTGCGCTGGCAGGGCCTGACCTTCTCGCGGCTGGTGCTGGGCCGGTCGCCGCATGCCGACGCGGCGCAGGGGTGGCGCGTGGTGGCCCCGCCGGCGCCCACGCGCGGCAAGCACACCCTGCGCCTTTGCGGGCCCGGTGCGCCCGACACCGCTGCCGTGGAGCGGCTGGATCGCGCGGCCACCCCCCAAAACGCCGCGTGGGGCGAGGCCGAGCGCGGGGATGCGCTCGACCTCCCCCCCGAGGTCCTCGCACGCACGCCGGCCCGGGTCGAGGCCCCGGACCGGGTGCGCCTGCTGCGCGGCCCGCCTCAGCGCGCGGGATCGATCTCGCAGACACCGCGGTAGAGACGCCAGCTGGTCGTGCCGATGCCGTCCTCCGGGCCGCGATCCCACGCGGTGACCACCAGGTCCGTGGTGCCGTCCGTGTCGAGATCGGCGAGACCCCATGCCGGCGAGGTCTCCGCCGCCGCGTCGAGATTCTCGAAGGTGGCCTCCGGGAACCCCGTCGGCAGCAGGAAGTCGGCCGCCGGCGCGAACCCACCGAGGCCCGGCGTGCCTGCGTGGATCATCCAGCGCGCGGTACCGACGGGACCCGGCGCCGTCGCCGCGGTGTCCGGCTCCTCGGCCGAGCGAGCGTCCCAGGTCACCACGATGTCCGCCACGCCGTCCCCGTCGAGGTCGCGCAGCGACCAGGCGACGTCGCGACCCATGCCCCCGTGCGGGTCGTCGAAGGTCCCCTCCGGGTAGCCGTCCGGCAGCGCGAGGGTCACGGGGCCGGCCTCGAACCCGGTCCCCGTGTTGCGGTGGACCTGCCAACCTGCCGCACCGGGCGCGGCCGGCGCGCCGACAAAGTCGGGACGGTGGTCGCCGTCGAGGTCGACGAGCGCGTGGCGGCCCGTGTCCATGCCGGTGGCGAGGGTCTCCGGCACCGCCCACTCGGCCGCCTCCGCGAAGCCGGAGCCGGTGTTGCGGTAGACCTGCGCGATCGCCGCGCCGCTGCCCCGGGACGGCGTCGTCGTGGCCGGGCGCAGCACGAACACGTCCTGCAGTCCGTCGCCGTCCATGTCGACCCGCCACCCGTCGACGCCGTCACGGTCGTCCATGTCGGCCTGCCCGGTGCCGACGAGCGCGGCGAGCTCCTCCGGCATGCGCCACGGCACACCGTCCGCCAGCCCCACCGCGCTGCCGGCGTGGAAGGTCCAGCCCGGCGCGGCCTCGTCCCCGGCGACGAGCAGGTCGGTGGTACCGTCGCCGTCGAGGTCCTGCAGCCACCACGCCGCCTCGCCGGGTGCCGCGACGCCGGCCACCACGCCGTCGCCGCGCGGTGCCTCCGCGTCGGGCGGTTCCTCGCCGAGCTTGGCGACGTCCAGGGACGCCGGCAGGTCGTAGCGCGCGGGGGCGCCGAAGCCCGCGCCCTCGGCGACGTAGAGCGTGGCGCCCGGCGTGAGGGCCTCGCCGAGGGCGGGCGCCGCGCCGAGCACGAGCAGCGCCGGCTTTCCGTCGATGCGCACCGGACGCCACGCGCCCACCTCGGTCACGCCGCCGTGCAGCGACGGGAAGGCGTCATCCCCGAGGTCGCCCGGCAGTGTCCAGGCCTCCCCGAGCGCGGCGAAGCGCGTGGCGATGCAGGCCGGCTCCGGCGCCGGGCCCGTGTCCCCGGTGTCATCCGGCGCGTCGGTGTCGCCGGTGTCGACGGTGCCTCCGCCCTGCGGCCGCGCCCGGTTGCCGGGCTCCTCCGGCGCGCATCCTGCCAACCACGCCAGCAGTCCGACCACGCCGACGCGATGAAGCGACGAAACGTCCATGTGTCCCCCTTCTCCCCCACCGAGCTAGGGACGGCCGCCTGCGCGGGCAACACCCCGACCCCGCGCGGGGGGCGTTGCGGGCACGCCGCCGCGGTTGGTCCCGCAGGGGCCTCGAGCGGCGCGCGTGGGGAGGACGCGTCCGCCGCCAGGCGGCGCCGAGCCAGGCTCGGCGAGCGCCGGACCCCGCCCCCGGAGGTCGCCGCCCGGCGGCGGCCGCGAGGGGGGCAGCCAGCCCCCCGCCCCAAGGCTCAGCCCCCCACCTCGATCCGCACCCGGAGAGGATCCCCGTGCATCTCGAGGACCTCCGCGTACGTCCGGACGCCCTGGCGCGTGAAGCGGAGGCCCACGCGCGTGCCGCCCACCGCCACCCCCAGCAGGTCCAGCCGCCGCAGGGGCGCCGGCAGCATGGGGTCCACGATCCGCAGCACGCCGACGCCGTCCTCGCCCCCCGCCGCGTCCGCGGAGAGGCCCAGGCAGGCCTGCAGCAGCATGAACAGCGCACCGCTCGCCCACGCCTGGGGGCTGCAGCTCACGGGGTAGTGCACGACCAGCCCGCCGGCGGTGCGGTCCAGCCCGCAGAACAGCTCCGGCAAGCGGTGGTGCGCAAAGTGCTCCGTGGCGGCGAGCAGGCCTTCTGCGACGCGCAGGGCGTCGCGACGGTGCCCGTAGCGGGCGAGCCCGAGGGCGATGAGCGCCGCGTCGTGCGGCCACACGCTGCCGTTGTGGTAGCTCAGCGGGTTGTGCACCGGCTGGCCGGCCGCCACCGTGCGGATGCCCCACCCCGAGTAGAGGTCGGGACCGAGCAGCACCCGCGCCAGACGCTCGGCGCGCGCCGGGGGCACCGCCTGCGCCCACAGCAGGTGCCCCGCGTTGGAGGCGACCGTCGCGACGCGGGAACCCTCGCCGTCGAGCGCCAACGCGTGGAAGCCGGTGCGCGGCATCCAGAAGGCGGCGTCGAGCCGCTCGAGGAACGGCGCCACGCGGCCCTCCCACGTCGCCGCGCGCTCCGTGTCGCCGCGGGCACGGGCGAGCGCCGCGCCCGCCCGCCAGGCCGCCGCCGCGTAGCCCTGCACCTCCACGAGCGCGATGGGCGTGCGCGCGTGGGTGCCATCCGGGTGGCTCACGCCGTCCCGGCTGTCCTTCCAGCCCTGGTTCTCCAGCCCGAGCGCGGTCATGCGCTGGTACGCGAGAAAGCGCGTGCCGCCCGCCGTCCGCGTGTCCAGCCAGCCGAGCGCGGCCACGACCGCCGGCCAGAGCGTGTCCGCCAGCGCGCGGTCGCGCGTCCACGCCCAGGTCTCCCCGGCGAGGATGACGAAGAGCGGCGTGGCGTCGATGGTGCCGTAGTACGGCGCGTGGGGGATCTCCCCGGTGCGCACCATCTCCCCGCGGCGCAGCTCGTGAAGGATGCGGCCCGGCTCCTCCTCGCGCGTCGGATCGTGGCGGGTGCCCTGGAACGCCGCGAGGAAGCGCAGCGTGTCCACCGCCAGGCCCGGCGCGAACGGCAGCAGCTGCAGGCCGGACAGGATGGCGTCGCGGCCGAAGGGCGCCGCGAACCACGGGATGCCGGCGCCGACGACCGGGCCCACCGGATGATCCACCCGCAGCGCGTGGACGTCCGCGAGCGCCCCGTGCAAGGCGCGCTCCACGAGGGCGTTGTCCGCCCGCACGGTCACGCAGCCGCTCCGCCACGCCTCGGCCTCGCAGCGCGCGCGGGCCAGCCGAACCTCGAAGCCGGGACGCAGCGCGGGGCCCTCCGCAGCGGCCTCCCGCCGGCCCATGTGGACGCGCGCCAGGAGCGTGGCCTGGCCGCCGGGCGGCAGCCGGAGACGAAACGTCGCCACCCCGGCGCCGCCCTCGCAGGTGAGCTGGTCGGGCGGCGGGTGGAAGGCCACGTCGGTCACGTAGGTCTCCCCGTCCCGGCCGCGGTACCGCAGGCCCGCGGTGTGGCCCGACACGACGGGCGGCAGGATCCGTCCGCGCGCGGGACGCCGTGCGCCGCGGACCTCGAACACGTCCGCCCAGTCCGCCGCGAAGCGGATTCGTGCCTCCAGCGCGGCCGGCCGGCCGAGGTGGTTGGTGAAGAGCAGGTGCTCCACGAACTCCTCGTCCAGCACCTGCCGGCGCGCCACGTGGAGGTATTGCACCGGCTCGTCGAGGAACCCGTCGTGCTCCACGTCGAGCGTGGTGAGGTCGACCTGCGACGCCAGGCAACCCTCGGTGCCGGCCGAGAGGAGCGTGGGCGGCACGGGGAGCTCGAGCTCCCAGTGGGAGAGGTAGCGGGTGTCCTCCAGGAACACGCCCAGCTCGCGGGCGCCGGCGGGGCTGATGTCGCCCCGCTGGGTGGTGACGCAGAAGGCGTTGCCGCGGCTGAGCACCAGCCGGCCCGAGGTGGTGGCGTGGGGCAGCTCGAGCGGCGTGCCCTCGTCCGGTGGTGGCGCGGGTGGCGCGGGAACGGACGGCGCGGACGTGGGCTCCGGCGGCGCGGGCGGGGACCCGCCGGAGGAGGGCGGGCCGCTCATGCGCTCACCCTCCCGCGCACGAGCCCCTGGTACAGCCGCGCGTAGCGGTCCACCATGCGCAGCGCCCCGAACCGCCGGGCGGCACGGGCGCGACAGCGCGCGCGGTCGAAACCGCTGTCCCGCAGCGCGCGCACCCGGGCGGCCATCTCCTCCACGTCGCGGACCACCCAGCCGGTGACCCCCTCGTCGATCAGCTCCGGCACGCTCCCGCGGCCGAAGGCGATGACCGGCGTCCCGCACAGCATGGACTCGATCATCACCAGCCCGAACGGCTCCTCCCACGCGATGGGGAACAGCGTCGCCGACACGCTCCCGAACAGCGCGACCTTGCGCGGGTGGTCGACCTCCCCGACGACCTCCACCCACGGCATGCGCAGGCGGGCCGCCAGGTTCGCCTCGAACCACGGGACGTCCGGCGGATGCACGCGCCCGGCGACGCGGATCGGGACCCCCGCCAGCCGCGCGGCCTCCACCGCGACGTCCGGCCCCTTCTCGGCGGCCCATCGCCCGACGAAGGCCACGCCGGGCCCTCCGGCGCCCAGCGGGAACCGCCCCACGACGACCCCGTGGCCCACCACGTCCACGGTCCCGCCGAGCAACTCCGCGTGCCGCTCGCACAGCGCGACGAGGTGCAGGTTCGGACACGCCGCCGCGCGGTAGAGGTCCGACAACGCGCGGTCCGGTCCGTGGTGGACCGTCATCAGCATCGGAAGGGCAAGGCCCGGCGCGAACGCCGCCGCGGCCGGGGTGTGCGCGTGGATGACGTCGAAGGACCCGTCCTGCACGCAGGCACGCACCGCGAACGTCGTGTGCGCCAGCTCCCGCCAGGGGTCCGGCGGCCAGGCCGCCGCCGCGTAGAAGCTGCGCACACGCGCCCGCACCGACGAATCCCCGCTCGCGAAGAGCGTCACCTCGTGGCCGCGCGCCTGCAGGCCCTCCGCCAGCGTCGCCACCACCCGCTCGGTGCCCCCGTAGCCCTCGGGCGGCACCGGAACGCACGGCGCCGCGATCATCGCTATCCGCACCCGCGACCTCCTCGCTCCCCGGAACGTCGGCACCCGGCCGGTGCGCGACGAGGGTCCCCGAGCGCGCGACGCTCGCGTTAGGGCGACGCCGGAGGACGCCCCGCATGTCTGGCAGCCGCGAGGAGCTGGGACGCTACGAGATGCTCTGGGACTGCGCCGCCTGCGGCACGGGGCGGCTGCTCGGCCTCACGCACCGTCACTGCCCCTCGTGCGGCGCGCCGCAGGATCCGACCCGACGCTACTTTCCGCCCGAGGGCGAGGAGATCGCCGTCGGCGACCACCCCTACCACGGCGCCGACGTGCGCTGCGCCGCGTGCGAGACGCCCAACGCCGCTGCCGCGGCCCACTGCGTCAACTGCGGGGCGGGGCTGGACGGCGCGACGACCGTGGCGACCCGCGCCGAGCAGGGCATCCACGCCGACGATGACGCGAAGGCCGCGGCACGCGAGCACGCCGAACGGCGCCAGGCCGAGCGGGAGGCCTCGATGCGCGCCCACGCCCTCGCATCGGGGGCGGACCCGGGCCCGGCACCGAAGGCGGCCGGCGGCGGGCGGTGGAAGGTCGTGGCCGGTGTCCTCGTGGCGATCGTGGCGCTGCTCTTCGCGGTGTTCGGCTGGACGAAGGAGGCGGCGCTGGAGGTCACGGGGCACCGCTGGGCACGCAGCATCGCGGTGGAGGAGCTCCGCGCCGAGCGCGACAGCGCCTGGCGCGACAGCATCCCGCCCGGCGCCTACATGGTCTCCAACTGCCGGCCGGACCAGCGTTCCGTGCGGCAGGTCCAGGACGGCGAGACCTGCAGCACCTCCCGCGTCGACAAGGGCGACGGCAGCTTCTCCAAGGTGGAGACCTGCACCCCGCGCTACCGCGCCGAGCCCGTCTACGACACGCGCTGCGACTACTTCATCGACCGCTGGGTCGTGGTGGACGAGGCACGCACCTCCGGGTCGGCCCTCACCCCGGCCCCGGAATGGCCGCCCACGCCGCCGACCACCGGACGTGGGCTGGGCGCGCGTCGGCCGGGCCGGCGCACCGAGACCTACACGGCCCTGTTCCGGGACGCGGAGGGGAAGGACCGTGACTGCGAGCTCCCGGAGGGGCGGTGGGGCGAGTTGGCCGTCCGTTCCCGCTGGAAGGGCGACGTGGGCGTGGTGACGGGCGCCCTCGACTGCGACACGCTCCAGCCGGTGCGCTAGGAACCGACCATGGCCGCACCGCGCAACGACCTCGTGCTGTACCTCGCGCTGACCCCCGAGTTCGGCGGCACGCGCTTCGGCCCGTTCGAGGGGCTCGAGGCACGCCTCGGGAGCGACGGAAACCGCTGCCACATCACCATCCCCGAGGCGTTCGGGGTCGCGACGGAGCACTGCAAGGTCCTGCGGCAGGGACCGGACAACCTGCTGGTGGCACCGGCGGACCGCACGGCGGCCGTGTGGGTGTGGAAGGGCGATGCGCGTCGTCCGGTCCAGGCGACGTCTCCGACGGCCGTCCGCCCCGGCGACAGCTTCGCGCTGGTGAGCCCCGAGGGTCCGCGGTTCGTCATCGAGCTCGGGCCTCTGCCCCCGGAGATCCAGGCCGAGCGGGAGCGCGCGAAGCGCTCCAAGCGCGGCTTCCGGGACCTGACGGCGGGCGGGTTCGCCACCGCGGGCAAGGACTTGATCCTGGCGCGGCTGATGACGCTCTCGCCGCTGCAGATGGTCATGCGGGGGTGGCACTACATCGCCTCCGGTGCCATCTGGAACCCGCGCGTGCTGCTGCTCCTGGCGATGGCGAGCGGCGGCTACGTCGCCTCGGCCGTGGCGGGCTTCAACGCCTGTGCGGCCCGCAAGGAGGCGGCCGGGTTCAAGAAGCAGGCCGACACGTGCCAGGAGAGCCTCGCCTACGCGGAGGGCATGGGCGGCAACGTCGACAACTTCAACTTCGACCAGCTGGCCAGCACGATCACCGGCGTGAACGCGCTGGGCCTGGCGATGCAGAAGGACCCGCAGTTCCTGGAGCTCGTGAAGACGGAGGCCAAGAAGATCGCGGCCAACCCCGAGCACTACAGCTGGCTCTACGAGAAGTCCGCGCGCAGCGAGGAGTTCTCCAAGTGGCGCGAGCGCGTGGAGAAGGCCGACGGCCTGGATCCGGACGTGCGCCGCATGCTCCCCTACCTGGCCGCCACGCGCAACCGCGTGAAGGGCCCGTGGGACCGCGTGGTGGACAGCCAGGAGGTCGAGGTGTGCGGGCGCGGCCCGCTCCGCCTGACGTACCGCCAGGCACGCAACCTCGGCCTCGCGTCGGTGCAGCTCGACGCCTACGTGGCGGGTGACGCGACGCAGGTCGCGCAGCAGGAGGCCGAGCGCGCCGCCCTGCTGCAGAAGACCGCGCAGGCCGCGCTGGAGGTGGCGCCCACCGAGCTCCCGCCGAGCCTCGCGGAGGTGGTGAAGCAGGGCCAGTCGACCTGCGTGCGCGCCGACGGGGACGATGACCGCGAGGACCTCCAGAAGCTCGGCAGCATGCTCGACGACCAGCTCGGCAAGGACGCGAAGTTCGTTCCGGCCGCCGAGACCGGCTTCGGCCTCGTGGCGCGCGTGGCCAAGCTCTACGCCGCCGACGTGCCGAACCTCCGCTGGACGGACGACAAGAACGCGATGCTGGACTTCCGGCGCGGCACACCCACGGGCGCCGTGGCGGACCTCGTCGGCAAGCAGTGGGTGCTCGAACGCACGGCCGAGGTGTTCGCACGCGCGCTGGTGCTCCCGTGCGAAGGGGTCCTCGACGGGGATCGCGACCGCGCCGAGGCGACCTTCGGCACGCTTCCCGCCGCCGTCCCCTGCCTGGTGCTGAACTACCGCCTCACGCACGAATGAGCCGCTGGCAGGCGGCCTCCCGTTCCGGTATGCTCGGGGCGGGAGGACAGATGCTCCAACGGAAGTCCGCGACGCAGGCGACGACACCCCCTTCGACGGGCGCGACGAAGACGACGTCGACGACCCCCGCCGCGCCCGCCAGCACGCGACAGAGCCGCTACGGCAACGCCGCCCTCTCGTCGCAGCCCTCCGCCGCGACCAGCCTCATGAACGAGCTCGTCGCGCGCACCGCGTCGAGCAGCACCTCCAAGACCGGCGGATCCACGGCGGCCGCCGGCAAGGCCCCGGCGGGCGTGAAGGCACCGACGGGCACCGCCGCCCCCTCGAAGGCGCCCGCGGGCACGCAGCCCGGCAAGGACGTCTACCCCGCCGGCCCCACCGGCCCCGCGGAAACGGCGTCCAGCACCGACGGAGTGCTTCGCCCCTCGCGCGTGTCGAGCCGCCAGGCCGGCGCGCTGATCGCCTCCGGCGACATCGTCCTGCAGTCCACGGAGAAGGGCGGGTCGACCGTGGCGTCCGTCGTGAGCGGCACGGCGGCCACGGTGGTCTCGTCCAAGGGCGCGCGGGTCAAGGTGCGCGTGCGGCAGGGCGCGGGCGAGGTCGAGGGGTGGGTCGACACGGCCGTCTTCTCGGACCAGCCTGCCCTCGCGAAGGACGAGGAGAACCCCAAGCTCCGCGAGGACCTCGTCTACAGCCCCATCGCCGGAGACCACTCCCCGAAGGACCCCAAGGGCACCGACACGGCGCAGGGCGGCCTGGGCGACTGCTTCTTCATCGCGTCGATGGCGGCGGTGGCCAACGCGGCCCCGGGCCTCATCGCCGACATGATCCGCTACGACCCGCAGCGGAAGACGCACACCGTGCGCTTCTACGAGGAATCCAGCCGCGGGTCGGCGAAGCCCATCTACATCGAGGTGGACGGCTTCCTCCCCACGTCGCGCGACAGCCGCAACGACCCGTCCTACGCCGGCGACCCGGGCGGCAAGATGTGGCCCGCCATCGTCGAGAAGGCCTACGCGAAGTGGAAGGGCGGGTACCACGTGCTCGGCGAGGGCGGCACCGGCGAGGAGGCCATGACGGCCATCACGGGCGGCAAGTCCTCGGTGCGCGACCCCTCGTCCATGAAGGAGAGCGAGGTCATCCCCTTCTTCACGACCGCGAAGAAGGACCAGAAGGCCATCTACGCCGGGGTCGTTTCGGGCGTGAAGTCCTCGCAGCAGCAGGTGCTGCGCGGCGCGAGCGACGGCCCCTACGCCGGAAAGGTAGCGCAGACCCACCGGTGGAACGAGATCGTGCCCGGCACCGTGAAGGTGACGGACGACCAGGGCAAGGCCCCCGCTGCCCGGGACAAGGGCAAGGAGGGCGACGACACCGGCGTGCTCTCGGGACGCGGCGTCAAGGACGGCTCGGTCGGCTACAAGGACAGCACCCTCGAGATCGCCTACGACGCGGGGCGCGGACCCAAGGACGGGAAGGACCTCCGGGTGGAGTTCGACTACCACGGTGTCGTCGACGTGCAGAGCTTCCTGATCGGCGACCACGCCTACGCCTTCGACAAGGTCGTGGACGGCAACAAGCTGCAGTTCTACAACCCGTGGGGCACCTACCAGCCGAAGCCCATCACGGCGGCGACGTTCCTGCAGTTCTTCGACACCCTCGCGCTCAACACGCCGCCCGCCGCGAAGACGAAGTCGTGACCGTGCGGATCGAGCCGGGCGACTTCGCCCCGGCGCTGCCCGCGGACGCCACGGAGCTGGTGTTCGCGCCGGGGGTGCACCGCGGACCGCTGGTGCTCACGCGCTCCGCGCACCTTCGCGGCGAGGACGGCGCGATCCTCGACGCCGCCGGCTTCGGGTCGGTGGTGCAGGTCCACGAGGACGACCTGGAGCTCACGCTGGAGAACCTGACGCTGCGCGGCGGCCACGCCGACGCTGGCGCGGGCGTGCGCCTCGGCGGCTACAGCACCCTTCGCCTGCGCGGCTGCACCGTGGAGGGCTGCCGCGCGCCCTCCAACACGGGCGGTGGCGCGTGGGCCTGGCGGGGCACGCTCGTCCTGGAGGACTGCACCTTCCGTGACAACGCCGCGCGGGCCGGAAGCGACGTGATGGCCACCGGAACCGCGCGCGTCGAGATCCTGCGCGGCACCTACGCGGGAGACCTCGCGGCGCGGGAGGGTGCCACCCTGCTGCTGGAGGACGCACGGGTCGAGGGACGCCTCGACGTGCGTGGCACCACGACCCGCGCACCCTCGGTGCGTCTCGTCGGCAGCGCACCCGCAGGGGGCGTGCACAACGACCCCGTGCTACCGGGGGTCGTCGCGGAGGACGGATGATCGCCTGGCTGCTGCTCGCTGCGTGCCGTGGGGATGGCGAGGACACCGGGGCGGCGCCGGACGTCACCGTCGAAACACGCACGGCCACCTCCGATGCGGAGGGCTACGTCACCATCCCCGTCGAGATGGAGGAGGGCGGCATCTTCCAGGTCATCGTGGCGCGGGCGCGCGGGTACCTGTCCACGGACTACGTGGGCGACCCGGCGGGCAACACCGTCTACGACTGGGAGGACTGGTACGAGGCGGACCGTTCCCTCACCGACGCCTGCTTTCCGGAGCGGTTCGCCACGACCATCAACTGGCCGGTGCGCCCCCAGGACGGCCCCCTCGAGGCCGGGACGTGGCAGGTCCGCGCAGCCACCGTCGGCTCCGACTACAGCTACGTCGGGAACGCCGACGTCGACGTCACCATCCTGCGCCGCACCGACGACGACCCGGAGCACGGGGTGCTGCACGTGACGGTGGCCTACGCCGAGGGCGTGGAGCAGGACGCCGAGGCCGTGCGCGGCACCGAGGCCGCCGTGGCCTACTGGACGCGGCTCTACGCCGGCTGGGGCATCACGCTCGACGTGGAGTGGTCGACCTTCGCGACCGATGCCGCCCTGCCGGCCACGAGCAACGGCCTGCAGCCGATGGTGGCGTACCTCGAAGGAAAGGACCGGCCCCGCGTCCTCCTCCTCGTGGGAGAAAGCATCGCCGGCAGCGCGTCCTCGACCTACGGCATGGCCGGCGGCATCCCCGGCAGCTGGATCGCCACGCCCACCAGCGCGGTGTTCGTGTCGTGGCTCGCCAACGCCGGGCGCGACGCGGAGTTCACCGAGGCGGAGATCTCGCTGTTCGGCGAGACGATGGCGCACGAGACCGGACACTTCCTCGGGCTGTTCCACCCGGTGGAGGACGGCTACGCGTTCTGGGATTCGCTGGACGACACGGTGGAGTGCGATTCCTGGGACGGCTGCGACGAGGCGCTCGGCGCCAACCTCATGTACCCCTACCCGGTGTGCACGGCCTACAGCGCGTCCACCTGCGGGCGGCAGGACCAGCTCACCGGCACCCAGTCGGGCGTGATGCACCGCTGGATCGGCGTGGAGGCACGATGATCACCCCCCTGCTCGCGCTCGCGCTCGTGGCGCACGCCGGTTCCCGAGATGCTTCTCCCGGGGCGGAGGGGGGCACCCCCTCCGCAACGCCTCCCCCGACGGCTCCGGCAGCCACGGCGCTCGACCCGCGCAGCGCGCTCGGCCGAGCGCTCGCCGCGCGCGACCCGATGCCGTGCGCCGCGCTGCCCGACAGCGACGCCGCAACGCTCCTCGCCTGGGCGGACGCGGAGGTCGGCCCGCCCTGGGCCTCCATGCGCGCGGCGACGTGCCTCACGGAGCGGTTCCCGGAGGACGCCGCGCGCGCGGCGATCGCGTGGACCGCGGACCCCGGGCGGCAGGGCCTGGTGCTCGCGGTGCTCGACGTGTCCCGGGCGCTTCCGGAGGACGCGGAGGTGCGCCTCGCGCGGGCCGCCCTGGCCGCGCCGCACCTGCGCGCGCGTGCCATCCGCGCCCTGCGGACCAGCCCGCACCCCGATGTGAGGGTGCTCGCGGAACAGGCCGCCGCGGAGTAACGGCGGGTCTCAGGTCTCCAGGAGCGGCACGGCGTGGGGGCGCAGCTTCTGCGTGAGCGCCCAGAGCGCCACGTGCGTGTCGAGCAGCAGCGTCACCGGCCGTCCAGGACGTCCTGCGGGTCCAGCGCGTCGTCGAAGTCCGCCGCGATGCGCACCGGCGCGTTCCACGCGCCGAGCCGCCGAGCGGGGCGTGTGGCCTCCAGCGGCACCAGCCTGCGCGTCGGGTCGGCGGGCGGCTGACGCACGCCCCGCCTCGCCGCCGCTCCGGCCCGCGGCTGCGTCCTGCTCGTGGAAGCGTTCCCGAACGTCCGAGGGATCAAGGATTCAAGGGTCAAGGGATCGTCCTCGACAGGCGCAGGCCGAGGTAGTCGCTGCGGTTGCCGGGGTTGCCCCCGCGGCGGAGCGCAGCCCGCGCGTAGTCGGCGGTGAAGACCCAGGAGCCGCCGCGGCCGACGCGGTACGGGCCGTCCGACGCGCCCGTGGGGTCCGTCACCGAACCTGTCGGGTAGTCCCCGTAGGTGTCCCACGTCCACTCCCACACGTTCCCGCTCATGTCGTAGAGCCCGTAGCCGTTGGGAGACTTCTGCCCGACAGGGTGCGTGCGCCCCCCGCTGTTGCCGTCGAACCAGCCCAGGCTGCCGAGGTCGTTTCCGCCCGCGTAGATGCCGCTGCCGCCTCCGCGCGCGGCGACCTCCCACTCTGACTCCGTCGGCAGGCGATACCCCGTACACGCGAGGCCCTTGGGCCACGACACGTTCTCGCCCGAAACGACGTAGCAGGACTCCAGCCCCTCCTTCGCGCTCGCCGCGTTCGCGAGGTTGGCCGCGTCGACCCAGCTCACGCAGTACACGGGCTCGTCGTCGGTAGGGCCCGCAGTGTTGCCAAACTTCCAGCAGCCCGTCTGGCTCACGACAGGGTTGGTGCCCATCAGCGCCTTGTACTGGCCCTGCGTCACCTCGGTCGTGCCCATGAGGAAGCCACGGGTCAACGTGACGGAGTGCTGGGTTTCGTCGCTGCTGCGGTCTGACTCGCTGGTGGGGCTGCCGATGGTAAACGTGCCAGCAGGCACGGCGGCGAGGGCGTAGCCAAAGGAGGTCGTGACCCGCGACTTCGCCGCGATGTTCGACGTGACTGGAGCCGCCACCACGACCACCGGCGGGGGAGGCGTTGCGGGGGGGGGCGCGCCCCCCTCCGCCCCAGCATCGGTCCGCGTGAACACGTGCCAGCCCAGCGCCAACCCGCCGAGGCCGAGCAGCGCCAGCACGGTGCCGACCGAGCGCACGGCCGCCGCGAGCCGGAAGGTGGCGATGTCCGCTGGCGTGGCGCCCTCGGGCGGCTCCGGCGTGCCCGAGGCGAACACCACCCGCAGGACCAGCAGCGCCACCGCGCCCAGCAGCACCATCGTCATCAGGTCGCCCATGCCATCCCCCTCACCCCTTCCGGCGGATCCGCCCGAACAGCGCGCGTGTGACGTTGACCCACGCCGCCGGCAGGTAGCCGAGCGCCAGGAGCGCGCCCATCGCGGGGAGGAGCAGCCCCGTGCTCGCCCACCACGACGCCGGCTGCGCCCAGCCCTTCTCGTCCACCGTGCCCGGGGGCGGGTCGATCCAGCCGTTGGGGTGGAAGCGCAGGCTGGCCTCGGTGCGGAAGAGGTTCACCAGCCGCAACTTCGTCTCGAAGCCGCGCCGCAGGAAGAACGGATCGACCTGGTAGCGCGCCTCGAACCATCCGTAGCGCGTGGCCGCGGCGGCCTTGAAGGCGTCCGCAAGGCCCGCGGTCGTGCGGCTCACGAAGCTCGCCCCGCCGCCGACCCGCGCGATCCAGGAGAGCGCCGCGTTGTCCACGCCCCGCAGCTCCACCCCGAGGTCGATGCGCTGGTCGGCCTGCCCGCGGCAGAGCGCGCGCGGCGTGACCTCCAGCCCGTCCGGCACCTGCACGTTGCGCCACGCCTTCCGACCGAGGCCCACCGTGTAGACCGTCGGGCGGAAGCGCACGTCGACCGTCTCCCCGCGCCGCACGGCCTCGAGGCGTTGCAGGAGCCGCTGCAAACGCGGGGCGTTGGCCCCGCAGGCGTCGTCGGGGCTCTCGTTGTTGAATCCGTCGGTCAGGACCACGACGGTCGGCGCCATGCTGCCGTTCTGCACGACCTGCTTGACCGCCGGCGTCTCCAGGAGCGTGCTCGTGGCGTAGTCCACGGCGTTGTAGAGGTAGGTGAAGCCGCTCCCGACCTGCAACTGCTCCTTGATGAGGGCGCGGTAGGCCTTTCGGTCCCGCACCACGGTCTGCCCTCCGACCGGCTCGGGAAGCCCCCCGCGGAACACCAGCGGCACGACCGCGGTCTTCACGTCGTCGGGGAAGAAGGCGTTGACGACGTCGGGCCGCAGGAGCGCGGCCTTGAGCACGTCCATGCGCGTCCGCCCGCGCCCCTCGTCGTCGATCGCCATGGACCCGGAGGCGTCGATGAGCAGGATGAACACCTGGTTGGCGCGCTGCGGGTCGTGCGGCACCAGCTCCCAGTTCTTCCGCCCCTCGCGCGTGACGCGCTGGTTCTTGTGGAAGATCTCCAGGTTCTCCTCGTCGAGCGGCACCGCCCACGGCGTGCCGTCCACCCGCATCTGGAAGGCCACGCGCACCTGCCCCGTCGCGCGGTCCACCCACGGGACGCACTGGCCGACCTGCTCGGGTCCCACGGCGCCGGCGCACTCGTCGCGCTCGTGGAAGAGGTGCAGCTTCAGCTCGCTGCGCCCCTCCGCGGTGGCGCTCGGGGGCTCCACCCGCACGGTCGTCCCCTCGACGTGCACGGTCGAATCGGCGCAGCCGAGCAGCGTCGCGAGGAGGGCGGCGTTCAACGCTCCTCCCGCGGAAGCATCAGGAACTCCACGACGGTGGCCTGCCCGGGCGGCCCCAGTTCCAGCCGGTCCCCGCTCTGCAGGACGGTCTCGAGCGGCGCCGGACGCGCGGGGTCATAGCGCAGGTCGATGCGCTCCAGGAACCGCCGCAGCGTCGTGGGATGCAGCGTCAACCCGCGTACCCGGTAGACCTGGTCGCGCGTGACGAGCACGGAGGCGTGCAGCTCCATCACCCCGCCGTGCGCCGGCAGGAACACGTCCAGCCCGCGCGGGTAATGCCCCACGAAGCGCTCCCGCGCGCTGCCGTCGGTGCTGTCGACGGGGATGCGACGTCCGAGCCGCTCGTCGCTCACGACGCGCAGCCAGCCGGCGTAGAGACGGTCGGGGATGCCCCACGCGAGGAGCCCGAAGGTCGCGGAGAACGCCCCCGCGCCCACCGCTCCGGCGATGTAGAGCGCCCCGGAGCCCAGCACGAAGGTGGTGTAGCCCGCCGCGAACCAGGCCGCGGCCGCCACGAGACCGGCGGCGAGGCCGGCCCCCACGTGGGCGCGTACGCCCTGGAAGCGACGGAACGCGAGCGGGGCCAGCGACGTCGCCAGTCCCGCGAGCGCGAAGGCCGGCGCCCGGTAGCGCAGCGACACGAGATCCACCGCCGCGATGTCGGCGTCCGGGTCGGCCCCGCCGAGCCACGGTGCCACGAGGTTGAGCCACGCCCCCGAGAGCAGCGCGGCGAGAAGCCCCGCGCCCAGCCCGCCCGCGAGCGGCTTCCACGCACGGCTCCGCGGCGGGTCGCGCCGCAGGCTGCCCTCCGCGAGCGTCGACGCCCCCGCGGTGAACGCCGCGAGCACCCCGAGGAACACGGGTCCGTCCCACGAGGCCGGCCAGCGCGCCACGAAGCTGAACAGCGCCAGCGACACCCACCACGCGAGGAGCCCGGCGCAGGCGGACACCAGCGACACCGACACGTGCCGCATCCAGGTGTAGGGAATGAGGAAGATGTTCACGCGCGGCCGCCTGCGGGGGTGCGAGCCAAGTCTACCCCGGCGCGCGCGGCAAGGCTGGACGCGTCCCGACGCCCGAGGTCTCCACCCGCACCTCGATCACCGTCCGCTCTCCTGGGGCGGAGGGGGACACCCCCTCCGCAACGCCTCCCCCGCGTGCCGATCCGACGCGGGCGGCCTCCACGCGCACCCAACCGGAGAGCCAGGCGGCACCGACCTCCTCGAGCCACACCTCCCCGTCCACGGCGGTGACCGTCCAGCCCCGCCGGCCCTCCCGCTTCGGGCGGCCCTTCGGACCGACGGCGCGCCCCTCGGCGCGCAGCACGGGCCGGTGACGCCAGAGCGTACGGCTCGCGAGCGGACGGTCGCTGCGGGTGTCCTCGAGGGTGAGCTGGTCCCGCACGGTCGAGAGGGCATCCCACGGGTCCCAGGTCCGCGCCAGCTGGACCCGCAGCACCTCGGCGTCCTCCACGCGATCCGTGGGCGCCGTCGTGCCCAGCCAGCCCACGCCGTCCAGCACGAGCGCGGAGCGGACGAGACGGCCGTCGCGGGCGCGGGTGGCCGCCCAGTGGTCCGAATCGGCCCACCGGACCTCGGTGTCCTCCACCTGCCGCGACCCCGGCAGGTCGGGATTCTCGCGGACCACCGTCGTGTGGTACACGAACGCGCCCACCTGGGACAGAGAGCCGAAGGTGACCTGCCGCGCACCGGCCGCCAGCGTGCGCGCGCCCGGTGCGTCGACGTCCCCCTCCGGCGTGGACGCGCACGCGAGGAGGAGCGCCAGCAGCCGCAGGATCACCCATCGCCTCCGGCAAGCTGCGCCCAGGCCGCGCGGAGCAGCGCGGGGACGCCGTCCCCGGCGACCGCGGAGACGACGTGCGCCTCGCCGGCACCGGCGGCACGCAGCGCGGCGCGGGCCTCGTCGACGTGGTCCGCGTCCACCGTGTCCGCCTGCGTCAGGACGAGGATCTCCGGGCGCTCGAGCAGGGTCGCGTCGTAGCGGCCCAGCTCCGCGCGCAGGGTGCGCCAGCGCGCCTCGACCGGCTCGGCCTCCGCCGGCGAAAGCGACACGAGGTGCCAGAGCACGCGCGTGCGCTGCACGTGCCGCAGGAACTGGTGGCCTAGGCCGCGCCCCTCGGCCGCGCCCTCGATGAGGCCGGGGATGTCCGCCACGACGAAGCTGCCCTCGCCCACCGCCACCACGCCGAGGTTCGGGATCAGCGTCGTGAACGGGTAGTCCGCGATTCGCGGCCGGGCCGCGGAGATGACGGTGATGAGCGTGCTCTTCCCGGCGTTGGGGTACCCGAGCAGGCCCACGTCCGCCATGAGCTTGAGCTCGAGCCGCAGCCGCAGCGTGGTCCCGGTGCCGCCGGGGGTGGTCGTCTTCGGGGCGCGGTTGGTGCTGGTCTTGAAGTGCGTGTTGCCGAGGCCGCCGCGGCCGCCCTCGGCCGCCACGCGCTCCTCCCCGTGGTGGAGCAGCTCGAAGAGGATGGCGCCGCTGTGGGAGTCCGTCACGATGGTGCCGACCGGCACGGGGATGCGGAGGTCCTCGCCCTGCGCGCCGGTCTTCAGGCGCTTGCCGCCCGACTCCCCGTCGCCGGCGCGCCACTGGGTGCGATGCCGCAGGTCCATGAGGGTGCCGAGACCCTCGTCCCCCACGAACACCACGTGCCCGCCGCGGCCCCCGTCACCGCCGTCGGGCCCGCCCATGGGCACCCACTTCTCACGGCGCATGGAGGAGGAGCCGGCGCCTCCGCGCCCGCTGCTGACCTCGATCTCGACCTCGTCCACGAACCGCATGCATTCCCCAAGAACACGTCGACCTCCCGCGCGGGAGGCCGACGATGCACGAAACGGTCGCTCAGGCCTCGGCGGGCAGGACCGAGATGACCTTGCGGTTGAGACGGCGCTCGAACTTCACGTGCCCGTCCACGAGCGCGAACAGCGTCCAGTCACGGCCCACGCCCACGTTCTTGCCCGGGTGGAACACCGTGCCGAGCTGACGCACCAGGATGTTCCCGGCGAGGACGGACTGGCCGTCGCCGCGCTTGACGCCACGGTACTGGGGATTCGAGTCGCGCCCGTTGCGGGTGCTGCCTTGGCCCTTCTTGTGTGCCATGGGGGTGTCCTCTCAGGCCTTGATCTGGGTGATCTGGATGGTGCTCAGCGACGCGCGACCGTTCTTGGTCTTGCGGCGGCGCTGGCGGTGGATGTACCGCATCGACTCGGTCTTCTGACCCTTGTCGTGCGACACGATGGTCGCGTGCACGGCGGCGCCGGCGACGACGGGGGCACCCACGGCCACCTTGTCCCCTCCGCCCACCATGAGGACGCGCTCCAGGACGAGCTTGGCGCCGACGTCCCCGGCCACGCGGTCCACGACGAGGGTCGTGCCCTCGGACACCCGGTACTGCTTCCCACCCGACTCGACGACGGCGTACATGTTCGAACCTTCCTTGGAACCGACGGGGGCTAACCGGACCCGCACCGGCAGTCAAGACACCCGGGCACCCAGCTGGGCGCGCAGCATGTCGAGCCGGGCCTGGACCTCGTCCGTCGACACCTGCGCATAACGTGCCGGCAGCATCCGTCGAGCGCTGGCCTCGAACACCGCCAGGAGCTCCATGTACGCGAGCATCCGCGTGTCGCGCCCGGGGATCACGTCGGCGAGGGCGCGCTCCACGTCGGCGTTCTCCAGCGCGGTCCCGTTCCGCCACGCCGCGAAGTTGGCGGCGGCGAGCACGACCGATTCGATCTCGGCCGCGCTGTAGCCGGCCGTGGCGGCGCCCAGCGGCGCCAGGTCCACGCCGTCCTGGAGCGCACACCCCGCGCGCCGCGCGACGGCACGGGCGATCGCAACGCGCTCCTCGGGCGTCTCGGGAAAGAAGAAAGGTACCTTCACGTCGAAGCGGCCCGGCCGCTTGAGGTCCGCGTCGAGCTTGTCGGGGCGGTTCGTCATCATCAGCACGAGCACGCGTCCGCGGTGGCGCGTGTCGGACATGAACTCCTTGAGCCGGGCGATCACGCGGCTCCCGGTGCCGCCGTCCCCCTCGGGGCCGCCGCCGAGCGAGCGGTCCGCCTCGTCGACGATCAGCAGCACGTAGCCGAGCGCGTCGACGAGGCCGAGGACCCGCTCGAGGTTGGCCTCCGTCGCGCCCACCCACCGGTCCCGGATGCCCTTGAGCTTCAGGCACGTCAGCCCGCTCTCGCGCGCGAAGGCCTCGGCGACGAAGGTCTTCCCCGTCCCCATCGGCCCCACGAACAGCAGGCCCATCGGCACCCGCCCCTTCGCGCCGGCGCGGATGGCCTCCGCGATGCGCCGAAGCTCCTCCTTCACGCCCTCCATGCCACCCACCGCGTCGAACCCGTGGTCGGGCGCCACGAACTCCACCAGCCCGGCGCAGGACTGCTCCAGGATGGACTTCTTGCGCGCGTTCACGGCCGCGAAGTCCAGCGGACGCCCGCCGGCCGCCGCGATCCGCAGCAGCCCGCGCACCTGCACGAGCGAGAGGCCCGCGGTGACCCGCGCCAGTGCGCCGAGGTCCATGGCCAACGCGACGGCGCTGCGGTCCTGCGCCTCCAGGAACGCCGCGCGCGCGGCTTCGTCCGGGTAGGGGACGTCGAGCACGGCGAGCTGCGCGCACGACGCCAGCCGCGGCGCCACGTCGGGCAGGGTCTCGGCGATGAGCACCAGCACGTTGTCGGCAGACAGGAGCGCGGGGTCCCCCGCCAGGCGGGCCAGCGTCACCACGTGGGCGCGGTCGCGCTCGAGCATGCTCGCGAAGGGCGCGGCAGGCGCGATCGTCTCGACGTAGTCGAGCACCACCGCATGGCGCCCGGCCGGGTCGACCAGCAGCTCCTCGGCGGCGTCCAGCACCCCCGACACGTCACCCGGGAGCGGCCCGCCCGGCTCGCGCCCGCCGGCGATCCGCCGCGCGTCGAGCACCCGGCGCAGGCGCGCCTCGGCCTCGCGGCCCGTCTGGCCGTCGCGGGTGCGCACGGAGAGCCCCTCACTGAGGCTCCACGCCACGACGAGCTCCTTCGTGCGGCCCAGGAAGCGGCCGAGGAACTCGCGCAGCGGCACCCAGCGCGTCGTCCCGTCGGCGTCCGTCCACGGCTGGAGGTCGCGCACGTTGCCGTGGAGCAGGAACACGCCGGACTCTCCTGCGAGATAGCGGCTGCGGAGGGTCTCGGCCCATGCGGGGAGCGTCTGCATGACGCCCCGCTATCGCGACGCGGCCGCGATAGGCCCTGCCCGATGCGGATCCTCGTGACCGGCGGCAGCGGGCTGGTGGGGCGCGCGCTGGTCGCGGGCGCCGCAGCGCGCGGGTGGGAGACCCACGCACCGTCCCACGCCGCCCTCGACGTGTGCGCGTGCGACCCCGCGCGGGTCCTGGCGACGCACCGTCCGGACGCGCTGGTGTTCTGCGCCGCCCACACCGCGCTCGACGCCCTCGGCGAGCACCACCGCGCGCTCCTGGTCGACGCCCCCGCCCGCTGGGCCGCCGCCTGCCATGCGGCCGGGGTCCCCGCGTGGTTCCTCTCCACCAACTTCGTGTTCCACGACGGTGGCCCGCACGCGCCGGAATCTCCCCGCGATCCGCGCGGCCCCTACGCGATCGCCAAGCGGGACATGGAGGACGCCGTGCTCGCGGGCCACGGGCGCGTCATCCGCACCGGGTGGGTCATCGGGCCCGGCGGGCGCACGTTCGGCTCCACCGCCGCGGCGGCCCTGCTGCGCGGAGAGACGCTGCGCGCCGTGGACGACGTGCCCGTGCAGCCCACGTGGTCCGCGCACCTCGCGGATGCCGTGCTGGCGCTGCCGAAGTCACCCGTCACCCACGCCGTCGGCGGCGAGACGACGACCTGGTACGCGTGGGCGCGGGCCGTCGCCGACCGGTTGGACGTCTCCTGGGGCGGGGGGAGCGCCCCCCGCAACGCCCCCCCGTCGGCACGGGTGATCGGGGTGCGCCAGGACGATCTCGGCCTGCCGAGCACCCGCCCCCGCGACGCCCGGCTCTCTCCCGCCGCGCTGCCGGGCTGGACGTGCTGGGTCGACGCCGTGACGGGGGGCGTTGCGGGGGGATGTCCCCCCGCCCCTACTGCATGAGGACGTTCATGCGCCCCTGCGCCTTCTGCGCAAGCGGGTCGTTGGCGTCTCCGACGTAGGTCAGGACCTTCTGGTAGAGGCCCAGCGCCTTGTCGACCTGCCGCGCCTCCTCGAGCACGCGGGCCTCCTTGTACATGGAGGAGGCCTGCTCGCGCAGCCGCGCCCGGACGTCCTCGAGGCGCTGGGCGGCGCTCTCGTTGAACGGATCGATGCGCACCGCCTCGCCCAGCTGGCTGCGCCCGGTGAGCAGATCGCCCTGCTTGACCGCGGCGAGCCCCGCGCTGAGCGCACGCTTGCTCTCGGTCTTCATGCGATCCTTGGCCTGCCGGATGGACTCCTCGGCCTGGTAGGTCTCCGGTGCCGAACGCGTGGCGTCCGCAGCCATGAGCTGCGTCCACTTCTCCACCGCGCGGGCGTACTGCCCGCGATCGAAGTCCCGCTGGCCGGCGGCGAGCATCTCCGCGAGGCTCGCGCGGCGCTTCGTCTCCCGCGCCACGGCGGCACCGCGCACCGCGGCCGCCGCGCGCTGCTCCAGCGTGCCCTGCGCGGCGACGAGGTCCGGGTCACCGGGGTTGAGCGCCAACGCCTTCTCGACCGCGGCCTTCGCGTCCCCGATCCGCGAGGCGTCGCGCGCCGTCTGCGCCACGAGCGCCAGCGCGGCGTTCCGCGCCCCGGAGCGCTCGGCCTCCGAGGCGTTGCGCGCCTTGAGCGCCTCGGCCATCGTGTCCATGGCGATGGCCTCGCACGCCACGTAGCCCATGCGCTCCGCGTCCACGTTCGCGGGGTCGAGCGCGATCACCTTGTAGAACGCCGTCGCGGCATCGCGCGTGCGACGCTCGCCCAGCGCCTTGACGCCCTCGGCCATCAGCACGGCCACCTGCTCGGCCGTCGCGGCATCGAGGCCGGGCGTGGCCCCGCCGGACGCAGCGGGCGCAGCGGGGCGGGCCTCCGCGGCCGGCGCGTCCAGGGACGCCTTCGCGGCGCCTCCGGGCGAATCCGCGGAGAGGTCGCGCACGCCCTTGTAGAGGAGCATGAGCGCGACCAGCCCGAGCAACCCCACGGACACCTGGTTGATGCGTCGCGAGAAGAAGCCGTCCTGCCCGGGCGCCTTGAACGCCGGACCGGCCCGCGCCTTGACCCGGGACGGGTCCACGTCGATCTCGACGCCGGCGAACCCCCCTCCACCGGACGGTGGCGCCACGGCCGGGAACGCGGCGCGCCCGGACGGCGCCGCCGGCAGGGGTGCCGCCCCGGGGGGCGCAGGCGCGCGGGACGGAGCGGCCGCCGGGGGCGCAGGCGCAGGCGCAGGCGCAGGCGCAGGCGGACGTGCCGCGGCCGGCGGCGGGACCGACGAAGCCACCGGCGTGGACGCGCGGGGGGCGGCCGGCGCC
>JBDLRI010000128.1:0-4897 GCA_039800105.1 Pseudomonadota bacterium
GACGCGGTGCCACCCGCGATGCCCAGCACGCGCACGGGCGACACCACGCTCACCGTCCCGCCCGGGGCAGCCCGCCCACGGAGCCGATGCGCACCTGCGCGTCGATGCAGGCGCCCGGCTCTACGGACAGCGTCGCGGCGGTGACCTCCCCGAGCAGCGTGCCGGTGCCCTCGACGACGAGCGCGCGCGTCGCCATGACCTTTCCGGAGACCGTCCCGGCCACGACAAGCGTCGCAGCGTCGATGATGCCCTCCACGCGCCCGCCCTCGCCGACCTCCAGCACGTCGCTGGTGTGGATGGTCCCGGTGAAGTGCCCGTCGATGCGGACGCGGCCTTCGAAGTGCAGGTCGCCGCCGTAGCTCGCACCTCGCCCGAGCAGCGCCGCGAGAGGGGTCTCCCGCGCCACCTCAGGCCCCGCGCAGGATGGCGACGAGCCGCTCGAAATCGTCCCGGTCGTGCCAGTCGATGATCATCCTGCCGCTTCCGTCAGGGCGGGGCTTCAGCTCCACCTTGCTCCCGATGGCCCGCACCACCTGGTCGCGCGCCCGCTCCCAGCTCCGCTCGAGCGCCGCAGGGGCGCGCGGTGCCGGCGCGGCCGGACGACCGGCGAGCATCTCCCGCACCAGCGCCTCCGTGGCCCGCACGGACAGATCCTTCGCCAGCACCCGCGCCAGAGTCTCCGCGAAGACGACCGGATCCTCCACGGCCACCAGCGCGCGGGCATGACCGGCCGAGATGCGCCCGGCACGCAGCGCGTCTCGACCCGACGGCGGCAGCTTGAGGAGCCGGAGCGCGTTGGCCACCGTCGCCCGGTCCTTCCCGACGCGCTCGGCCACCTGCTCCTGCGTGTAGCCGTGCTGCTGGATGAGCCGCTGGTAGCCGGCGGCGCACTCCAGCGGGTCGAGGTCCTCGCGCTGGAGGTTTTCCACCAGGGCCAGCTCCAGCTGTTCCACATCGGTGGGCGATGTCGCCTTCACCACGACCGGCACGTCCTCCAGGCCCGCCAGGCGCGCCGCACGCCAACGGCGCTCTCCCGCGATGAGGACGTAGCCGCCGTCTTCGTCGCGACGCGCGACGAGCGGAAGGAGCACGCCGGCCGACCTCAGGGACCGCGCCAACCCCTCGAGCGCACGCTCGTCGAACACCTCGCGCGGCTGCTCCGGATTCGGTCGCAGCTGGTCCACCCGCAAACGCACCAGCGTGTCCCGCGGCGCGCTGCCGGGGGCCGCGTCGTGCAGATCGCCCGCGCCACCGAGCAGCGCCTCGAGCCCGCGCCCCAGCCCTCCGCGCGGACGCGCAGGCCCGCTCATCCGACGCCCGCCTCGACCGCGTGCCCGCCCTTGGCGGCCGCGATGGCGCGCCGCACCACCTCGTGCGCCAGCGCCGCGTAGGCCTTGGCGGCACGGCTGGACCCGTCGTGCTGGAAGATGGTCTTGCCGTGGGACGGCGCCTCGGCGAGCCGGATGGCGCGCGGGATCACGGCCTCGAAGACCTCCTTGCCGAACACCTGCCGCGCCTGCGCCTCCACCTCGCGGCACAGGTTGGCGCGCGCGTCCCACATGGTGATGACGATGCCCTCGCGCACGAGCCGCGGATTCGGCCCGCGCCGCACGGCCGCGATGGTGCGCACCAGGTCCCCGAGTCCCTCCATTGCGAAGTACTCCGCCTGCAACGGCACCAGCACGCCATCGGCGGCGACGAGCGCGTTGAGCGTCAGCATCCCGAGCGACGGGGGGCAGTCGATGATCACGAAGTCCGTTGCATCCGGCACCTCTGCGAGGACGAACGCAAGCCGACGCTCCCGGTTCGCCAGGCCCACCAGCTCCACCTCGGCGCCCACGAGCGCAGGCGTCGCGGGGCACAGCTGAAGCCCCTTCACCGTGGTGTCCACCACGCACTGGGCGAGCGTCTCCAGACCGAGCAGCGCCTCGGCCGCGCCCGCACGCGCCTCCTCCTTGCGCACCCCGAGCGCCGACGACGCGTTGCCCTGCGGATCCAGGTCGACCAGCAGGGTGGGGTGACCCGCGCGCGCGAGCGCGGCGGCGAGGTTCACGGCGGTCGTCGTCTTGCCGACACCGCCTTTCTGGTTTGAAATCGCGAGGATACGCGCCATGGGACCGTCCGGGGAGGGCGACCGGGGCGGCGCCATCGGGACGACGGCACGCGGCACCCGGCGGAGGGGGGGGGCGGACCACGGATGCCTCCCTGGTCCACGCCGCCTCTAGCACGCACGCCACCGCGGGTCGAGCCTCGATGTTCCACGTGGAACAGTCCCACGCAGGAGCGGCGGGTGGCACATGTTGAACACAACGCCACAATGAACGATCCGGACCGCTCCGGTGCGGCGTCCGCCGGGGTCCATGACGGCGTTCTCCGAGGCAGCTAGGACGACGCCATGACCGAGCCACGCCACCATCGGGTCTTCTCGTTGCCCTTCGCGACGGTCTACCCGCTCTACCTGAAGAAGATCGAGCGAAAGGGACGCACGCGCGCGGAGCTGGACACCGTCATCGGGTGGCTCACCGGCTTCGATGCGGACGCGCTCGACCACCACATCGCGACGCGGACGACCCTCGAGGACTTCTTTGCGGCCGCACGGCTCCACGCGCACGCCGACCGTGTCACGGGCCTGGTGTGCGGTGTGCGCGTGGAGGCGGTCGAGGACCCGTTGATGCGACGCATCCGCATCCTCGACAAGCTGGTGGACGAGCTGGCGAAGGGCCGCGCGCTCGAGCGGGTGCTGCGCGCCTGACCCACCCACGGTCGCTCGCCGGGGCGGATGGTCAGCGAGCCGCCCGCGTGAACGCGCGCACCCTCCGGTAGAACCCGACGGGGTCGTCGAGATGGGGACAGTGGCCCCACGGCGGCTCTTCCACCGTGGCGGGCAAGTGCGCCTTCCACCAGGCCAACATGGACGCAGGGAGCAGCCGATCGTCGGTGCCCCACGCCAGGAGCGTGGGCACCTGATGCGCAGCCAGCCGCGCCGGCGAGAAGGACAGCCCATCCCGGAAGCTCGCCACGAGTTCCTGCACGTGCGGGGTGCCAAAACGCGCGATGACCCCGCGTGCCATCCAGCGACTCCACACCGGCGGCCTGCGGTGCATGCGCGCGAAGAACGCACGGGCATCGCGTGCGGAGCGCATCGAGAACACGCGAAGGGTGTCGTCGCGCTCCGCGTCCGTGCACGGTGCGCCCGCCGGACTGGTGAGCACCAGCGCGTGCGTGCGCGCGGGACGCTGAAGCGCGTACTCGAGCATCACCGCCCCCCCGAGGCTGTTGCCCACCAGCACGAGCGGCCCCGACGTCTCCGTGTCCAGCGCGTGCGCCACGGCGTCGTAGAGTCCATGCGGGTCCATGCGGGCCAGCGGCGGGGAGGCACCGTGGCCGGGCAGATCCACGCACACGACGCGCCGGAAGTCCCGCAGCGCCACCGTCGCGAGCGGGAGGAACTGCGCGGCGTTGCCGGCGCCCAGGCCGTGCTGGAGGACCAGCGTGGGGAGTTCACCCCGACCCTCGCCATCGTAGAGCGCGACGGCCCCGCCCGGCGTCGCGACCCGGCGCGGACGGATGCCGAACCGGACGGCGAGGCCCATCGCAGCACGATCGTAGAGCTCCAGCGCGTCCGTCATGCCGCTATACCGCACAGGCACGGTTGGCATCGCCCGTCGCGCGTGCCTCGGGCGCGAGGGGGGCGGCCTCCGCCGCCGCGATGAAGGCCGCGGCGTCCGCGAAGCGCAGCGCGGCGTTGCGCGCGAGCTCCTCCCCCAGCGTGGGCGCGGGCCCGCCCGCCGAAGCGTGGGCGGCGTGCAGGCGCGTGGCCGGGGGCAGCGACCGCAGACGCTGCAGGCTTCGGTACATGGCCGCGGCGTCCGCCCCCGCGAGGTCGCTGCGCCCCTCGGCGTCGACGAGCAGCAGGTCCCCCGTGAACACGTGCGCCCCGACCCGCAGGCACATGCTGTCATCGGTGTGGCCCGGCGTCTCCAGCACCTCCACGTCGAGCGTGCCGAGACGCACGGCATGGCCTTCCTCGAGGTGCGCATCCACGCACGGGGAGGAGGCGCCACGCGCCATGAGCATCCGCGCGCCGGTCAGCTCCTTCAGCGCCCGGCTTCCGCTGAGGTGGTCGGTGTGCGTGTGGGTCTCCACGGTGAAGCGCAGCGACAGCGAATGGGCCCGCAGCGCGTCGAGGTAGTCCTGCACGCGCTCGCGCACGGGATCGACGAGCATGGCGTCCCCCGTGGTGCGGTCGGCCACGAGCCAGGTCCTGCAGACGCTGTCGGCGCCGTTGAGCTCACGCACCCACAAACGGTCGTCCTCGGTGGCGGCCTGCGCGGGCAGCGAGTCCGGGCTCGCACCCTCCATCCAGCGGTCCGCGCAGCGCCCGCCCCAGTCCGCCGAGACGGCGCCCTTGCGCACGACGTAGCGCCCGATCCAGGCGCGACGGCGGATCCGCCCGACCATCTCCACGAGCCAGTCGACCTCGGCCGCGGTGTTGAACAGGCCCAGCGAGGCGCGCACCGCCCCCATCGGCTGGCCCTCCTCGGCCGTCCACCCGCCCTGCGCACGCAGCAGGCGGTCCGCGTGCGGGTGGGCGCAGAAGCGTCCGTTTCGCACGGCGATGGCGCCCTCCTCGGCGAGGACCGCCGCAGCGAGCATGTCGCTCACGCCGGCGACGTTGAACGGCAGGATGCCGACGCGCTCCGCGACGACGGGCGGGCCGTAGAGCGTCACCCCGTCGATGGCGGAGAGTCCGGCCCAGGCGCGCTCCAGGAGGGCCAGCTCGTGCGCCCGCACCCGGTCCATCCCCACGCGCCCGAGGAACTGCAGCGCCGTGGCCATCGCGATGACGCCCGGGATGTTCGGCGTGCCGCCCTGGTGCCGATCCGGCGCGCGCAGG
>JBDLRI010000129.1:0-6678 GCA_039800105.1 Pseudomonadota bacterium
CGGCGAGGTGGACTGGCTCAAGTCCGCCGTCACCGCGTACTGACGCGCCGCGATGGACGCCGTCCTCCTGTCCAGCCCGTCGTCCCCGTACGCGCGGAAGATCCGCGTGGCGCTCCACGAGTTGGGCGCGACGCAGGCCGTGCGCGTCCGCGACGTGAACGCCCACGACCCGCAGAGCGGGCTGCGCGACGTGAACGCCGCGGGCCGCATCCCCACGCTGCTCGTGGACGGCCGCATGCTCCACGACAGCCCCGTCATTCTCGAATGGGTGGACGCGACCTTCGGGCCGCGCCTGCTGCCGCCCTCCGGGGACGCCCGCTGGGACGCGCTCGTACGCCAGGCCACCGGAGATGGGCTGACCGACACGCTGGTGCCCTGGCGCATGGAGCAGATGCGCCCGGAGTCGGAGCGCTCCCCGGCATTCCAGGCAGGGTGTCGCGCGCGTGCGAACCGCATCCTCGACGCGCTGGAGCACGACGCCGCGCGCGGGGGCCTCGACGGGGTGCACGGCGCGTTCGACGTCGGGGCGATCGGCATCGCCTGTGCGCTCGGCTACCTGGACTTCCGGTTCGGGGACCTCGGCTGGCGCGCGACCCGCCCGGCGCTCGAGGCCTGGTACCGCGCGATCGCAGCGCGCCCGAGCCTGCACGCGACGCGTCCCCACAACCTCGGGGAGCCGCCTCCGGCCTGAGCGCGGCCGGTTGATTCCGCCCCGCCCGCGTGCTACATGAATGAGCCTTCATTCACCATGCCGGCCCCCGAACCCTCCTCCCGCCCCGTGAAGCGCGGCCTCATCCTCGAGGCCGCCATCGACGTGTTCGCGGAGAAGGGCTTCCACAAGGCGCGCATCGCCGACATCGCGCGGAAGGCGGGCGTGGCGGACGGGACGATCTACCTGTACTTCCGCAACAAGGACGACGTGCTGCTCTGCATCTTCGAGGAGAAGATGGCGGAGCTGATCGCCGGCGTGCACGTCGCGCTCGCCGGCATCGACGACCCGCTCGAACAGATCCGCGCCTTCGCCCGCTACCATTTCCGCCAGGTCGAGGAGCACCGCGCGCTCGCGGAGGTGCTGCAGGTCGAACTGCGGCTCTCCAACAAGTTCCTGAAGGAGTACCGCCCCGCCAAGCTGTGGGAGTACCTCGGCATCTTCGGCACGCTCGTACGCTCCGGCCAGGAGCGCGGCGTGATCCGGCCCGAGGTCGACCCCTTCGTGCTCATGTGGGCCTTCTTCGGCGCGCTCGACGAGATCGCGATCCAGTGGGTCCTCGCGCGCAACCCCTCCAAGTTTCACCTGGACGCCACGGCCGAGACCGTGGCGGACGTCTTCATCCGGGGATTGGCCGTCGCCCCGGAACCCGCCCCCGCACACCCGGCTTCTGCCGAGGAGGAACCGTGAAGATTGGCGTCTGCCTCAAGCAAGTCCCCAGCACCGACACCCAGATCAAGGTGAACGGCGCCGGCAACGGCATCGTCACCGACGGCGTGAAGTGGGAGACCAACCCCTACGACGAGTACGCCCTCCAGGCCGCGCTCGACCTGAAGAAGGCCGGCAAGGCGACCGAGGTCGTGATCCTCACGATCGGCGGCGCCGACGCCGAGTCCCGCATCCGGGACGGCCTGGCGCGCGGCGCCGACCGCGCCCTCCGCCTCGACGACGCCGCCTTCGCAGGCAGCGACGCGCTCGGGCGCGCGCGGATCCTCGCGGCCGCCGTCAAGGCCGAGGGGATCGGTGCCGTGTTCGCCGGCCGCCAGGCCATCGACACGGACAACGGCGCCACGCCGGCCATGCTCGCCGAGGTGCTCGGATGGGCGCAGGTGAGCTGGATCGACAAGCTCACCGTGGACGGCGGCGCGTTCACCGCGCAGCGCGCGGCGGGCGGAGGCTTCAAGGAGGTCGTCACCGGCGGGCTTCCCGCGGTGTTCACCTGCGACAAGGGCCTGAACAACCCGGTGGCGGCGACGCTCATGGGCATCGCCGCCGCGAAGAAGAAGGCCATCGACGTGAAGGGCGCCGCCGACCTCGGCGTGGATCCCTCCACCGTCGGGACCGCGGGTGCGCTCGTGGTGGAGGACGGCATGTCCCCGCCGCCGCCGCGCCCCGCCGGTCGCCGCATCGAGGGCGACGCGGCCACCGCCGCGCGCGAGCTCGTGCAGCTGCTCCGCAACGAAGCCAAGGTCATCTGAGGAAACGGAGGAATCATGGGCAACGGCATTCTCGTCTTCTGCGAGACCGACGGCGGCAACCTCCGCAAGTCGGCTTTCGAGCTCCTCTCCAAGGCGGCGTCCCTCGGCCTCGGCCCGGTGTCGGCGCTCGTCGTCGGCCCGGCCGACGCGTCGCAGGCCGGCGCGTGGGGCGCCAGCACGGTGTACCACGTGACCGGGGACGCCTTCGGGTCCTACAGCACCGGCGCCACCGTGAAGGCGCTGCAGGCCGCCATCGCCGCCGCGAACCCCGCGGCCGTGCTCGCGTCCGCCAGCCAGATCGCCCGCGACGCCTTCCCGCGCCTCTCCGCGCGCATCGGGGCGGGCCTTGCGGTGGAGTGCACCGACCTGCGGGCCGAGGGCGGCGCGCTCGTCGGCCGTCGACCGGTGTACGCCGGCAAGGCGCTGGTGGACGTGCGCGTGAAGGGCACGACCGGCCTGTTCACGGTGCGTCCGAACAGCTTCCCGGTCGGCGCGGCCCCCGGCGGCTCCGCGAACGTGGTGGCGCTCGACGCCGGTGTCGGCGCGGGCGACGTGGACGTGACCGTGACCGAGCGCATCCAGCCGGCCTCCACGGTCGTGGATCTGACGCAGGCCGAGCGCATCGTGTCCGGCGGCCGCAGCCTCAAGTCGAAGGAGAGCTTCGACGCGGTGGTGCGCCCGCTCGCGGCGAGCATCGGCGCCACGCCGGGCGCCTCGCGCGCGGCGGTGGACGCCGGCTACGCCCACCACGGCGACCAGGTCGGCCAGACCGGCAAGGTCGTGAACCCGACCCTCTACATCGCGCTGGGCATCAGCGGCGCGATCCAGCACCTCGCGGGCATGCGCACCAGCCGCGTGATCGTGGCGGTGAACAAGGACCCGGAGGCGCCGATCTTCCAGTACGCGACCTACGGCATCGTGGGCGACCTGTTCGAGGTCGCGCCGGCGCTGCAGGCCGAGTTCGCCAAGCTCTGACGCCCCCCACGCGGCAGCCGCCGTACACGGCGGCGTCCCACGGCCCATCCGGCTTCTGACCGGGTGGGCCGTTCGCGTACGCGGACACGCGCGATACACTCCCCGCATCCGGAGGCCTGCTTGTTCCTGCTGCTCGTCACGCACGCCCTCGCAGGCGACCTCGACCAACTGCGCCTGGACGTGTCCGCCGGCATGTGGGCGGGCGACTCCACCGGCCACGTCGCGCTGGGCGGCGGTGTGGGCTGGCAGCACGGCGCGACGTTCGTGGAGCTGCGCCACGCGGCGCTGCAAAAGATCTGCCTGCCGGGCTGCAACGACTCCGACACGAACCGCACGAGCCTGCTGGTCGGGCGACGGTGGAGCGTGGCGCGTGGGCCGTGGACGGCCTCCGCGGACCTGGCGGCGGGCGTAGGCGTCGGGCCGGACCGCTCGTACGTGGCACCCAGCCCGACGGCGGTCGGCGCGGTGGCCCAGGCGCGCGTGAGCGCCGGCACACCGGCATGGGGCGTGCAGATGCTGGCGATGCAGATGGCCGGCACCCCGCCGTTCGACACCGAGGTGTCCGGCGGCATCTACTTCGGCGCGCCGCTGCGCTGACGCCCCGCGGCCCGGGGGCGTTGCGGGGGGCGGGCAAAGCCCCCCGCCCCAAGAGCGTGCGCCACGAACCTCCCGGGGCCACGCCCGCGCGTTAGCCTCCGCACCCACGGCGGAGGCACCATGGCGCTGATCGACGTCCCCACCTACGCGGACATGCCGGCTCCCACCCCCGACGAGCTGCGGCTGGCCTACGAGGTCGCGGCCCGCAGCCGCAGCACGGAGGAGCACATCGTCCGGCTCGTGAGCCGCGGCGAGGTGAAGTTCGCCATCTGGGGCCCGGGAGAGGAGATCCACGGCACCGCCACGGCGCTGGCGCTCTCCAAGGTGACGACGCCCGCGACGTTCGGGATGGTGCCGCACTACCGCTCGGGCGCGCTCTGCTCGATGTGGACGCGCCTGCAGGGCTACCGCGACTTCACGCTGGACCTGCTGCGGCAGCAGTTCAGCAAGGACACCGACGCGATGTCGCGCGGGCGGCAGATGGTCTACCACCTCGACATGCGCGAGTTCGGCATCCTGCCGGTGCAGTCGCCGGTGGGGATGCAGCTGGGCAAGGCCGCCGGCTACGCGATGGGTTTCGTGCGCAAGGGCGTGCACAACGCCGTGACGATGGGCATCATCGGGGACGGCTCCACGGCCGAGGGCGACATGCACGACGCGATGAACGCGGCGAGCGTGTGGAGCCTGCCGTACATCACGCTCGTCACCGACAACGGCATCGCCATCAGCACGCTGCCCGAGGAGGGACGCGGCATCAAGAGCTTCCGGGACTACGCCGGCGCCTTCGGCATCGCGAGCCTCGACGCCGACGGACGGGACTTCATGGCGGTCTACGAGGCCACCTACCGCGCGGCCCGCTACGCCCGGGACGAGCAGAAGCCGGTGCTGCTGCACGTCCACCACCTGCCGCGCTTCAACGGACATTCCTCCGCGGCCGACGTGACCTACGACCTGCGACAGGACGACCCGCTCATCGCGTTCGGGCAGGCGCTGGTGGAGCAGGGGCACCTCGGCGCCCGCGACGTGCTCACGCGCGTGCCCGGCGAGGGGCGCGACTTCTTCGCGCACCACGACCTCGGCAACGTGATGGGTCGCCAGGACGAGGAGATCCGCGCACTGCTCGACCAGGTGCGCGGCGAGCCGGAGCCGCCGCCCGAGAGCGTGTTCGAGTTCATCCGCAAGCCGTTCCCCGACATCGAGGAGCCGCCGCAGGCCGGGAGCACGGTCATCACCTACGCGGGCGCGGTGCGCGCGGCGATCCACAACATCATCACGCACCACAACGGGATGCTGTGGGGCGAGGACGTGGGCCGCCTCGGCGGCGTCATGACCGCGACGGCGGGGTTGAAGAAGAAGTTCCCCGACCGCATCATCGACGCACCGCTCAACGAGCCGCTCATCGTGGGCCTGGGCGCGGGCGCGGGCCTGCACGAGGACGTCGTGAGCCTGCCGGAGATCCAGTTCGGCGACTACTCGCTCAACTGCCTCCACTGGCTCGTGCACATGGGCAACCTCTACTGGTGCACGAACGGGCGCAGCAACTTCGCGACGATCGTGCGCATGCCGGTCGACCCGTTCGGCGGCGGCGCGGTGTACCACTCGATGAGCGTGGACGGGTACTTCACGCCGATCCCGGGTCTCACCATCGTGATGCCGTCGACGAGCTTCGACGTGTACGGGCTCCTGATGGCCGCCGCGCGCTACCGCGGGCCGGTGGTGTTCCTCGAGCCGAAGTGGATGTACCGGCAGACGCTGGGCCCCGCGTTCCCGGGGGAGCCAACCGACGACGAGGGGCGCCTGGCGCTGAAGAAGGCGCAGATGCGCGCCGAGGTGCCCGAGATCGATCCCGGGCTGGCCGTGCCGCTCGGCAAGGCCGCGATCCGCCGCGCCGGCACCGACGTGACGCTCGTGGCGTGGGGACGTGCCGTGTGGACGGGCATGCAGGCCGCCGAGGAGCTCGAACGGCAGGGAATCTCGGTCGAGGTCATCGACCTGCGCACGCTCGTGCCGCCCGACATGGACACGGTGTACGCCAGCCTCCGCAAGACCGGACGGCTCCTCGTCGCCGCGGAGGACCGCAGCTTCGCGGGCTTCGTACGGCAGATCCAGGGGGACTGCGTGGAGGCCTTCCCGGGCCTGCCGAGCCGCGCGCTGGGCCAGAAGTACGTGCCCGGCATCGCGCAGAACCTGGCGCTCGAGGAGGCCACCGTGCTGACCCACCACGACATCGTGGCGGGCGCGCACGCGGTCCTCGGGGCACGCGCCGGGATCGAGCGCCGCATCGAGGTCGCGCCGCGCTACTTCATGGTCTGAGGGAGGGGTCGTGCGCCAGCCGGCGATCTTCCTGCCGCACGGCGGCGGACCGTGGCCGTTCGTGGACCTCGGCATGGACCCGGAGGAGGTCGCGTCGCTCGCGGGCTACCTGCGCGGGCTTCCGGCGGGCCTGCCCGCGCGGCCGGACGCGATCCTCGTCGTGACCGCGCACTGGGAAGCGCCGGTGCCGACGGTGTCGACGAGCGCGGCCCCGCCGATGCTCTACGACTACTATGGCTTCCCGCCGAAGGCCTACACGCTCCGATGGCCGGCGCCGGGCGCCCCGGCGGTGGCGTCGCGGGTGCGGGCGCTCCTCGGGGCGGCGGGCATCCGCTCCGACGAGGACGCCGTGCGCGGCTACGATCACGGCACGTTCATCCCGATGATGGTGGCGTGGCCGGAGGCGGACGTGCCGTGCGTGCAGCTCTCGCTGAAGGCCGGGCTGGACCCGGCGGCGCACCTGGCGATCGGCCGCGCGCTGTCCCCGCTGCGCGACGAGAACGTGCTGATCCTCGGCAGCGGCCTGAGCTACCACAACCTGCGGTCGTTCTGGGACGCGAGCGCCACGCAGGACGCGGAGGCCTTCGACACCTGGCTGGCGGGCGT
>JBDLRI010000130.1:0-15127 GCA_039800105.1 Pseudomonadota bacterium
GGGCCTGCGGGGGGCCGCGGACCCCCCCGCGGGGGGGGGGGTCCGCCGCCCGGGGGGTGGCGTGGGGGCGGGGGGGTCCCCCCCCCGCCCCAGCAGCCTCCGACGGACGCGGGAGCGCCGCACGGACCATCCACGGCGCGTGGTAGCCGAGGCCTCCGAAGATGGCGTAGGCACCCGCGAGCTGGAGCGGGGACGCGGGGAAGCCCCCGAGCGCGACCGACGGGTAGTCGGTGGCCCCGGAGAGGCCGAGCGCGTGCAGGTGATCGCGCAGCGCGGGCAGGCCCACCCGTTCGGCGAGCAGCACGGCCGGGATGTTGCGCGAGCGCGCGATGGCCTCCCGCAGCGACAGCGGCCCCACGAAGGTGTCGTCGTAGTTGCGCGGGGTCCAGGTCGTGCCGTCGTGGACGCGCTCGAGGGGCGAATCGTCGAGCTCGAGGGCGGGCGAGAGCGTCTCGTCGGCCTCGAACGCCGCGAGCATGGTGAGCGGCTTGACGGTCGATCCGACCTGGCGGCGGGCCGCGCTGGCGCGATCGAAGGCGCTCCGGGCATAGTCCCGACCGCCGACGAGCGCGACGACGGCGCCGTCCCGCACACGCACGACGGCCATCGCCGCCTCCGCCTCCGCGAGCCCGGGGTGCGCCTTGACCAGCGCCGCCATGCCCTCCGAGACCGCGCGCTCCGCGAGCCGCTGGAGCGCCGGCTGGAGGCTCGTGTGCACCGTCAGCGCGTCGCGCGCGAGGGCGCCGTCCCCCAGCTCCGCCTCCACCGCCTCGACCGCGGCGTCCACGACCCACGGCGCCACCCGTCCGCCCCGCGCGGCGCGCACCTGAAGGGGCGCGGCCTTCGCGGCCGCCGCCTCCTCGGGGGTCACCCAGCGCAGCGCGGCCATGCGGGTGAGGGTCAGGTCACGCCGGACGCGCGCCGTGTCGGGGTGACGGACCGGAGAGTACGGGTTCGGCGACGAGATGATGCCGCCGAGCGTGGCGGCCTGCCCGAGGTCGAGCTTCTCCACCGGCACGCCGAAGAAGGCCCGGGCCGCCGCGTCGACCCCGCCCAGGCTCGTGCCGCCCGCCTCTCCGAAGTACACCTCGTTGAGGTAGAGCCGCAGGATCTCGTCCTTCGTGAGCGATCGCTCCAGGGCCAACGCCAGCAGCGCCTCCTGGATCTTGCGCGACGCGGTGCGCTCCGGCGTCAGGAACAGGTTCTTCGCCAGCTGCTGCGTGAGCGACGAGCCCCCCTGCGCCGGCCCGCGGGTGACGAGGTTGACCCACAGCGCGCGCGCCACGCCCATCGCGTCGATGCCGGGGTGCTCGTAGAACCGCGCGTCCTCCATGGCCATCACGGCCCGCCGGACGTGCTGGGGGATGCGCTCGAGCGGTACGGGGCTCCGGGTCTCGTTGTCCGCGCCCCGCACCGTGGCCAGGGTCATCGGCGCGAACACGGCACGCGCGGCGTGGTCGTCCCGCCCGACGGTCACCTTCGCCACCCGGCCGTCGGCGAAGTCCACCACGACCTCGCCGGCGGGCACCTTCGCGCCGGGGACCTCGACGGCGCGGTTGCGCACCCGCACGCGCCCGGGCTCGACCACCACGTCGCCCGCGGCGCGCGCCTCGGACACGACCGCATAGCCCGCACGCCGGAGGTCCTCCCCGAGCTCCGCCGGCGTGAGCGCCAGGCCGGGCCACACCTCCATCGGCGCCGACACGACCAGGCCCGGCACCGTCCAGATCGCGCCGTCCATGCGCGCATCGACCACCGCCACGGCATGGCGGTACATCGTGCCGAGCACGGCGGTGCCGCCGAGCGTGGCCCCCGCCAACGACCCCAGGATCAACCAGCGCGTCCAGCTCCGCACGGCCTGGCCGAAGCCGCGCGACCCGCCCGCCGGCTTGGGGCGCGCCCCGGGCGCACGCTTCCGGGAGACGCGCGCGCGCCGACCCATGTCCTCCAGGACTTCGCGACCATCCGGCTTGCGCGCGGGCTTGCGTGGGGGTGCCATTGACGGGTCAAGGCTACCACAGGTGCCCCGACCCGGCACGTTCCGACGCTACGCGTCGAGCACCGCGCGCACGGTGCGCACCACGTTGTCGACGTTCATGCCGAGCCGCTCCGCCACGAGCTTGCCCGGGGCGCTGGCCCCGAACCGGTCGATGCCCACCGACGCGCCGTCCAGGCCCACGTAGCGCTCCCATCCCAGGGTGGTGCCGGCCTCCACGCTCACGCGCGGCACCGACCCCAGCACCTCGGCGCGGTAGGCCCGCGGCTGCGCGTCGAAGAGCTGCGTGCAGGCCATGTTCACCACGCGCACGGAGAGGCCCTCGGCGGCGAGCGCGGTCGCGGCCTCGAGCGCGAGGTGCACCTCGGACCCGGTGGCGATCAGCGTGGCGCGGGCGTCGTGGGCCTCGCGCAGCACGTAGCCGCCGCGCCGGATGCCCGAGGCCGGGGCGTGGGTCGCGCGGTCGAGCGTGGGCAGGTTCTGGCGCGTGAGCGCGAGCGCCACCGGCCCGTCCCGACGCGCGAGCGCCATGGCCCACGCCTCGTTCACCTCGTTCGCGTCGGCCGGACGCACGAGCCAGGCGTTGGGGACGAGGCGGATGGCCTGCAGCGTCTCGATGGGCTGGTGGGTGGGCCCGTCCTCGCCCACCCACACGCTGTCGTGGGTGTAGACGTAGACCACCGGAAGGTGCATCAGGGCGCTCAGTCGGAAGCTGGGCCGGTGGTAGTCGTGAAACACCAGGAACGTGGCGTTGAACGGACGGAAACCACCATGGAGGCAGAGTCCGTTGCACACGGCCGCCATGGCGTGTTCGCGGATGCCGAACGCCACGTTGCGGCCGGCCGGCGTCGCGGCCTGGAAGTCTCCGACCCCCTTCATGTGGGTGAAGTTGCTCTCCGCCAGGTCGGCCGAACCGCCGAAGAACGCCGGCACCGCCGCCGCGATGGCCTGGATGGCCATCTCGGAGCTCTTGCGCGTGGCGAGGGAGCTCCCGACCGGGTGCGAGGGCCACGCCACCGCGCCGGGGTCGATCTCCCCGGCCATGCGCCCCCGCAGCTCCGCCGCACGGGGCGACACCGCGAGGCGGGCGTCGTGCGCGGCGCGGCGCGCGCGGCGCGCCGGATCGTCGGCACGGAAGAACGCACGCGTGGAGTCGGGGACGTGGAAGGTCGCGTCGGGGTCCAGCCCCAGGCGCTCCTTGGTGCGCCGCACCTCGTCGACGCCCAGCGGAGCCCCGTGGCTGGCGCTCGTGCCCTCCTTGGCGGGCGACCCGAATCCGATGCGGGTGCGACACGCGACGAGGGAAGGGCGGGTCTCCTCGGCCCGGGCGGCCTCGAGCGCGGCGGCGACGGCCTCGGGATCGTGCCCGTCGACCCGCGCCACGTGCCAGCCGAAGGCCGCGAAGCGCGCCGGGACGTCCTCGGTGAACGTGATGGCCGTGGAACCGTCGATGGTGATGCCGTTGTCGTCCCACAGCACGACGAGCCGGCCGAGCCCGAGGTGGCCGGCCAGCGAGGCGGCCTCCGAGCTGAGCCCCTCCATGAGATCACCGTCGCCGCACATCGCCCACGTGCGGTGATCCACCAGCTCGCGGCCATACGTGGCGCGGAGGTGCGCCTCCGCCATGGCGAAGCCGACGGCGTTGGCGAGCCCCTGCCCGAGCGGACCGGTGGTGGTCTCCACCCCGGGCGTCTCGCCCACCTCGGGGTGTCCGGGCGTGCGCGACCCCCACTGGCGGAACTGGCGCAGGTCCTCGAGGTCCAGCGCGAGGCCCGACAGGTGCAGGAGGCTGTAGAGCAGCGTGGAACCGTGCCCTCCGGACAGGATGAACCGGTCGCGGTCGATCCACGCCGGGTCGTCCGGGTCGTACGCGAGAAAGCGCGTCCAGAGCACCACGGCGACGTCGGCCATGCCCAAGGGCATGCCGGGATGTCCACTATTGGCCTGCTGGATGGCATCCATGGCCAGTCCACGCACGGTGTGGGCGGCCTGACGGGTCGACACGACGTCCATGGGTCACTCCGGGGAGGCGCACCCCTAACCCACGGTACCCGGGCTCACACATTCCAGGGCCGAGGCCGTACCGAAGGCGGAAAGTCCCCCCCGCCCAGCCCTCACCGCAAGAGATGGAGGAGACACTGACGTTTGCCGAACGAAGGCACGTCGGGGGGGACCAAGCCGACTTGTCCCCCCATGCTAGGCCGAAGGCGGAACGGGATCAAGGTGAATCGTCGCGCGGGTTAGGGACCACGGGTGACCTGGCTCCTCTCCGTCTGGTTCGCGTGCGCGCCCGCGCCGGCGTCGACGTGGCGCGCGTGTCCGCCGGACACCGGACCGTCCCGCGAGGCGTGCCTGGCACGCACGCTTCCCGACCGTTTCTGCGAGGACCCGGCCGATGCCGCCGCCATGGTGGACCGCGAGATCCGCGACCACGCCACCCGGGACCTGCTCTGGCTGACGGTGGTCAACGAGGTCGCGCCGCGCGCCGAATGGTGCGCACGCATCCGCGACCCGGGCGTGGCCGCCCACTGTCAGGACGTGTTGGCGCGTCCGCACCTGCGACGCGGGACGATGACGCGCTGCGGGGCTGCGCGTTGACGCGCGGCGGGCCTCCCGCGGCCGCGGCGGTGGCGCACCCCGCGGTGGTGACCCGCGCCCGCGAGGTCGCGGAGGACGCAGGCCTGGCGGACCCGATCCTCGATGGATGGATGCGCCGTTTCACCGGGGTCGCCGACCGCGCCCTGCGACGCACGGTGCTCGCCACGTGCGTGGCGGAGACGGATGACGGAAGCCTCGTGGGGTGCCTCGCGCGGCTCGATGCCCGCGCGCGGCTCGGCGAGGCCGCAAGCCGCTGGATGCTCACGGAGCTGGCGCTCACCCCGTCCGTATTGCTGGAGATGCCGTACGATCGCGTGCTGGACGTGTACGCCGCCGCGCGCGCCGCAGGACTGGACGACGTCGCGGCGCGGTTTCTCGGCACCGCCGCCCGGGAGGCCCCGGCCCCGACGAATCCGCATATGGACGCCGATCCCGGCACCCGCACGGCGCTTGCGCGCGGCAGGGACCGCATGGTGCTCGACCGGTTGCTCCACGATCGCGACCCGCGGGTGGCGTCGGCGCTGCTGGACAACGCGCGCATCACCGAGCGCGACGTGGTGCGCATCGCGGCGATGCGTCCGACACACCCGGACATCCTGCGCGCCATCGCGGCCCACCCGCGCTGGGCACACCGGCGGCAGGTGCGGCGCGCCGTGGCGTTCAACCCGGCCACGCCCCCTCCCCTCGCCCGGCAGGTGCTCGCGACGCTCCTTCGCCAGGATCTCGTCGAGATCGCCGGCAGCCACCTGCTCGCCGCGCCGCTCCGCGACGCCGCCCGGGCGATCCTGCGCGACACGGCGCGCACCCTGGCGCGGGAGGGCGGACCCACGCCCGACGGGGCCGGGGCGTTGCGGGGCCGGCCCGAGGCCCCGCCCCACGACGCGGACGGTCCGCTCAACCCTCCGCGAAGTACCGGCGAAGCCGCTCCCACGGACGCGACGCCGACTCCACCTCCCACGACGACGGCAGAAACGCCCGGAAGTCGTGCTGCAGGAAGCGCTGGCACAGCAGCACGACGGCGCCGCGGTCGGACTCGGACCTGACGACGCGCCCGGCCGCCTGCACCACGCGGGTCATGCCGGGCTGCACGCTCACGTGGCGGAAGCCGTCGCCGTGTCGGTCCTCCCACCAGTCCTGGCGTGCGCGGAGGACGGCGGACGGCGGTGGCAGCGACGGGCCGACGACAATGGTGGCGCGTGCGGCCCCCGACGGCAGGTCGATCCCCTCGGCGAACACGCCCCCGAGCACCGCGCCGAGCACCCACGGTGCGCGCGCCCCCGCGGAGTCCCGCACCGTCTCGAGCAACGCCTCCCGCGCGGCCTCGTCCATCTCCGGCGACTGCCGAAGCACCCTCCGGCCCGGCCAATCACACGCGCCGAGCACGTCGGAGAGGGCCTCGAAGCTGGAGAAGAACACGATCACCCCGCCGGGGACGGCGTCCACGCACTGCCGCACGGCATCGACGAGCCGCGCCCGGTCGCGCTCCCGGTGCCGGTACGCCGTCGAGATGCCCGGCACGGCGAGCACGAGCCGATGCGAGGGCGGGAAGCCGTCGGACATCGACACCTCCTCGACGCGGGCGGCGTCGAGCCCCGCCCGCGCCCGCCACGCCCACTGCGGCGCGAGCGTGGCGCTCACGGACACGCTCGCGTGCACGGCGGCGAAGCACGGGCCGAGCAGGCGCGCGGGGTCGTGCGCCACGACCTGCATGCGGGCGGCGGTCCACCACGTGCCGACGCCGTCCCCGCCGCGCCGCAGACCGTCCACGAAGCGCGCGAGCGCGCGCACCGCCTCCACCCACGGGTCGGACTCCCGCGGCGCGCCGTCCGGCTGCACGAGCGCGGCGTGCACCCACCCCAGCGCGTCGGCCCGCTCGGCGAGGGTGTCCCAGACGGCCAGGGAGGGTTCGACCCACGCCCCCTCGGGCGTCCACGCGTCCGCCAGGAGGGCGCAGTCGTCGAAGGCCTCGCAGACGTCCGCGGCGAAGGCGTGCAGGGCCTCCGCCCGCGGATCGTCGGGCAGCGCAGAACCCGCGGCCGCCCAGAGCCCCCGCTCCAGCACCGGGGACGCCATGTCGAGCGCCCGCGCCGGGAGCGCGTGGGCCTCGTCGACGACGAGGATCCACCCGTCATCCTGCGCGAAGGCGCGCACGTCCGGGTCGAAGACGTGGTTCAGGTCGCCGATGACGAGATCCGCCTCCTCCGCGCGCTGAAGGGCGAGCGCGTGCGGGCACACGCGCACCCCGCGAGAGACGGCGCGCACGTCCTGGAAGGTCGCCTGTTCCGGCAGCGTCCGCAGGGCACCGGGCGCCCGCGAGAAATGTCCGTCGGCGTACGTGCACGCCTCGGGGCGGCAGTCCACGACCGACTGGAGACAGCTGCGCGCACGGGAGCGCAGCGTGACGGTGCGCAGGCGCGTGCCGCGGGCGGCCATGGCGGCGACCGTGCGCTCCACCACCTCCGACTGGGTGCCGCGTGCGGTCGCCCAGAACACGCGACGCTCCGTCGCGACCGCGGCGCGGAGCGCGGCGAGGAGCACCACCGCGGTCTTGCCGCTGCCCGTCGGCGCCTCCAGCAGCACGTGACGGCCGTCCCGGAGCGCCCGCTCCACGTCCGCGGCCGCTTGCTCCTGATCCGCGCGCCAGGCCTCGTGGGCGAACGCGACGAGAGCCGCGCGGCGCACCTCCCGCCACGCGATCAGGCGCTCACGACCCTCGATCCAGTCCCCGAGGCCCGCGAGCACGCCATCCTCGAGGCCCTCCGGCTCCAGCACGGGCACGAACCGCTGGGCACCGTCGACGAGCGACACGATCCGCAGGATCCCGCGCGGCGCGTCCCACCGCTCCCGGCGGGCGAGCCACACGTAGAGCGACAACTGCAGTTCCCAGGCGTGGAAGGACGCGGCCGCCCGCAGCGCCGGCTCGGCGAGCAGCGTGCTCTTCACCTCCTCGAGCAGCACCCCGTCGGGCGTCTCCACGACGCCGTCGACGCGCCCGTGGACCGTGACGGTCCATCCGTCGATCACGAGCGTGTGACGGAGCACCACCTCCGAGGCCCAGTCCGCGCCGCGCTCGGCCTCGACGGCGGCGTGCAGCGCGACGCCCGCGGCCAGCCGCGCGCGGGCACGCAACGCCGCGCGATGCAGGCTGGAATCCCGCACCGCGACGAGGTCCCCCACCGCGAGGTCCAGCGTCCGTTCGGCATCGTTCCAGCGCAGCGCCACGCGGCCTCCCCCGCGCCAACGTAGCGCGTGGTGCGGACCGCGCCGCGCCCCGATAGTCCGCGCGCCACCGGAGGCATCATGGACGCGTGGAGCGCGCTGATCGAGCGGATCGCCGAGATCGAGACCTTGTCGGGCATCCACGCCCTCGTGGAGTGGGATCAACAGACGTACATGCCCCGGGGCGCAGCCGAGGGGCGCGGCCGCCAGGCGGCGCTGCTGGCACGCCTGCGGCACGAGAGGTTCACCGACCCGCGCGTCGGTGGCTGGCTCGCCGAACTGGCCGAGAAGGACCTGGACGCGACGAGGCGCGCGGCCGTGCGCGTGCTGACGCGGCAGTACCGACGTGCGACGTGCCTCCCGGCCACGCTGGTGGAGGCGCTCGGGCATGCGCGCAACGACGGCTACAACGCGTGGATGGCGGCACGCGAGGCGGATTCCTTCGCCCCGTTCGAGGGTCCGCTTCAGCGCTTGCTGGATCTCACCCGCGAGCAGGCCGCCGCCTACGGCCACGCGGCCCACCCCTACGATGCGCTGCTCGAGGACTACGACCCGGGCTCCACGGTCGCCGAGCTTCGCCCGATGTTCACGCGCCTCGGCGCCGAGCTGAACGCACTCCTCGACACCCTCGCCGGGCGTCCGCACCCGGCGGGGTTCGGCGGCGCGCTCGATGTCGAAGGCCAGCGGAAGCTCTCGGAGCGCGTGCTGGACGACCTCGGCTTCGACCGCACCCGCGGACGCCTCGACCTGTCGGAGCACCCCTTCTCCACCGGCATCGGGCCCGGGGACACGCGCATCACCACGCACTTCCACGCCGAGAACTTCCTCGCCGCGCTGGGGGGCACGATCCACGAGGCGGGCCACGGCATGTACGAGCAGGGCCTGCGGACGGACCGTCCAGGCTGGGGCCTCGACGTGGCGGCGGGCATGGGCATCCACGAGAGCCAGTCGCGTTTCTGGGAGAACGTCATCGGGCGCTCGCTGCCCTTCTGCCGGTACCTGGCACCGCGCATGCGGGCGATCTGGCCCGACCGCGACATCACCGCGGACGGCCTCTACGGCGCGTTCAACCGGGTGGAGCGGAGCCTCGTGCGCATCTTCGCGGACGAGGTCACCTACAACCTGCACGTCATCGCGCGCTTCGAGCTGGAGCTCGGCATCCTCGAGGGGCGCCTGCAGGCCCGGGACCTGCCCGAGGCCTGGGACGACGCCTACCGCCGCCACGTCGGCGTGGTGTCACCCCGTCCGCACGACGGAGTCCTGCAGGACGTGCACTGGAGCGGCGGGATGTTCGGCTACTTCCCCAGCTACACCCTGGGGAACCTCTACGCCGCGAGCCTCGGCGCGACGATGCAGTCCGACATGCCCGACATGTGGCGTCACGTCGAGGCCGGAAACTTCGCCCCCATCCTGGCGTGGATGCGCGCCAAGGTGCACGTGCGCGGAAGCGAGGTCGACGCGCCCGAGATCGTGCGGGACGCCTGCGGGGACCGCGATCCCGTGTCGGACCTCGTGGAGTCGCTCTGGGCGCGCCACGGGGCGCTGTACGGCGTCAGCCGCTGAGTCTCACTCGGGATCGCAGGCACCGTCGCAGAGGTCGATGACCTCGCCGGTGCGCAGGAAGCGGTCGAGCTGGTCCTGCGCGGCACGCACGCGACGCGTGTCCTCGTGCGTGTCGTCGTCGCCGGTGGGCGGAACGTTCTCGAAGGGGACGGGCGCCACGCCGAAGTCGTACTCCGCGAGTCCCGATCCCGCGTGCGGACCCGCCACCACCGGAACGCCCCAGACCTCCTGGTAGGGCGTGCCGACCTGCGCCGCGCCGAGGGCACGCGCGAAGTTGTGCGCGCCGAGCGTCGTGACCTGGTGATCCCCGATGGCGTCCTGCAGGAGGACCCGCTTCTCGGGCGTGCCGGGGAGACGGTCCTCGGCGATGTGTCCGATGTAGCCGGACCCCTCCGCCGAGTCCCACAGCGTCTGCATGAGCCCCATCCACACGCTGACGTCCGTCTGGTCGGGGTAGAGCCCGAGAAACAGGGCAAGAAACGGGGTGAAGTCCTTCGAGCGGGACAACAGCAGGCTGTAGGGACCGCCGGGCACGCCCAGAACGGCGCGGGAGACGACGGGCGACAACGCGGCGTACGGGGCGCCGAGGATTCCGCCCTGGGAGTTCCCGTAGTACGCGACCTCCGAGGGATCGACCAGACGCACGGACTGACCGTCCGGACCGGCACCCTGCAGGTTGGGATCGTCGACCATGGCGCCCTGCATGAGCGCGGCGGCGAGCACGAACTCCACGAGCCCCTGCTGCGATCGCTCCGGAACGATCGCGAAGCGGTCGATCCCGAAGATGAGCATGTCCTGGATCGCACCGATGTCCGCCTGCTTCATACCGGTCCAGTCGACGGCGAAGAGGATCCACCCGTAGCGATCCGCCATCTCCGCGAGGTACTGCGACTCGACCTCGTCCTGGCTGCCGAGCAGGCCGTGGCCGTACTGCACCAGCTTCAGCGGACGCGGATTCTCCGCTGCCGTCCGCGGCACGACGATCGTGAACGGCACGGTGGTGGTCCCGTCGGCGTACGGCATGCCGTCCGGTCCGCGCGTGAGCAACGTCCCCGGGGCGTCCTCCTCGGTGTAGCGCGGTGCCTCGAAGGTCCCGTGGAGGCGCGCGTGCGTCGGCCCGGTCTCGAAGGTGCGGACCTCGGTGATGCGGTAGGCCGGCCCGGCCGCGCCAACACGCGCGAGCGCGTCGTCCCGCATCGCGACGGCCTTGCCCGTGATGCCCTCGTTGGAGGCGACGTGGAAGTCCCACGCGAGCGTGAGCTCCCCGCGCGACCAGCCGGCCTGCTCCAGGGCAGAGAAGATGCCCTCGAAATCGCCACGCCTGCGCACGACGTCGGGGTCGTCGGAGGACAGACCGTCGCGGAGCGCGCGAAAGGCCGGGGACGGCGCGATGGGGGCCCCTTGCACGTCGCGGAGGTTGCGGAGGCCCACGACGATCCTGTGGCCGTGGGCGAGCGGCCGCACGGGGCGGATGAACAGGACCTCCTGCCCGGGGACGTGCGCGCCGGACATGTCGAGCTCGGCGAAGAACGGCTGGCGCTCGCCGGTCTCGGCGTCGAGCACGATCACCGACGCGCCCGCGGCGAGCGAATCCGCGATCCGGTCGTGCGACGGGAGCCCCTCGGTCGACAGGTTGGCGAAGCGCGCCAGGATCGGACCCCATGGCGAGAATCCGTCCCGCTCGTTCCAGTACGTCGGCGCGGGCTGCAACCCCTGAAGCGTCCTCGGCAGGGTCGTCGCGCCGAAGTCCAGGCGCACGCCCGTCGGGCTCGTGCCGTCGGGCCGCTCGTAGAAGCTCGAAGGGAACGGCAAGGCGCAGACGTCGGGCACCAGGGGATCGCAGTCCCCGCGGGAGGGGAGCGCGGAGGTGTCGTCGCCGGGGTCGCTGCAGCCGAACACGAGCGCGAGCGGGAGGAGGACGAAGGGGTTCACGGGCACCTCGCCCCGGCGCGCTAACGTGCGCTGTGCTAGTCTGACGGGAGGAGGTCCCATGCCCCCCCTCGGTCGTGTCGGCGACAACGCCCTGTGCCCCGCGGACGTGCACGGCAAGCCATGTTGCCCGCACCCCGCCACCGGTCCCGCCACGGCAGGCTCCCCCGACGTGCTCATCAACGGCGCGCCCGCGCTCCGAGTCGGAGACTCCGGCGTCCATGCCGCGTGCTGCGGGCCGAACAAGTGGGAGGCGGTCAAGGGCTCCGGGACCGTCTACATCAACAACAAGCCCGCGTTCCGCCTCGGCGACACCACCAAGCATTGCGGCGGCGTCGGCAACCTCATCGTCGGAAGCCCCACCGTGATCGTGGGGGGATGAGCCTCGGCACGGGGCCGGTCCTCGTCTGCCCACGTTGCCGACACGGCGGCTCCGCGCGCACCCTCGTCCTCGTCGACGATGACCTTCTGGGCTGCGTCTGCGGGGCACTCCACCCCGTGATCGACGGCGTCCCCGTCGTGTTCCGCGACGCGGGCCCCTGGCTTGCGAGCGAGGCGGTGGAGGCGCTCGCGCGCCGCGACCTCCCCCCGCGCATCCTGCAGATGCTGCGCGAGGCCGTCCCGACCCTGGCGCGCAATGATTCCCTGCTCACGACGTACCGGCGTTCCGACGCGGGGCCGCTCCAGCACTGGCTCCGTGACGCCCTGCGGGAGACGCACGGCGAGGTCCTCGAGTTGGGCAGCGGCATCGGCGTGACCGCGCGGGACGACGTCGTGGCGCTGGACCACAACCTGGCCATGCTCCGCGCCCATCCCGCCCGCGCGAAGGTGTGCGCCGACCTGCTCGACCCGCCGTTCCTGCCTCACAGCTTCGACGCGGTGGTGCTCGCCAACGTCCTCGACTCCTGTCGGGACCCGTGGGTTGCGCTCGGACAGGCCGACGCCCTGCTGCGGCCCGGCGGCACCCTGGTGCTCACCTGCGCCTACGCCTTCCATGAGGACGTCACCCCGCGCGCTGCCTGGTTCGACCGTGCCGGCCTCCAGGAGGTGCTCGGCCAGCTGAGCGCACGCTACGAGGTGCTTCGCGACGACCCGGAGGTGCCCTGGCCGCTCACCGTGGGCACCCGAGAGCGTCGCACGCTGGCCACCGACGCGTGGATCCTTCGGAAGACGCAGGCCGACGCAGGTTGACGCGACGTCGCCAGCCCCCGTATACTCCCTGCGAGCGGAGGTTCCTTTGCCCAAGGTCACCGACCGGCACGGCCGGCCCGTTTCCGGCCAGATGCCGGGACTCGTCGAAGCGATCGTGGTCGACAACCGGGACCCCGAGAAGCTCGGCCGGGTGAAGGTCAAGTTCCCGACGCTCCCCGACGCGCCGGAGAGCTTCTGGGCGCGCCTCGTCATGCCGATGGCGGGTCAAGCGCGCGGCTGGATGACGATCCCGGAGATCGGCGACGAGGTCCTCGTGTCGTTCGTCCACGGAAACCACGATGACGCGATCGTCGTGGGGTCCCTGTACAACGGGGTCGATACGCCGCCCTACGCGAACGAGGACGGGGACAACAACCTCCGTGTGTTCCAGAGCCGCTCCGGCCACCGCGTCACCTTCGATGACACCTCCGGCGACGAGCGCATCGAATTCGTGACGCACAACGAGGAGATCCGGGTCATTTGGGACGCGAAGGCCAAGGTGCTCTCGGTCTACAGCGGCAAGGACATCCTCGTGGAGGCCAAGGAGACCATCTCCTGGACGTGCAAGGACTTCATCGTCGACGCCAGCAACAGCGTCAGCATGAAGGCCGGCGCGACGATGGATCTGAAGGCCTCGAGCAAGGCGACGGTGAACGGCGGCTCCAGCCTCGTCCTCACCGGCAGCGTCACGAAAATCAACTAGGACGCGGAGGCCGGCATGGTCGAAGGGGTCGTCGTCGGCATCGTCCTGGACAACAAGGATCCGGACGGCATGCACCGCGTGCGGGTCCGATACCCCGTGGACCACGAGCAACCGCCGGAAAGCCACTGGGTGCGCATCGCCTCGCCCATGACGGGCAAGGACCGAGGACTCGTCATTCTCCCCGAGGTCGGGACCGAGGTCATCATCGGCTTCGCGTACCGGACCCTCGCTCCGTACGTGCTCGGCGCGGTGTACAACGGCGCGGCCGACACCCCGGGCCCCTACGCCAACGAGGACGGAAAGGACGACCATCGCCGGTTCCTGTCGCGGAACGATCACTCCATCGATTTCGACGACACCTCGGGCAAGGAGCGCGTGGTGCTGATCAGCACCACCGCGAACCGCGCGATCGTGCAGGAGTTCGACGCCGCCAACAAGGTGATCCGTGAGACCGTCGGCAAGGACGCGTTGCACGAGGCGAAGCAGACCATCGCGTTCAAGTGCAAGGACTTCAAGGTCGATGCCAGCGCAACGGTGAAGGTCAGCGCCGGCTCCAAGGCCGTCTACGCGGCCGGAAGCAGCGCCAAGGTCGATGGCGGAGGCATGCTGGACATGTCGGCCAGCCGTGTCGACGTCAACGGTGGAAGCCCGGACGCGGCGGCGTCCGCACCGGCCCACCCTGCGCACCGCCATCCGCCCGCGAAGCCAAAGGCCGGGGGAGGTGCGGGCTCGAACGCGCGCGGCACCGTCCAGGTCCAGGCGACCGTGCACGTCGAGGCCACCGTCGGCGGAGGAGGCTCGGCCCCCGGCGGCACGGGGGCTGGTGGTGCCGGTGGCGCAGGCGGCGGACGCGGAGCCGGTGCGGGTGGCGCCGGTGGCGGACGCGGAGCCGGTGCGGGTGGCGCAGGCGGAGGACGCGGGGCGGGTGCGGGTGGCGCGGGCGGCGGACGCGGAGCCGGTGCGGGTGGCGCAGGCGGCGGACGCGGAGCCGGTGCTGGCGGTGCTGGTGGTGCGGGCAGCGGACTCGGAGCCGGGGCGGGTGGCGCCGGTGGCGGACGCGGAGCCGGGGCTGGTGGCGCGGGCGGCGGACGCGGGGCTAGCGGTGCTGGCGACGGGCGCGGTGCCGGGGCTGGCGGCGCAGGCGGCGGGCGCGGGGCGGGTGCTGGCGGCGCAGGCGGTGGACGCGGCGCCGGTGCGGGTGGCGCGGGCGGCGGACGCGGGTCGGGTGCTGGCGGCGCGGGCGGCGGACGCGGGGCTAGCGGTGCTGGCGGCGCAGGCGACGGGCGCGGTGCCGGGGCTGGCGGCGCAGGCGGCGGACGCGGAGCCGGGGCTGGCGGTGCTGGCGGCGCGGGCGGCGGACGCGGAGCCGGGGCTGGCGGTGCTGGCGGCGGACGCGGCGGACGCGGCGCCGGGGCTGGCGGTGCTGGCGGCGCAGGCGGCGGACGCGGGGCGGGTGCTGGCGGCGCAGGCGGCGGACGCGGAGCCGGGGCTGACGCTGGCGGCGCAGGCGGTGGACGCGGAGCCGGTGCGGGTGGCGCGGGCGGCGGACGCGGGGCGGGTGCTGGTGGCGCAGGCGGCGGACGCGGGGCGGGTGCTGGCGGCGCAGGCGGTGGACGCGGAGCGGGTGCTGGCGGCGCAGGCGGTGGACGCGGATCCGGTGCGGGCGGCGCAGGCGGCGGACGCGGAGCCGGTGCGGGTGGCGCAGGCGACGGGCGCGGTGCCGGGGCTGGCGGTGCTGGCGGCGCAGGCGGCGGACGCGGAGCCGGTGCGGGTGGCGCGGGCGGCGGACGCGGAGCCGGGGCGGGTGCTGGCGACGCAGGCGGCGGACGCGGAGCCGGCGCTGGCGGTGCGGGTGGCGCGGGTGGCGCAGGCGGCGGACGCGGAGCCGGGGCTGGCGCTGGCGCTGGCGGCGCAGGCGGTGGACGCGG
>JBDLRI010000131.1:0-12097 GCA_039800105.1 Pseudomonadota bacterium
CCCCCCCCCCCCCCCCCCCCCCCCCCCCCCCCCCCCCCCCCCCCCCCCCCCCAGCCTCCCCCGGACGCTCCGCTCGCGCTCGGGACCGATCCCGCCGACGCGTCGGAGACCCTCGCGCAACTGCGTCGCGAGGGGTTCCACGTGGAACACCGCTCCGACACCGCGGACGCGGTCGCGGCGCTGCTCGCCGACGGGAAGGTGGTCGCGCGCTGCGCGGACCGCATGGAGTTCGGCCCGCGCGCGCTCGGCAACCGCAGCATCCTCGCGCCCGCGAACGACATCACGGTCACGACGCGGCTGAACACCGCCCTGGACCGGGACGACTTCATGCCCTTCGCGCCGCTGCTGCGCGAGGCGGACGCCTCCGACTGGATCGTGCTCCCCGAGGCCTCCCGCGACGGGGCCCGCACGATGACCGTCACCGTGCACGCCCGCGGCGCCTTGCGCGCCGCCGCCCCCGCCGCCGTGCACGTGGACGGCACGCTCCGACCGCAGCTGGTGGACGCGGCGCGCACGCCGTGGCTCGACGCCATGCTCCGCGCCTACCGCGCCCGCACGGGGCTCCCCGCGGTGCTCAACACGAGCCTGAACCTGCACGAGGAGCCCATCGTGGCCCGCGCGAGCGAGGCGGCCGCCACCTTCCGCGCGGCGCGCCTGGACGCCCTCGTCCTCGACGACGCCCTGGTGACGCGATGACGCCTCCGGATGCGGTGGGGCGGGGGCTTGCGCCGCACGGTGCGCGTCGGCCGAAGGTGGCGCTGGTGTTTCCGCGCTTCCGCTACCCCTCGGGCGACTACCCGCTCGGAATCGCCACGCTCGCGGCGTACCTCCGCACCCACCTGCCGGTGGACGTGGTGGTGTGCGACACCACCTTCGATCCGCGCATGGAGCGGGTCACGGAGTTCCTCGACGCGGAGGCCCCCGACTACGTCGGCATCGGCATGAGCACGCTCATGCTCGGCGAGGGGCTGGAGGTCGCGCGCATCGCGCACGCGCGCGGCGTGCCCGTGTTCGTGGGCGGCCCGCATCCGACCACCGACCCCGAGGCGCTCCTCGCCGAGGAGTCCATCGACGCCGTCGTGATCGGAGAGGGCGAGGAGACGACGCGCGCCCTCCTCGAGGACTGGATGGCGCAGCGCGTCGCCCCGGTGGAGGGCTGCTGGCGCAAGGCGCCCGACGGCACGGTGCTGCGCGGCGGCAAGCGCGCCGGCATCCGCGATCTCGACGCCCTTCCGCAGCCCGCCTGGGACCTCCTCGACATGGACGCCTACCTCGCCGCGTGGGGACAGCTCGACAGCTGGCGCCCGGGCCTGCGCGGCGTGAACGTGATGGCCAGCCGCGGATGCCCGTACGCCTGCAGCTTCTGCCAGCCGGTGCTCGACGCCATGTTCGGGAAGAAGCTGCGCGCCCGCAGCCCGGAGAACGTGGTGGCCGAGATCGTGGCGCTCCACGCGCGCTACGGCATCGAGGGCTTCTGGTTCACCGATGACACCTTCACGACCAACCGCACCTGGGTCACGCGCTTCTGCGCCCTGCTGCGGGCCACCGGACTGGAGCTGCACTGGGGCTGCACCACGCGCGCGAACCTCATCGCGCCCGAGCTGATGCGCACCATGGCCGAGGCCGGCCTGCGCAAGGTCGGGATCGGCATGGAGAGCGCCACGGAGCGCATCCGCGAGGGGCTCTACCAGAAGGGCGTGACCCAGGAGGCGATCACCCACACCGTCGAGGTCGCCCGCGACCACGGCGTCCACACCCTTCTGTTCCTGATGCTCGGCGCGCCCGGCGAGACCCGCCGGGAGATGCTCGCCACCATCGAGATGGCCACGGCGCTGCCGGCGAGCGAGGCGAGCTTCAGCCTCTTCGTCCCCATCCCGGGCACCGCCCTGTGGACGCGCATGCGCGAGGAAGGCTGGGACATGTCCACGGACTACACCGACTACGACTACTACGCGCGCCAGCCCTTCCAGGGCGAGATCTCCCGCCGCGAGCTGCGCATGCTGCAGCGGTGGGCCTACCTGCGCTTCTACAGCCACCCGGCGCGCTGGCGCTCCGTGGGCCGCTCGGCGAGCACGCCCGCGGGGCTGAAGAGCCTCGGACGCAAGCTCCTGCGCATCGTGCCGCACGGGATGGCCCCGCGCGACCCGGGCGCGGACACGCGGACCGCCGCCGCCGCACGCATCGTCCGCGCGTCGGGGGCCTCCGCGGAACGGGCGGACAGGAATCGTCCGCCTGACGTGGCGGTCCGCGGTTAGCGCTCCAGGATGCGCCTCCGCGTCCTCGCCTGCCTCGCGCTCCTGGTGTCCGCCTTGCCGGCGTCGGCCGCCCCGACGCGCGAGGACCCGGGCGCCGCGCGCGTGCGGGACGTGCTCCGGCGCGCGGAGCGAGACCCGAGCGCCCTCGCCGCCCTCGACACGCTGACCCACCCCGCGGCCGCCGCGTGGCGCGCCTTCTTCCTCCACGCCGGCTACGGTCCCGGCACCGACGATCCCCGCGGGACCATGCGGGCGCTGCGCGCGAAGGCGCTCGCGGGTGTCCCGGCGGCGTCGCGCACGCACTTCGAGACGTCCTGGACGGCCGAGCCGCCGCCCGCGCTCGTCTCCTCCATGCGCTTCGCCCGCGACATCGACGCGGACACCCCCGGCGAGGACGCGCTCCCGTGCTGGATGGCGGAGCGTTGGATGGACGCGTGGCTCGCCGCCTACACCACGCGCACCGGCGCCATCGACAGCGACGACCTCCCCGCGTGTACCCTCCCGCAGCCGCTCGCCCGCGCGCAGGCCGCATGGGACGCCCGCCTCCGCACCCTCTACCGGGCGACCTACGGGTCCGAGCCGGTCTGCTCGTCCCACGGCGACGTCGTGCTGCACCGGGCAGCGCTGCGCGGCGTGCAGGCGCTCCACGACCCCGAGGGCTTCCGACGGGACACGCCGGACCTGGAGGCCTACGTGCGCCGGCAGCACGACCACACGCTCGCGGCGATCCACGACCTCTGGTCGCCCCGCACGCTCGACCCCGCGGCGCTGGAGCGCATGTGGCGCGCCATGGACCCGCCGGCCGCGTGGACCCGCGTCGTGACGACCCACTACGCGCGCACGCCCGGCCGTTCCGCGGCGGAGGCCGGTCGCCTCGCGGCCACGCTCGCGGCGTACCACAAGGCGTCGTTCCTCGAGGGTGCCGGCGGCTGCCGCTGGGTTTCCGTCCCCCCGCAGCGGGAGTGACGGCCGCTCAGCGCTCCAGGACCCAGGTCTCGACGTCGGGACCGAGCGCTCCGGCGAGCGCCTCCACGGTCCCGTCCACGCGACGCGGATCCGCGACCACCACGCGCAGCGGCCCGTGCAACGTCCCGCCGCCGGCGAGCGCGGCTGCGAGCGCGCCCCGGACCCGCGCGGCGAGCACCTCCGGGAGGTCACGCGCCTCGTCGAGCGCGATCTCCCCGGGAACCTCGGACGGCCCGATCCACACGCGCGTGCCCGGGAGCGCCGCGCAGGCCTCCGCCGTGCCGCGGCGCACCACGCCGTCGGCGTTCCCGACGCGCCGCGCGCCGGTCCGCCCGCCCGCCCACGCCACCCCCGCGAGCAGGCCGAGCGCGCCGATGAACAGCCCCCATCCGGCGGCAGTCCCCTTCGGGGTCGTGCGCGCGGGGGTCGCCGTGCGCCCTCCCTCCCCGCCGGGCGTGGGTCCCGCACCGGGCGGCGCGTTTCCCGCCATGCCGGGGATCGCCATCCCCGGCGGGGGCGGAAGGTTCCCGGGCCCGCCCGGTGCCGCGGGCGCGCCCCCGGTGGGCACCGCCGCCAGGAAGCTCAGCTCCCGCGTGCTCGCCGCCGCGAACCCGGAGGACTCCAGGCCCACCAGCAGCACGGGGTCGCTCGACGCCTCGAAGGCGTAGCCGCCCGTCCACGTGCGCCCGCCCGCCGAGACGGTCACCTCGCCCGTCTCCAGCGACAGGTCGGGAATGCGCGCCGTGTAGAGCTTGTCGCCCGCGAGCGAGTCCGGCGCGACCCCGTCGTCCCTCGGAGTCCACGGACCGGCCTTTCGCACCTCCGTGGTGCTCGGGTCGTGCACGGTCACGGTCACGACGGATCCCGGCGCGAGCGCACCGGCCATGTCGTGCACCTTGAGGGTCACCTCCCGCGCCAGGGCGACCCCGGCGAACCATGCGAGGAGCATCATGTCGGCACCTTCCACGCCATGAGCCATTCCCCCCCGTCGTGTCCCTGGGCGACCGGCTCGCCGAGCTCGCGCAGGAGCGCGCCGAGGACCTCCTCGCGCATGTCCGGCGCGTAGAGGTCCGCGTGCACGACCACGCTTCCCACGCGCTGCGCCTTGAGCCACGCGAGCACCGGCTCGCCCGCGAACACGCGCGCGTGCAGCGCCGCGCCGGCCTGCCAGCGCGGGGAGGTCGACAGATCCGTGTTCAGGCAGCGCTCCAGGATGGGCCGGCGATGGAAGCGCTGGTAGTGACACGCCAGATTCTGGGCGTAGTAGTTGAGATCCTCGCGTGAATCCCCGAACTCCGGGTACAGCTCCAGCACCGGCGCCTGCGGCAGCAGCGCGTACAGGCGCGGCACAGGGACCGGGTGGCCGCGGAGCCGCCCGACGGCGCCCCCCGCCACGAGCACGTCCAGCAGGGCCGCCAGCACCGCCACCCACGGCCGGCGCATCCGTGACACCAACGCCGCGCCGAGCATCGACCACGCCAGCGCGGCAGTCCAGCCGAAGCGCAGCGGGAAGCGCAGCGCCCGGAACACGCCCGTCCCCTCCAGCAGCGCGAGCGGCGTGGGCACGCCGCGGCCCGGCACGACGCCGAGCTGAAGGCGCGGGCCGAGGGCCAGCAGGACCGCGCACGCCCCGAGCACGAACAGGCCCCGCGCGAGCCTGCGATCGAGGCCGATCTCGCGCCACCGCAGCACCGCCCCGACCGCGAACGCCAGCGTCGCCACGCCGAGCACCGGGCCGAGCGAATGGCGGGCCAGGTCCAGCCACGGGCTCCACGCGAGCAGCGTCACCGGGGTGGCCCCCTCCACCGGCCCCGTCCCGCGGCTGGCACCCGTGGCGTAGAACGCCGCGTAGGCGGCACCCGCGACGCCCACGGCGCCGAGCACCCGCGCGACCGCGCCCCGCCCGAGTACCGGCAGCCGAAGCCACAGGACCGCTGCCAGCACGAGCGCGGCGTTGACCCCGTGGTAGGCCGTCCCGCACAGCGCGAGCGCGAACGCCATGGCCGTCGCGACCGCGCGGCCCTCCCAGGCGGCCCAGGCGCACAGGGGCAGCCAGGGGGCCAGGAGCGCGTAGACCTGGCCCTCCAGCGCCGCCACGAGGGCCATCGGGCCGAACCCGTAGAGCACCCCTGCGAAGAACTGCCCGGCCCTGTCGACGCCGAGCATGCGCCGCGCGGCGCACGCCATCGCCCACGCCGACGCGACCGGGCCCAGCAGCACGAACAGGTTGGTGAGCAGCATCCCCGGCACCGCGCCCCCGAGCACCATCGCCAGGCCGACGAACAGGAAGCTGTCCAGCCGCTGCATCGGCTCGCCCGACGGCCAGGCGCTCCACGACGACACGCCCGATGGCAGGAAGCTCCGCGCCGCGTCGACCAGCCACGCCGCCGGCAGCTGGTCGAAATGCAGTGACACCGTGCTCGCCACGGGATCCGCGGCCAGGGGCCAGCTCCACGCGACCGAAAGCGCCATCCAGGCGAGGAGCATCGCGGTGTCGTCGCGCCATGCGCCTGGGGCGGGGGCTGAGGCCGCCCCCTCGCGGCCGCCACCGGGCGGCGGCGTGCCCGCAACGCCCCCGGCCGTCACGGCGGCGGTCCGTCGGGCGGCGTCCCGCCGGCCTCGGCCGCGTCGGTCCGTCGCAGACCCGCCAGGGCGGCCACCACGAGCAGGAGGACCGCCCAGGCGGCCGCGCCCAGCAGCGGGAGCGCCTCGGCCGCATGCGACATCGCGCCGGGCGCACGGGTCGCGCGGCGGCGTCCCACCATGCGGCCGTCCGGGCCGCTGGTGACCTCGAAGGACAGCTCCACGTGCGGCTCCAGGCCGCCGCGCACGACGCCGTCCCAGGCCACCGTGACGCCCGTGGGCTCCTCCACGTCGATGCGAACGGGCACGTACTGGGACGCGTCCCCGCGCGCGGTGCCGCTCCACACGCGGTCGAACGGCACGTCGGCGGGATCGGTGCCGTCGTCGCGGAGCTCCACCTCCCGCACGGCGCCGGCCTGCTGCACGCGGGCACGCACGCCGACAGGCACGCGGTCGACCACGCTCACGTGCAGCACCACCTCCTGCGACGCGGTTCCCGCCCGCTCCCGCAGCTCCGGCTCGGCCGCACGGAGGTCCCCCGCGATCAGGGCGAACAGGACGCCCGGTCCCACGCTCACGGGTACGCCGCCAGCGTCGCCGCGAACCCGGGATCCAGCCGCACGCTGCCGACGGGGGCCACCGGCCCCTCCAGCCGCACGGATCCGTCGGCATGCACGTCCACATGCAAGTCGCCGCCTTCCATGCGCACGGTGACCGGCGAGGCCACCGCGCCCTGCGCCACCAGCGCGGCGGCGACCGCACATGCGCTGCTGCCGCTCGCCAGCGTGGGCCCAGCACCCCGCTCCCACACGCGCGCATGGACCGCGCCCGCCTGCAGCCACACGAACTGCACGTTGGTGCGTCCGGGGACGGATTGCTCGAGCCACGCGCCCGCGCCGTGCCAGTCGGCGCGGGACGGCTCGGCGTCCACCCGCACCACGGCGTGGGGGTTCCCCACGTCCACGGGGATCACGGCATGCGCCCCACGGCGCTCCACCGCCCCCACGATCGCGCGGCCCATGTCCACGCGCACCCGCGCGCCCTCCACCACGCACCGCACGGTCCCGCCGCGCGTCCACACGGCGAAGGACTCCGGCGCGCCCCTACGGTGGTGCAGCCACCACGCCAGGATGCGCAGCCCGTTGCCGCTCTTCTCGGCCTCGCTGCCGTCGGGGTTGAGGATGCGCACGCCGTATCCGCCGTCGGGGGCGTCCACGGGCACCAGTACGCCGTCGCCGCCCACGCCGCGGTGGCGATCACACACGAGGCGCACCTGCGCGGGGGTCGGAGGGGCCGCGTCGGGGGTCGCCACCCAGACGAGGTAGTCGTTGCCGAGCCCGTGCGCGCGGAAGAACTCCATCGGCTCAGGCCGTCCCGGGGGGCGCGTCCCCCTCAACCTCGGGCCGCGCGCCCGCGAACGCCGGCAGCGCCGCGCAGCGGGCCTCCACGGCGCACAGGCGCGGGTAGGGCGTCACGTCCACGCCGAACCGGCGCGCGCTGTAGAGCTGCGGCACGAGGCACGCATCCGCCACGCTCGGCGCCGGGCCGGCCAGGAACGCGTCGTCGCCGGCGACCGCCTCCAGCGCGGTCAGACCCCGGCCCACGACCTCCTTGACCCACGCGCCGGTGTCCACGCCGAGGGCGCCGAGCCGCTGCGTCACGGAGAGATTCTGCAACGGCTGGATGCCCGCGTTCATGATCTCCGCGCACATGCGGGCGCGCGCGCGCGCCGAGGCCGACCCCCGCGGGAGCAGCGGCGCCCCGCGCTCCGGCCAGCGCTCCTCCAGGTACTCCAGGATGGCGAGCGACTGCGAGAGCACGCGCACGCTCCCGTCGTCCTCCTCGACCTCGAGGACCGGCACCTGCCCCATGGGGTTTCGGGCGCGGAAGGCCGGGGCGTGCTGCTGCCCGCCGCCCTCGAGCAGGTGCACGTGCACCGGCTCCCAGTCCAGCTCCTTCAGCCCCAGGCCGATGCGCACGCGCCAGCTGGCGCTGCTGCGCCAGTACGTATGGAGCCGCAGCCTCACGGCGCGCGCCGGGGAGGCGTTGCGGAGGGGGCGGCGTGAGCCCCCTCCGCCCCATCGGCGATCACGTCCGCGACGATGCGGCCGAAGACGCTGCGGCCCTCCGCGTCGTGCATGTCGATCTCCACGTGGTCTCCCGGCTGGAGCCACCGGGTCCGGGGCGCGCCGGTGTCGAGCGTCTCGAGCGTGCGCTGCTCGGCGATGCAGGCGTACCCGGCCGCGCGGTCCTCGTTGCTGATGGTGCCGCTGCCGAGGATCGTGCCGGCGGTGTAGCCGCGCGTCTTGGCGAGGTGCGCCAGCAGCCCGTGGAAGCCGAAGTGCATGGCGCTCCCGGCGTGGGCGTCGCACACCCGCTCCCCGTTCCACCAGACCTGCATGCGCAGGTGGACGCGCCCGTCGCGCCACGCGTCGCCGAGCTCGTCGGGGGTGACCGCGAACGGCGCGAAGGCCGTGGCGGGCTTGGACTGGAAGAAGCCGAAGCCCTTGGCCAGCTCCGGCGGGATGAGCGCGCGGTGCGTCCAGTCGTTGAGCAGCACGACGAGGCGCACGTGACGCCCGGCGTCGGCGGCGGTCGTCCCGCGCGGCACGTCGCCCAGGATCACCCCGACCTCGGCCTCGAAGTCGAGCCCCCACGACACGTCGGGGAGCACGAAGGGATCGCGCGGGCCGCGCAGCTCCCCGCTGCCTCCCTGGTAGACGAGCGGGTCGGTCTCCAGGGTCGGCGGGATCTCCGCACCCCGCGCGCGGCGGACGAGCCGCACGTGGTTGAGGAACGCCGAGCCGTCGATCCATTCGTAGGCGCGCGGCAACGGCGCCGCCAGGCGCGCCGCATCGACCGGCTCCGACGCGACGGTGCCGGCCTCCAGCCGCGCCGCCAGCTCCGCCAGGCGCGGGGCCGCCTCGTCCCAGGAGTCCAGCGCGGCCTGCAGGCTCCGCGCGATGTCGCCGGCGCGGGCCGCCCGCGTTCCGTCGCGTGACACGACGAGCAGCGCGCCGTCGCGGGTTCCGTCTCGGAGGGTCGCCAGCTTCACGGGTCTCCCGGGCTTGCGGCGGCCTATCCCGATGCCGCGTGCGGAGCCTGCGCCCCGTCGTTAGGGCGACCTCCCATGGCCACGCCGCACACCTCGCCCGCCTCCGCCCTCGGTCACGCGCTGACCACGGCGCGCCGCCGCCACGACGATCCCGGTGCGTGGACGCGCGCGCTCGCGACCCTCCGCGCGGCCACCGAGGAAGGTGGCCTTCACGTGCTGCCGGTCGGACCCGCCGGTCTGGAAGGCTTCACCGACGGGCCGGACGCGGAGGCTGCGGCGGACCTGCTGTGGGGCGCCTGGCGCGATGGACTGCGCGAGCTGCGCCTGCCCGCGGGGCTCGGCAGCGAGGACCTCGCGCGGGTGGTCACCACCCTGGCGGACTCGGCCGGGACGGACGCGGTCCCGACCGCGAGCGCGGCCCGGGACTCGGACGCCGTGACCCTGCTGGCGGCGCTCGACGTGGCGGGGTTGGACGTACGCAGCACGGACCCCTACGCGCGGCCGGACGTGCATCGACGCGCCGCGTCCTACGACGCGCCGATCCGCCCCGAGGCGGCCATGGCCCTGCACGCGGCGGTGGCCGCGGGCGTGGAGGCGGCGCGACAGGTGCTCTTCCCTCGACCCGACGCCGCCGGAAAGGCCGCATGGCGCGAGAGCGCGCGCGTGGGCACCGACACGCAGCGCGGGCGCATCGTGGCGTGGTTCTGCGCCCGGGACGGCGTGCCCGATGCCGAGTGGGCGACCCTCCTGGCCGGCTGCGCCGCGGACGGCGCCTGGGGCGCCCTCGGCGCGGCGCTGGACCACCTCGCCGCGTCCGGACGCCCGCTGGCGTCCCTCCACGCGTTGCTCGCCACGCGCCCGGAGGCCCTCGCCGCCGCGATGGTGGGGGTGCGGCCGGAGCAGGCGTCGCCCGTGGCGCGGTGGCTCGCATGGCTGCCGGCGCCCGTGCGGGACGCCTGCACCGACGTGCTGGCGCGCGAGCACGAGCCGGCGCGCTCCGGCGCGCTGCTCCGCGCATGGACGGCCGCGGGACACGCCGCCGGCGCCTTCCTGATGCCGTGGGCCGGCGCCCCCGGGCGGGCGGCGCTGTGGGCGGTGCGCGCGCTGCGGGAGGGCCATCCGTCCGCCCCGGAATCCCTCGAGACGCTGCGGCGGGCGCTGTTCCACCCCGAGGAGGGCGTGCGCCAGGAGGCGCTGCTCGGCCTCTCCGGCGATCGCGACCCCGCCACGCTGCAGGCGCTCCTGGAGGGCATCGGCGCGCGCCGGGCCGACCTGCTCGTGCACGTGCTCGGGGAGGTCGTCCGCGCCGGCGATCCCGCCTTCCGCGACGCCGTGCTCGCGCGCGTGCAGTCCCCCGACTTCGACGCCCTTCCGCCCAACCTGCGGGCGCGGTTCCTCGGCGCGCTGGCCCACCTCGGAGGCGAGGAGGCCCGCGCGTGGTGCGTGAGCCTGCTCAAGCGCCGCGTCTGGTTCGGCCCGCGGGAACTGCGGGAGCGGCAGCTGGAGCTCGCACAGGCGCTCCGCGAGCACGACACCTCCTTCTCGCGCGAAGTACGCGCCGAGGTGGAACGATGACCCCCGCCGACGTGCGCCTCCTGCTGGACGCCCTCGCGTTCCTCACCGATCCTTCCCGGGGCGGAGGGGGACACCCCCTCCGCAACGCCTCCCCCGACGCGCCGGACGACGCCGCGGACGATCTGGAGCTGGACGCGCCCGACGATCCCGCGGACGCGATGGCGCTGGCCAGCCTCGCGGCGTGCCTCGCGGCGCACGCGCGGCCGCCCGGCCGGATCCTCCGCTTCGACGGCGAGCTGCTGCGGCTCGACGGCACCGCCCTGCACCTGCCGCGACGCGCGCACCTCGGCCTGCTGCAGGCCGTCGGGTGGCTCGCGGCGCTGGACGCCGACACCCTGCACGTCGTCGACCCCGCGGACCCCGACGTGCTGCGCGCGGGCGTGACCCACCTCCGCGAGGCGCGCCGCGCGGGGCAGGCCGCGGACCTGCCTCCGGACGCCACCTGCCTGCGGGTGGGGCGCAGCCGGCCGCGGCCCGGCGAGCCCGATCCCGACGCCCTCGAGCAGGACGTGCCCCCGCGCCGCGCGCTGACCCACGGGCTGGAGGAGCTCGCCGCGCACCTCGCGAGCCTCGCCGGCGAGGACTGGCCCGCGGAGGTCGGCCTGCGCAGGACGCTGGCGCGGCTGCAACGCGCGGTCGCCGCGGAGGAGACCTTCGCGCTCGGCGTGGCGTTGCGCGCCGACGCCGACGGCAGCCTTCCGCGGCACCTGGCCCGCGCCGCCGTGCTGCACCTCGCCTGCGCCCACGCGCTCGGCCTTGCGCCGGCCGCCACGATCGACGGCGCCGCCTTCGCGCTCGGGGCGTCGCTGGGACTCGCCCGGCTCGGGGCGTCCTGGTGGACCCTCCCGCCCGACACCCACGCGCAGGCCCTGCGTGCCCGCGCCGCCGCGCCCGCGCCCACGCGCCCCGCGCAGGCCCAGTGGCTGCGCGCCGCCCACGCCCACCAGCTCGCGGCGATCCAGGGCGGCGACCCGGCGGACGCCCCGGACCTGCACGCGCTCCTGTTCGCGGCCTCCGCGTGGCTCGACCGGGCGCGACAGGGGCTGCATCCCGGCATGCCGCGCTGCACGCCGACCCAGGCGCGCGCGGCGACCGGGGCGTGGCTGCGGACCCTGCGCGGAACGCCGCCCGGCTTCCCCGCGGCCATGGAGGCCCTGCTCGGCACCGTGCCCGCCGGCAGCGTGGTGCTCGTCGCCGGGCGCCCCGGCCTGCTGCGGGCGGCCGGGGAGGTGGTCCTGACCGGCGAGGACGGCACCACGGCCGTCACATCCGCCACCCTCGTGGCCGCGGCGTGCAGCGAGCCGGAGGACGTGCCCACGGGACTCTACGGCGCGCGGGCGTGATCCGCGCCGACCAGCGCGCCATCGCGTTCCGGCTGCTGGCGTGGATCGCGATCCTCACCTGGGCGACGTGGAAGATGAGCCCGGAGGTGCGGAAGCCCGCCGGGCGCTGGGCGCTGCTGCCGCCGTCGGGCCACGTCGCACCCGCCACCCCGCTCCACGACGTCGTGGACATCGAGGCGGCCATCCGCGCCATGGACTCCGTGGCGGCCCGGGCCCCGATGTGTCCGGCGTCCGGCGTGCTCCGCGTGGAGCTCGGCCCGGACGGACTGCAGGACGCGCTGCTCGTGGGCGAGGGCGACGTCGCCTGCCTCGGCGAGATC
>JBDLRI010000132.1:0-24611 GCA_039800105.1 Pseudomonadota bacterium
CGTACGACGGCGGCACCCTCGCGGCCGACGGGCTCTCCAGCACGGTGCCCGCCGACGTGACCGCCGGGGGCGAGGTGTGGACCTGCACGGTCATGGCGGATGACGGGGCCACGTATGGAGAGGGCGTGGAGGCCACCGCGACGGTGACGTCGACGGTTCCGACCTGGACCGCGGTCTGGTCGCACGGCCTTGCGAGCGCGCCACCGGGCTCGCTCGTCCTCGACGGGGGATGGCTCGACCAGTACGCGTCCACGGCGTACGACCGCGCCGCGTGGGTCCAGCCCTCGGACTGGAATGTCATCTACATCCCCGTGGCGCGCTCCTCCACGACACTCGAGGCCGTCGAGGTGGACGTCTACGTGCCGCCCCACGCGACCATCGGCGTGTTTCCGCGCGGTGCACAGAACGGCTACAACGGTGTGGAGGACTACTTCGCATTCGGTTCGAGCGGGTCCACCGGGGGAATGTCGGTCGGGTACGGCGGCTGGTCCGACGGATGCTGCGCGGCCGACGGCAACGTCGAGCTCGTCCGCGATCTGCCCGGCTTTGCGGCGTCGATTTGGCACACGGTCCGCGTCGAGTACGACCTGCAGGTCCCGGAGGTCCGGTTCTTTCTCGACGGGCAGCCGGTCTACGCGACGCAGGACATCCCGGCGACCTCGATGGCTCCGGACTACGTCCAGCTGCGTGCGAACACGCGTTGTTGCAGCGTCGCTGCAGACGTGGCGTGGACCAACCTCGTGGTCTACGAGGGACGGCGTGCGTCGCCGGATTGCGTCCAGTTCGCGCAGGGCGATGCCACCTGGGCGTTCTGCTCCGACCGTCGTCCGTGGGGCGCGGCGCGGGAGGCCTGCGAATCCCTCGGAGGCGATCTCGCGTCCATCCCGGACGGGGGCACGGATGCGTGGGTGAACGCGCGTCGTGGCGAGTTGGGAATGGTGTCGGAGTACATGTGGATCGGCTTCAACGACATCGACGCCGAAGGCGCCTGGTCGTGGATCGACGGGTCTGACGCCACGTACGCCGGCTGGAGCGGAAACGAACCGAACGATGGTCTCGGGACGGTGGCCGAGGACTGCGGCGCCTACCGCAATGACCTCGGCGGTTGGTTCGACGCGTCGTGCGCCCGGAGCTTCGGGTACATCTGCCGGATTCCGTAGGCGGGCCGGGTCACCCGCGAAGCGTGGCCCGGTAGGCGTCCACCAACCCCGCGACCCGCCCCGCCCACGCGTGCGCCCGCACCACCGCGGCCCCGTCGCCACGCGGCTGCGCACAGGCCCGCACGATCCCGTCCGCGAGCGCCGTCGCGTCGTGCGGCGCCACGACCACCTCGCCCGGCAGTCCCATCGCCACGGGCCGCGTGACCACCACGGGCAGCCCCAGCGCCGCGGCGTGCAGCAGCTTCATCGGCACGCCCGCGCACGTGGCGCGCGGGACGACTGCGGCGTCGCAGGCGTCCATGGCGGCGCGGGCCTCGGGCCAGCCGGCGGAATCGAGGAACACGTCGGGCGCCACGGCGTCGCGCTCGGTCTTCGTCCAGCGGCCCACCACGTGCAGCCGCGGCGCGTCGGCGCCGTGCGCCGCCCGCAGGAGACGCATCGCCGCGGCGAGCACCCCGAGGTCCTGGTAGCCATCGGCGTTTCCGGCGTACACCACCCGCGCAGGACCGGGGGTGCGCGCGGGCATCGGCCGCTCCGGGAAGTCCTCGGGGTCCAGCCCGGGAAGCACCGGCGGCGCGGGGTGCACGCCGGAGTCGCGCAGCAGGCGGTCGGTGCCGGCGGACATGCCCACGCACGCCTCCGCACGCGCGGGGAGCCCGTCGTCGAGGACTCCGCCGAGGCGCGTCAGTACCCTCTCGACCATGGGGCGGAGGGGGCCCGCCCCCTCCGCAACGCCTCCCCCGACGTAGCGGGGTAGCTCCGCCCGAAGGGCGGTGTGGGGTGTGTAGACGATCGGCGCGGGCGCGCCCGCCTCGGTGCGGGGGCCCCCCAGCGCCCGCGCCAGCCGCGCGACGATCAGCGCCTCGTGGCCGTGGGCGTGCACCACGTCGGCGCGTGCAGCCGCGACGACGCGCGCCAGCCGCAGGTCGTGGGCGAGCTTGTCGGCGTGCAGCCCGGACCGCAGCGAACCGGCGCGCGGCGCGTGGGCGCGCAGGACCGGCACGTCGGGTTCGCCGTCCCCGTAGCCGTAGCCGTAGCAGGCCAGGCGGGCGTCCACGCCGGCGGCGCAGAGCGCCCGCACCAGCCCGCGCAGGTAGACCTGCGTCCCCTGCGGGCTGGGGTAGGGGAGGGCTGCGACCAGCAGCACCCTCACGACAGGTAGCCCAGCGCCGCGAGGCGGGCGCGGATGCCGTCCGCGTCGTCGGGCGACATCGCCCCTTCGCGCGGGGGCGGGGCCGGCGGGGCCGACGGCGCGTGGCGGGGGGCCGGCGCGTCACGCACCGCGCCGGCCAGCACCCGGCCCTCCATGTGCGCGGGGATCTCCTGGCCGAGCAGGTGCAGCAGCGTGGGCGCCACGTCGCACATCTCGGGGCCGCGTGCCGGGTCCTCCGCGCCCGCGCGGGCGCCGGGCGGCGGCCCGTCGTCGGCCGGCAGGACCACCCCGTCGCGAACGCCCGGGCCGTGCAGGATCAGCACGCCGTGCGGGCGGTGCGCGCCGTTCATGCCCAGTCCCTTGCCGCCGACGTACTCCGCGGCCGTGAAGCGTCGGGCGGTCGTGCCGGCCGGAGCCCGCGCGCTCGGCAGCAGCGTGGCGCTCGCGCCGTCCTGCAACGCGAGGTCCAGCACGAGGTCCGGCGCGCCGGGCACGGCGTCCCCGCGCCCGCCGTACGCCTCGCGGCGTGTCCAGGCGGCGGCCACCACCGGCTGGCCGTCCTCTCGCCAGTCCCGAAGCGCCGCGCGCAGCCCGGCCACCGCACCGGCCTCGTCGCTCACGGTGCCGCAGGGGTCGCGCCCGGCGAGGTTCAGGTGGATCGTGGCCGCGTAGTTCAGCTCGTCCGACCACGCGCGGGTGCGCGGGAAGTCGATGCCCTGCCAGCGCGCGGCGGCCTCGACGCGCCCGAGCCACGAAGGCGGCACGCGGCGCACGATCCGCTCCACCGGCAGCCGCATCGCGGCGAGACGTGCGGCGTCGAGGGCGCGGGCGCGCCATCCCGCCGTCGGGCCGCCACCGCCGAAGGTGAGCCAGCCCTGCGTCGCCAGCCACCGGTTGAGGTAGAGCGCCTGCGTGCCGGCGGGTCCAAAACCATGGTCGCTCACGATGCAGACGTGCTCGCCGCGCCGCGCGAGGGCCCCGACCGCGGCGTCGAGCCGCGCGTACACCTCCGCCAGCGTGTCCGCGTGCCCGGACCCCGCGAGGTGGCGGGGGCTGCCGGGATCGTGGAAGGCCCAGAAGTGGTGACTCGCCGTGTCGCTCTCGCCGAACACCACCATGAACAGGTCCCACGTGGCGCCATCGAGCAGCCAGGCGCACAGCGCCTCCTTGCGGGCGACCTCGCGCAACAGGCTCTCCCGCGCGTGGTCGTGCCAGCCCGGCGCGCCCGGGTCGCCCTCCTGGAAGTCGGCGAAGCGAAGGCCGCCGAAGCGCGCCTCGACCTCCGCGTGCAGCGAGGCGGGGGCGTAGTGCCGCGCCTCCGCGCGGGTGGCCACGGGGCTGTCGAAGCCGCTCACCACCACCCCGTCGTTCGGCAGGCGCTCGGGCGGCCAGGTCGTGGGCACCGCGATGCTCGCCACCCGTGCACCGCGCTCCGCGAGCACGCGATGGATCGTGGGGACGCGCCGGGCCGTGGCGTCCACGAAGCGCAGGCCGTAGCGGCCGGGCGCCCGCACCGTGAAATCGGGGATGCCGTGCGTGCCGGGGTGACAGCCCGTTAGCACGCTCGACCACGCGGGCAGGGTCATGGCGGGTGTGGTCGAGCGCAGCGGCGCGGAGGCGCCCTCCGCGACCAGCCGCCGCAGGTTCGGGAGTCGCGCGCCGAGGGCGTCGATGACGTTCCAGGAGGCCCCGTCGAGGCCCAGCACGAGCACGCGCGCGGGCACCGCGCGTCCCTCAGCGCCCGTCGGGGGAGGCGTTGCGGAGGGGGATGTCCCCCTCCGCCCCAGGCGCGGCACCGGGGGCGCCCTGCATGTACCCGAGCGCCTCGAGGCGCGCGCGCTCGGCCTCGGAGAGGGTCGCGTCCCGCTCCGCCACGCGGGACTCCCGGCGTTGCTGCACGAGCGTCTCCAGGCGGGCGGCGAGGGCGGACTCCCACGACGCGCCGGTCCCTGCGAGGTCACGCGCCTCCGCGGGGTCGGCGAGCAGGTCGTAGGCGGCGGCGGCAGGGAGGTTGCGGGGGTTCCCCCGGGGCGTTCGCAGCGCCTGGATGAGCTTGTGGCCGTCGCTGCGGAGGGCCTGGAGGTCGTAGCCCTCGAAGTCCTGCTCGGACAGCGCCTCCCGGCTGGCCGGATGGTTCGCCCAGGTCGGCGCCACGAACGCTGCGGCCGCCTCGGTGCTCGCAGGATCGTCCGCCTCCACCGCCGGCGCGCGCAGCTTGGCGAGGTCGGCGTCGAAGTTGTCGTCGAACAGCGCCGCGCCCTGCCAGCTCGCGTGGGGTGCCAGCCCGGCGACGTCCGTCACGGTGGGTGCCACGTCGATCTGCCGCACCTGCCACGGCACGCGCGTGCCTGCGCGCGCGCTGCGCGGGAGCTTCACGAGGAGCGGCGTGTGCACCTGCTCGTCGTAGAGGGTGCTCCCGTGCCACCAGCCGCCATGCTCGCGGAACTCCTCGCCGTGGTCGGACGTGATGACGATGAGGGTGTCGTCGTAGCGCCCGGCAGCCTTCAGCCCGTCGAGGAACGCGCCGATGGCCGCGTCGACGTGGTGGACCTCTCCGGCGTAGAGCCCGCGCAGCTCGTCCAGCCGCGACGGGTCCGGGTCCGGGAACTCCGCGCGTCCCACGGCGGAGCCGTTCCAGGGATGCACGAAGTAGGGGTCGTGCGGCTCCATGAGGTGCACGAACAGGAACGCCGGCCGTCCGCGTGCCGCGTCGAGGAAGCGCTGCGCCCGCGCGAACTGGGTCTCGGCGGGGGTGTAGTAGTCCTCGATGCGCTTGCGGGAGTCGAGCCGCATCCGCACGCGACGCAGCACGTTGTAGAGCGACAGCGCGTAGGTGCTCTCCGACGCCGCCAGCGGGTACTGCGGGGTGTAGGGGAACCACGCGAAGCCCTGCCCGAAGCCCAGCGCGCCGGTCACGTTGGCGTTGTTGGGCAGTCCCCCGGTGGCGTAGCCGCCCTCCTGCAGCACCTCCGCGAGCGTCACGACCATGTCGGGCAGCGCGGAGTCCTTGCGCTCGCAGGCGTGGCTCGACGGGCTGAGGGAGGTGAGCAGGCTCGCGGTGCTCGCACGGGTCCAGGCCGCCGAGGTGACGTGCTGGTCGAACACCACCGCGTCCTTCGCGAACGCGTCGAGTCTCGGCGTTGCGTCGGCCGGCGCGCCGTGGACCCCCAGGGCGTCGGCACGCAGCGTGTCGACCAGCAGCAGCACGACGTCCGGACGCGCGGGGGCACCGGCCACGGGCGGCGGCAACACGGGCGCGGCGGGGCTCGCGCCGGGTGCCGGTGCCGCGGAGAACAGCCCGGCGAGGGCCACCAGCGCCCCCCAGGCCACCACGGTCGCGCGGGCGCCCGGCAGGACCCGCAGCGGGGTGTGGGTGAGGAGCACGCGCGCGAGGAGGGCCCCCACGAGGCTGGCCACCACGAGGCCACCGAGCACGGCGAGCGAGGTCCGCGTCGGGACGCCCTGCTCGGCGTAGACGGACTTGTTCAGCACGTAGCGCAGGATCACGAAGCCGAGCGAGACCACGACCGCGTGGAACCCGGCGGCCCACGTCGCCCAGCGCGGCAGCCTCCGCGCGGGGGGCAGCGCGAGCACCGCGCCCAGCCCGATCCCCGCCGCCGCCCCGGTCAGGCCGTAGAGCACGGTGGCGTACACGAGCGCCTGGTACTCCGACGGGCGCATGCTCCCGAGGACATGCGCCGCCTCGAGGATGCCCACCAGCGACCCGCCGAACAGGCCGCCCGAGACGGTCGCCCCGAGGCGCGCGAGGGGAGGCGTCGTGTCCGTGGGCATCGTGGTCTCCGGAGGCCGGGCAGCCTATGGAGGGGGGGCCGACGGGTCAAGCGGGGCCGCTCCTGGGGCGGGGGACATCCCCCGCAACGCCCCCGTGCCGGCGCCGGGAAGGCGGCTACAGCGCCGGACCCTTGCGCCCGCCGCGGCGCACCTTCGCACGGCGCGCACGCTTCGGTGCGTCCGGCGATGCCGCCGTGTCCGCGCGTCCCTCGACCGTGCGGAAGGTCGATGCGATGCGCGCGACGGTCCCGCCTGGCGGGGGTGCCTCGCCGTCGAGGCCGTCCTGCCCGGGGTCCTCGGCCGGCGGGGACGGACGGCCCGTCTCCACCGGGCCCCCCGCGAGGGCCGGATCGCGCTCCCATGCGCGCGCCCAGGCGTCCTGCGCAAGGCTGACGCGGCCGAGTGCGTCGAGGGCCTGCGCGCGCAGCGCCCAGCCGGAGGCGGAGTCCTCGTCGCGCTCCACGAGCGCCTGCGCGAGCACCAGCGCGTCGTCCGCCTGTCCGAGCGCGAGCAGCCGCTCTGCCCGGAGCAGGACCTCCCGGGGCGCACGCTCCACCGCGGCCGCTGCGGCGATGCGACCCACGCCGTCGGCCGCGGCCCAGGCCTCCGGCATCTCGCCCCGGGCGATCGCCGCGCGCTCGCGCAGCCGCGCGGCGACCTCGGGCGGAGCACCCCGTGCGGCCTCCTCGAAGCGCCCCCGCGCCGCGAGGAGTGCCGTGGCGAGCGCGTCCACGGCGTCTCCCGGGCTGCGGGCCCGCAGCGCCGGCAGCAACGCCTCCGCCTCGTCCCACCGCTCGTCCGTCACGCGGAGGTCGAGCCGCCGCCGCACGGGCTCGACCGCGCGCGGATCCACACGCTGCCAGTGCTCCAGCAACGCGTCGAGGTCCGAGGTCCCGCGCGCCTCCGCGACCTGGACCCGCAGCGCCGACACCGCGGGGTCCTGCGCGAACGCGGCGCCGAGGCCCGCGAGACGCGCCTCCGCGAGGTCGGCGCGACCGGTGGCCAGCAGCGCGCGGGCCGCCGGCAGCTGGAAGCGGGGATCGCCGGGTGCGATGCGCTCCACCTCGTCCCAGGCGAGCACCGCTCGGGCCGGCTCCCCGGCCAGGCCCTCCAGCGTCGCGAGATCGGCGGCCGGCAGCGGGCTGGACGGACGCGCCAGCATCGCGGCGCGCAGCGCGTCGACGTGTCGGAGGTGCGGCGCGCGCCCCACGCCGCGCGGGAGATCCTCCCGCCCCTCGTCCCGCACGGCCCCCCCGGCACCGACGACCCACCGCGCGTGGACCCACTGGGCCAGAGGTTGACGCGGATCGATGCGCACGGCGCGCGCGGTCGGGTCCGTCTCGCCCTCGGCCGGCAGCGTCCACGCGGAGATGCCCACGAGCACCGCCGCGGCGCGGCCCGTCACCAGCTCGGCGTAGGGATCGTGCGAGCCCGGGGTCCGCCACGCCGCGCGCTGCGTCCCCGACACGGACACCCCGAGCGTCTCGGCCGCCCCGTCGAGCAGGGTGCCGACCGCGTCCCAGGGCTGGGTGCGGGTCCCGTCCGCCTCGATCGTCCGGCACGTCCCGCCGGTCGGACACAGCTCCAACGCGAAGCGCAGCACCGGCTCCCCGGCGGCGCCCCCCGGCGTCGACGCGGCCGGCGCGATGCGGAGCCGCGCGTCCACGATCCGCTGTGGAAGCTCCTCGGCGCGCACGACCGCGGGGGAGCCCGCCTGTCCGTCCAGCCGGGGCCGCACCCCGGGCAGGTCCGACAGCCCGAGCTCCATCGCCACGGTGAACAGCCCGCGCGCCTCGGCGTCCCACCGGAACGGCGCGGTCGCGACGGCCGGCGCCAGCCGCACCTCCGTGAGCACCACCCGCGCGCCGTTCGCGTCCGCGGAGGCACCGGAGGTGCGCTCCCCGGGCGTCTCCGCGGTTACATGACCCGTCGTGCACCCCGACGACCCGACCCATACCAGCGCCGCGCCGAGCCAGCCGACACGCGCGCGCCGATGGGCGCGGGCGGTGCTGCGGTGGAGCGCGCGCGGGCTCATGGTGCTGGGTGGGCTCGGGGCGGTGGGCGGCTGGTTCGCATGGGACTGGTTCGACAGGGAGATCCTATCCACCCTGCCGCCGGACCTGGGCCGCGAGACCGATTTCCGCATCCCCTGCAGCGTGCAGGTCTACGATTCCTCCGGCGAGCGGGTCGACGCGTTCTACCTCGAGCGGCGCGTGTGGGTCCCGATCGACCAGCTTCCGTCGCACGTGTGGCAGGCCTTCGTCGCGAGCGAGGACCGCCGCTTCTTCGAGCACCGCGGCGTCGACCCCGTGGGCATCGCGCGCGCGCTGGCCGTGAACCTTCGCGGCGGGGAGACCCGGCAGGGCGGCAGCACCATCACGCAGCAGCTCGTGAAGAACCTCCTCGTCGGCAAGGAGCGCAGCTACCGCCGCAAGCTGCGCGAGGCGGTGCTGGCGTACCGCCTCGACGACGAGCTGGACAAGATGCAGCTGCTCGAGCTGTACGTGAACTTCATCGCCCTCGGCAGCGGAAACTACGGCGTGGAGGCGGCCGCGCAGGACTACTTCGGCGTCTCCGCCCGCGAGCTGGACGTCGGCCAGGCGGCGATGCTCGCCGGCCTCGTCCCTGCACCGAGCCGCTACAGCCCGCGCCATGACCCGCAACTGGCGGCGCAGCGCCGGGAGAACGTCCTTCGGCTCATGGTGGAGCAGGGCTTCACGACGCCCGCCGAGGCCAGCCGGCACCTGGCCGACCCGGTCGTCGTGCCACGCACCAGCGCGAGCAAGGGCCTGAACGCCGCCTACCTGACCGAGACGCGTCGGGAGATCCGCCGCCTCTTCGGCGGCGACCGGGCGTATGCCGAGGGGCTCCAGGTCCACACGCCGCTGGACAGCCGCGTGCAGCGCATCGCCGAGGAGGCCGTGCGCGACGGTCTCGCGGAGCTGGAGTCGCGGCAGGGCGCGCGCGCGCCCGTGCGCCGCGTCCCCGAGGAGGCCCGACCCGGCTTCCTGGCCCGCGGCGACGGACTTCCGCTGGACCCCGCCACGCGCGCCGTGCGTGCGCCCATGGCCGGCGAGTGCTTCTCCGCCGTGGCCGATGACGGCGCGGGCGCGGTGTCGGCGGGACCCTTCCGCTTTTCGCTGCATCCCGACGACCTGGCGGCCCGCGTGCGCACCGGCATCGGAACGCCGGCCCGTCCGCTGGCGGAGGTGCTCGCGCGCGGCGATGTCCTCGACGTGTGCGTTCCCTCGGAGACCACGCCGTCGGACCCGCCCGTGGTGCGGCGGCGCGTGCGTCCGTGGGCCGAGAGCGCCGCGGTGGTGCTGGAGAACGCCACGGGCAACGTCGTGGCGCTGGTGGGCGGCTACGACGTCGGTCTGGAGGGCTTCGTACGCGCCACCCAGGCGCTGCGGCAGCCGGGGTCGAGCTTCAAGCCCTTCGTGTACGCCACCGCCCTGCGCGCCGGCATGCGACAGGTCGACACCGTCGTGGACGCGCCGTTCTCCATCCCTGGCACCAACGGGCTGCCATGGAGCCCGCGCAACTACGACGGCGAGTACCACGGCGTCATCCCGCTGCGACGGGCGCTGGCCCTGTCGCTCAACACCGTCGCCGTCCGCCTCGCGCACACGCACGGCGTCGACGCGATCGTGCGCCTCGCCACGGACCTCGGCGTTCGAACGCCGCTGCGCAGCGACCTCACCGTCGCGCTCGGGAGCTCCGAGGTCACGCCCATGGACCTCGCCAGCGCCTATGCCTCGCTGGCGCGCATGGGAGTCCGCATCGACCCCGCCTGGATCACCCGCGTGGAGGACCGCAACGGACGGGTCCTGGCGCGCGCGGGAGAACGCATCGCGTTCACGCGGTCCCCGTTTCCCTGGGGCGGGGGGGCCCTGCCCCCCCGCAACGCCCCCCCGGGCGACGGCACGACCCGCGTCGCGGGGATGCTCCCCGGCGGCGCCGGGACACGCGTCCTGGACGCGGGGACGGCGTACGTCATGGTCGACATGATGCGCAACGTGTTCTACACGGGCACCGCGAAGAAGGGGCAGCGCGAGGGCATGGACTTCGCCGGCAAGACCGGCACCACCTCCGGCTTCGTGGACGCGTGGTTCGTGGGGTTTTCACCGCGCTACACCGTGGCCGTGTGGGTCGGCACCGACGGCACGGCGTCCCTCGGTGACAAGGAGACCGGGGGAAAGGCCGCGCTGCCCACGTGGAGCCGCATCATGGAGGCGCTGCCGAACGTGCCCGGCGAGCGGTTCCCGGTGCCGGACGACGCGGTGCTGGTGCCCGCCGGACCCGACGTGCGCGGCACCCGCTGGCTCGGCTTCGTGCGCGGCACGGTGCCGCAGGACGTGCTGCCGGCGCCCGCCCTGCGGGCCGGAGCCCCGCTGCCGCCGTTCGGGGGGTCCTGGCCGGTCGCGCACGCCACGGCCGCGGAGCCGGACTCCGCGTCCCTGGCGCAGTCCCTCGCGGAGACGCTCCCGGAGGCGTCGGAGGACGCCCTGGCCGACGACGTCGAGGAGGGTGCGCTCGACCCCGCCACGGGCTGGCCCGCCCAGACGCCGCTCCCCGACACGTGGGTCGCGCCGCAGGCCGGACGCGACCCCTTCGCCGCGCCCGCGGACGAGGGGACGCCGGCCGCGAAGAAGGCCGCAACGTCGAGGAAGAAGCCGAGGAAGGCGAAGCGGACGCGCCGGCGCCGCGGACCGTAGCAGGCTGCTGAAAAACCATCGCCGGCTGCGGCGGCGCCCCGCGCTACTGCGTCCGACGTGCTCGCCTGCGACTCGCTCGACGTGGCTTCGGCCACGCCTTCGCTCGTCTCGCCTCCGCGCGCCGCCCTCGTGACGCGCCGGGCTTGCCTCGCTCGGCGCTGGCAGGGAGGGCCAGGGCCTTTTTCAGCAGCCTGCTAGCTGGCGGCTCAGCCTTCCCCGTACGCGAACCGGATGCCCGGATCCTTGCGGTCCGGCCGCCATGCGAAGGCCTCGAAGCGGGACGCGGCCCACGGTCCGACCTGGAAGTGCGTCTCGTTCTCGAGGATGCGGATGTTGCCGATGTCGGACTTCTCGATGTGCCCGCGGCGGCAGATGATCGGGATGAGCCAGCGGGGATCCGCGTTCTGACGACGCCCGACGTTGATGCGGTACCACGGCGCCGAAGGCCCGTCCCCGCGGCGTGCGTCCGGACGCGGCCGCTCCGGCCCCGTCCCGTCGGCGGCGCCCTCCGGGCGGACGCCGCGCGTCGCGCGCGCCGGGCGTGCGCCTTCGTCGGCAGGCTCCGCGGTGTGCGCGTCCCGGACGCGCGCGCGGGCGCCGGTGTCCTTGGCGCGGCGCTGGAGCCACGCGGTCTCGGGCAGCTCCTCCGGGGCGGGGAGGCGGGCCCGCAGCAGGCGGACCAGCGCGGCGACGAGACGCGTGGCGGCCTCCGGCGCGGCGGAGGCGTCCTCGGCCTCGCCCGCGAGCGCGAGCGTCGCGACTGCCACGTCATCCTCCGCGACCTCGGTGGCGAGCTGCCGTACGTCGGTGACGAGCCGCTCCCGGTCCCGCGCCAGGATCGACTCCGCCGAGGGCACCTCCACGAGGGCGGGGGCGATGCGCGCCTCCCGCACGAGGCGTTCGGCCATGCGACGACGGCTGGCGGGCACCACGATCACCGCCGTGCCCTTGCGCCCGGCGCGGCCCGTGCGTCCGCTGCGGTGAAGGAGGGTCTCGGGATCGCGCGGAAGGTCCGCGTGCACCACGAGCGCGAGGTCCGGCAGGTCGAGCCCGCGCGCCGCGACGTCCGTGGCGACGAGCACGCGCGCCCGCCCGTCCCGGAGGGCCTGAAGCGCGCGGGTGCGCTCGGCCTGCGTCAGGTCGCCCGACAGCGTCACGGCCGAGAACCCGCGCTCGTGCAGCGACGCGCCCATGCGGTTCGTGCCCTCGCGGGTGGCGCAGAACACGATGGCGCCCGGCGGGTCGTGGTGTCGGAGCACGTTGACGACCGCCGCCTCCGTCTCGCGCGGCGCGACGACCACCACTTCGTAGACGATGTCCGCGTGACGGGTCTCCGGGGAATCGACGGCGACCCGCAGCGCGTCACGCTGGTAGCGGGCCGCGAGCGCCTCGATCCCCTTGGGCATGGTGGCGGAGAACAGCAGGGTCCGACGCGTCGCCGGGGCGGCGTCGAGCAACTGCTCCAGCTCCTCCCGGAAGCCCATGTCGAGCATCTCGTCGGCTTCGTCGAGCACCACGGCCCGCAGCTCCGAGAGGTCCAGCCGCCCGCGGGTCAGGTGGTCGCACAGGCGCCCCGGCGTGCCGACGACGACGAGCGGACGCTGGTCGAGCGCGCGCGCCTCGCGGCGGACCTCCGCGCCGCCCACGCACGTGGCGACGGGCGGCACGCCGCCCTCCACGGCGTCCGCGTACAGCCAGGCGAGCTCGCGCGCCACCTGCAACGCCAGCTCGCGGGTGGGCGCCACGACGAGCGCCGCCGGGCGCGTGGGCGCCGCGACACGCTCCGCTTCCCCGAGCAGGGTGCGGGCGAGCGCCAGGCCGAATGCGACGGTCTTCCCGGACCCGGTGCGCGCGGACACCAGGAGGTCGGCGTTCGCGGGGGCCTCCCCGACGCGCGCCTGGACGGGCGTGGCGGTGGTGTAGCCACGGGTGGCGAGCGCGCGCATCAGCGCGGGATGGGTGTGGTCGGGCGAGAACATCGGCGGCGTCTAGCAGGTTCGCGGGATTCGGCCACACCCGAGGCCCTACGGACACCCCGGCACGACGGCGGCCTCCGCGTGCCGCACCGCCAGCCAGGCGGGCAGCTCCGTCAACCGGATCCACCGTGCGGCGCGCACGCGGCCGTCGGGCCCCACGATGCCGAGCGCCACGCGCGGAGCCGCCCGCCCCGCGGCCCCCTCCAGCGCCGTGAACGGCACACCGTCGGTCTCGTGGGCCGCGCGAAGCCATGCGCGCGCGGTCTCGACGTCCAATCGGACGGATTCCATGGGCACGGCAAGCGCGCCGAGCTGCACGCCGATGGCGAAGGCGTCGAGCGGCTCGTCGGGGGGCGGGGGTGGGTGCGGTTGGTCCATTCGGACCGATATCGTACGTCCGTTCGGTCATTGAAACGCGCCGCACCCTGTCGGATTGTCGCGGGATGGCACATGGCATCTCCGTCTCCATGGCGCGCACGCTCGGACGGCGCCTTGCGGCGGCGCGGCGCGCCCGCGGCTGGACCCAGGCGGCGCTCGCGAACGCGCTCGGCATCGAGAGCAGCTCCCTGAGCCGCTACGAGCGCGGCGGCCGGGAGGCACCCGTGCGCCTGGTCCTCGCGACCGCGCGGCTGCTCGGCACCGACGTGGCGCACCTGCTCGGCGCGGACGAGCGCCCGGCGGTGGACGAGGCCTCCGCGGAGGATCTGCTGCACGCGTGGACGCGTCTCGCGTCCGAGGAGCGCGTGCTGGTGGTGGCCATCGCGCGGGCACTGGGACGCGCGCCGCGCTAGCCCGGGAAGCATGAATCCCATCGGTGGGCTTCCGGGGCTGGTGGGGTCGTTGCTGGACCTGGCCGGCGTGCACCCCGCCCCGTGGGTGGGCTCGGTCGGCGTGCTGGTCGTTGCGGGCCTCGCCTGGCCGCTCGTGCGGCGCAACCTGCGGACCGACCGCGCCCGGCGCGCGCTGGTGGCGTCGGGCCGCGCCCCGAGCACCGAGCGGGCGCGGCTGCGGGACCAGGCGTTCGCCGAGGTCGCCGGAGACCGCCAGGGATTGCTCGGCGTGGCGGCCTGGGCGCGCGATCACGGCGATCGCGAGGTGCTGGCGCGGGCGGTGGAGGCACTCTCGGTGCTCCCCGGCACGGCGCTCGATGTGGCACGCCTGCGCCGATCGCTCGACCCGAACCCGCCGGCCACGCCGCTGGAGGCGCGCCTGCGCGCGGAACGCCTGCTGGCCGCAGGGCTGCGCGACCCGGCGTCCGCCGTGATGGCGAGCGCCCGCGCGCGCTGGCCCCACGACCCCGAGCTACGCGAGGATGTCGGGGTCGTCGACGCGTCGGGGGGCGTTGCGGGGGGTGGAACCCCCCGCCCCATGGAAACGGGCGACGAGCACGCGTAGGCCGACCCGGGCGTGCCCGAGCAGGTAACGTCGCCACAGCCGTCGCGGGTCATGGAGGAGCCGTGCCAGCCATTCCTGGCGGGTGTGAAGCCAGGCAGGGCCCCGCGGCGTGCGTCCGCTCACGAAGTCCGCGGCCGCGCCGACGGCCCACACCACCGGCGCGCCGAGGGACGGCCCGTGCCGCGCGATCCAGCGCTCCTGCAACGGCGTGCCCATCCCGACGAGGACGACCTGCGCCCGGAAGGCCCGCACGCGCGACACGACGTCCGCGTCGTCCCCGTGGAAACCGTGCTCCGCGTGGGTGACGAGCCCCGGCGCGTGGGCCCGGAGCGCGGCGCAGGCGGCGTCGGCCACGCCAGGCGCGCCGCCGATCCACGCCAGGCGCCACCCCCGGTCGCGCGCGCGCACCGCCAGATCCCACGCCCAGTCGGCCCCCGTATGCCGCGCGGGGAGGGACCGGCCGAGGACGCGGGCCGCCGCACGCACCCCCTCCCCGTCGCACACCACCAGCGCCGCATCCCGAAGGAACGCCGTTAGCTCCGGGTCGCGCCCGGCGACGTCCAGGACGTGGAGGTTCACGTAGGCCACGGGCGACCAGCCACCCGCGTCCACCCGCGCCGCCACCGCGTCGAGGAGCCCCGCGCGGTCGAGCGCGTCCACCTCCACGCCCAGGACCTGCACCCGGGGCGTGCTCACTGCATCCGGGCCGCCCCGCTCACCTGGTACGCACCGTACACCTGGCTGCCGGCGTGATCGAAGCTGCGAAGTCCGGTGCCACGGCGCATCCTGGCCACCTTCACGTACAGGTAGTCGCCGGTCGGCCAGCTGGCGAACGCGTCGGACGGCACGGTGAACGACCCGTCGTCCTCCGCGACACAGGTCACCACGTCGCCCCAGTCCCCTTCGGCCGTGACGATCTGCAGGGAGACGAGGACCCAGTCGGCCTCGCGGCCGTCCCAGCGGAGGGTGAAGCCGCGGGACACCGAGGGAAGGCTCGTGCTTCCGAGGGCCGGCGCGGTGACGGAGAACGCCGCGGGCGTCGCGACGAGGCCCTCCTGCGTGAACGCCGGGATGCCGGCGGGTGCCATGTCGGCGAGGTCGTAGGGCGTGCTCGCGCGCCAGGACGCGGAGGTGAGTCCCGACGCGGTGTACGTGCCGCTCGCCGAGTCGAACGCCAACGCGACCGGTTCGCCCACCGGCGGCATCAGGCTGACCTCGGGCACGGCGTCGTAGACCCGCAGGACGCTGCCGGAGGTGTAGGCACCCTCCCGCACGCAGCGGTCCATCGCCGGCGCGTAGTACTCCCACAGCGCCTCGTCCGACGGGGTGGTGACGGCGAGCCACGCGCTCCCGGCGTCCGTGGCGTTGGCATCCCAGTAGCCGCCGACGAACGACGTCCACACGAAGACGCCGTACGCGCCGAACCGGTCCGTGCCGTCGGCGTGGTAGACGAAGGCGCCCTCCGCGCTGCCCGCGCCCGAGGCCGTGGTGACCTCCAGGTCGGCCACACCCGGCTGCGACACCGACGGCGTGCGGACGACCAGCTGATCCGCGGACACCTCCAGCACCTCCGCGGGCTTGCCGGCCAGCGTGACCTCCACGCTCCCGTCGAACGGACCGCCGGCGATGCGCACCTCCGCCCCGCCCGAGGTCAGGCCCCACGCGGGCGACACCTCCCCGAGGGTGATGGGATCGGGCACGAAGGTGGTGGTGTTGCCGGGCTCCGGCGCGTCATCCGGCACGATCGCCTGGAGACCGAGCTGGCACGCGAGGAGAGACGGGAGCAGTCCGATCGACGACATGCGCAGAACATAGCAGACGCGCGGCGGCACGGGCACTCCCCGCGTCAGCGCGCGCCGCGCCCACGCAGCACCGCCGGCACGGTGCGCGCCAGCAGCACCGCATCCTGCGCGACACTCCACGTGTCCAGGTACGCCAGGTCCAGGCGCACCATGTCGCGAAACCCGAGGTCGGAGCGTCCCGCGACCTGCCAGGGGCCGGTGATCCCGGGCCGCATCGCGTGGCGCGCGCGGTACCAGTCCGCGAGCACGGGATCCTCGGCCGCGCCGCGCAGGTCCTCCACCGGCAGCGGCCGTGGCCCCACCAGGTGCATGTCGCCGCGCAGCACGTTCCAGAGCTGCGGAAGCTCGTCGATGCTGCTCCGGCGCAGCCAGCGCCCGAGCGGCGTCACCCGCGGATCGTCACGAAGCTTGAACAGGGGCGCATCCGCCTCGTTGGCCTCGTTCAGGGCCTCGCGCTGCCGATCCGCGTCGACCCGCATCGTGCGGAACTTGTAGAGCGGGAACGGGCGGCCGTCCCGTCCCACGCGCGCGCTGCGGTAGAGCACCGGCCGACCGTCGACGCGCCACACCCAGGCCGCCACGACGAGCAGCACGGGCAGCAGGGCCAGGCCCCCGACGCCGACCAGCAGCAGATCCGCGATCCGCTTCGCACGCTGGGCGGCCGGCGACACCGCTCAGTCCGCGCCCGGGACCGCCGTCCCCAGCGTGGCACCGGACACCGCGTTGCGGTACACCGCCGAGCCGCTCACCGCCGGGCCGAGGATCCCCTGCACGCGCCGGAAGAACCGCTCCACGTCCGTGATGGTCTTGGCCGGCACGTAGAGGATGTCCCCGCGCTGGAGGTACACCATCTGGCTGAAGTCGCCGCGTCCGTAGATCGCGTCGACGTCGACCGTGTAGAGGGCGGGGCGCTCCATGCCGCCGCGGACCAGCAGGACGTTGCGGGTGCGCGCGTCGGGGTGGATTCCCCCCGCGCGCGCGAGGGCCTCGAGAATCGACAGCTCCTTGGTGATCTGCAGCACCATGGGCTGCTTCACCTCGCCGATGACGATGACCTCCTGGTTGGTGACCTGCGCGATGTTCACCGACACCTGCGCATCCACGTAGTACTCGGCCACCGCCGCCTGGAGACGCGCGCGCAGCTGCTCGTACGTCAACCCGGCGACCTGGATGCGTCCCACGAGAGGGTAGGTGATCGCTCCGTCCGGTGCGATCGTCACGTCCATGCCGAGGTCGTCGTGCCGCCACACGGAGATGCGAAGCGAGTCGCCCGGCCCGAAGGTGAACGTCTCGGCCACGGGGACCCGCAGCGGCACCTCGGACTGCGCCACGTTGGGGGGCGCCGTCCGACCCGCGCACGCGAGGCAGAGCATCCACGCAAGCATCGTCATCGCGCAGGAGGTAGCGCCTCCCGGGCGCCTGCGCCAACGCGTTACACCCCGCCCGCATGGAGCTCCTGCAGGCCTGGGCCGCCCTCCGACGCCGCCGCTGGCTGTTCCTGCAGGCGGTGGCCTTCTTCGTCGTCGGCGCCGTGGCGCTGGCGCTCGTGCTGCCCAAGCGCTGGCAGTCCACGGCGCGGGTGAGCGTCGACACCTCGTCGGCGTCGCTCTCCATCCTCGCGGACATGGACCTCTCCGAGATGGCCCAGTCGCTCGCGGGGGCCGGCGAGGACATGCAGACCAAGCTCGCCCTGGCGCAGCTCCGCCCGGTGCTGGAGGAGGTCACCTGGCGCCTGCAGCTCCGGGACGGTGACGGAAAGCTGCTGCCACCCGAGAAACTGCTCGTGCCGGGGATCGACGGGGAACTGCTCGCGCGGCCCTGGGTCTCCATCACGCAGCAGCAGGGCACGAACCTGCTGCTCGTCACGGGGACGGCCGACTCCGCGGAGCTCGCCGCCCTCGTCGCGGACATCCTCGTCGACGTGTACCTCGAGGCGAGCATCGACCGCGCCCGCGCGGACACCCGGCAGGCCCTCGCGTTCGTGCAGGAGGAGCAGAAGCGGCTGCAGGCCCAGCTCGACCGCGCGCTCACGGACGTCTCGAGCGCCCAGCGCGCCGAGTCCATCATCGACCTCGACGCGGAGACGAAGGCCGCGGTGGGCCGCACGAGCGCGCTGGTGGCCGCGATCGGCGAGGCGGACGCCCAGGTCGCCGATCTGAAGGCCCAGATCCGGCGCCGGCTCCAGACCCAGCGCAAGGAGAACGAGGACCTGGTCGCGCCCGCCACCGCCGCCCGCAACGACCAGGTCAAGGCGTTGCGGGCGAGCCTCTCCGAGCTCCGCCTCCTCCGCGAGAAGCAGCTGCTCGACAAGACGCCGCGGCACCCGGACGTGATCGCGCTGGACAAGCAGATCGCGGCCACGCGCAAGGAGCTGGCCGCCGCGCTTCGGGAAGAGCACGCGCTCGACCCCACGCTCGAGGGGCTCCACGCCCAGGTGGAGGGGACGCTGGAGCGGCGCGAGGAGCTCCTCGGGCTCGTGAAGAAGACCGTCGAGGAGGCCGGGGCGTACCCGGAGAAGGGGCGGCGCATCGCGGAGCTGAAGCTCGCCGCGGACGCCACGCAGTCCATCTACCGCGCGCTCATCGAGCAGGAGTACCAGATCGCCGTCGCCGACGCGATGACGGTGTCCGACGTGAAGCGCGTGGAGTTCGCCGCCCCGCCGGAGCGGCACTCGGCGCCGAAGCTGCCCGTCATGCTGGTGCTGGGTTCGGTGGTGGGCGCCGCGGTGGGCGCCGGGCTCGTGTTCCTGATGGAGTACGTCGATGACAGCGTGACCGGACCCGAGTCGCTCCGCGAGGCGTGGGACGCGCCGCTCCTCGCGATGCTTCCGCGCTGGCGCGGGCCGAGGGGCGCCGACGGGTCCCCGGGTCGGCACCTCATCCACGCGCTCCCGCCCACCGATCCGGTGTTCGAGAGCTACCGCTCGCTGCGCGCGGCGCTGGGCTTCGCCGGCGTGGACGCGCCGATCGACGTGCTCACCGTGACGAGCTGCGCGCCCGGAGAGGGCAAAAGCAGCGTGGCGATGAACCTCGCCGTCTGCATGGCCCACGACGGCCTGCGCGTGGCGGTCGTGGACTGCGATCTGCGCCGCCCCACGCAGCACCGCGCCTTTCCGCACCTGGCGAACATCCACGGCGTGTCGACCGTGCTCACGCAGGCCGCGACGCTCGCCGACACCCTCCAGGCCATTCCCGTTCCGGGCGCGTCGGGGAGCGTGGAGGTGCTGACCTCGGGACCGGTGCCGCAGGACCCGGGCCGGATGGTGGAGAGCCTGCGGCTCCGGCAGCTGCTGACCGAGCTGGCGCGCAGCCACGACCGCGTCATCGTCGATGCCCCTCCGGTCCTGGCCGTGGATGACGCCATCGCGCTGGCCCACGCCAGCCGCGGCACGATCGTCGTGGTGGAGGCCGGACGCACGACGCGCCGCATGCTGATGGACCTCCGGACCCGCCTGGAGACCGCCGGGGTCCGTGCCACCGGCGTGGTGCTCAACAAGGTCGACGGTCAGACCGGCCGCTATGGCCACTACGCCGCCTACCGCACGCGCTACGCCCCGGCCGACGCCGCGCGGGAGCGTGCGACATGATGCTCCTCCCGTGGCTCCTCGCCTGCGGCCCGTCGCCGGAGGACATCGCGAAGGCCATCCGCGCGGACAACCCCGTGCAGCGCGAGGACGGCGCGAAGATCGCCGCCAACGTGGACGATCCGTCGGTTGTGGAGGCCCTCGCGGGCGTGCTCGCCGATCCGTCCGAGCCGGTGCGCCTGCGTGCCGTCGCCAGTCTCGCGGAGCTCGGGGCGACGACGGCCGGGCCGGCCCTCCGGGCGCGACTCGCGGCGGAGACGTCGCCGACGGTGCGACGCGCGCTGGCGGACGCGCTCGGGCGGCTCGGCGTCGTCGAGGCGGTCCCCGAGCTCGTGGCCTACGTGGAGGCCCACGGGGCCGACGATCGCGCCCAGCTGGCGGGTCTCTGGGCGCTCGGCGCGCTCGGCGCCCGCGGGCTGCAGGGCGACGCGCGCACCCGGGCCCTGACCGTGCTGGTGAACCGCCGCGACGCGACGAAGGACCGCTCCGTGCGCTGGGTGACGAGCGCGGCCCTGCGCACCTTCCGCTGAGTCCCCCGGGCGCCATGCTGCTCGGCCTCGTCGGCGTCGCGCTCGCGGACGATCCCTGGCGCGATCCGGTCGCGTGGACGCTCACCCGCGACCGACGGGTCGAGGACGTGGCGGTGATGCTCGGCGACGGCCCCCGCGCGCCCTGGCAGCTCGACCGTCGCCCGCTGCGCCTCGGCGTGTCGCTGGACGTGCGGGCGGGCACGCTGCGCGCCGACGACGCCGCGGGTCTTCCGCCGCCCGGCATGCCCGGCGCGGTGGTGCGTCCCGAGGTGGCCGTGGCGCGGGGACCCTGGGTGGCCTGGGCCCGACCGACCCTCGTGGCCGACCCCGGAGACGCAGGCGCGACGGTGCGGCCCGACGCCCTCTGGCTCGGCCTCGACACGTCGGAAGCTTCCTCCTGGGGCGGAGGGGCGCTGCGCCCCCTCCGCAACGCCTCCCCCGCCGGGGGCGCGCGCGCCGTGGCGTGGACCGCCGGCTTCGGAAAGCGTGACCGCTGGACCGGGCCGGGGCGCTTCGGAAATCTCGCGCGCACGGATCATGCGGCACCCCCGTGGATGGCAGAGCTGGCGATCGACGCCACCGTCGGACCTCGCCGGGCCGACGGCCGTCCCGGGCGCCTCCGCGCGGAGATCGACGCGGGATGGCTGGACCGACCGCGCAGCGACGTGGACGATCCCGGCCTGATCGTGACGGACGTGCGATGGGCCCACCGCGACGTGCTGGAGCTGGGCGCCACGCGCATGACCCTCTTCGGCGGCGAGGGCCGCCCGGCCGTGGATCCGCTGCAGCTGCTGATCCCGACGGAGCCGCACATCTACGGCGACCCCCAGCGTCTGCGGCCCGACCAGAACGAGATCGCGGTGCTCGACGCGCGCCTCGGGCTCCCGCGCGCGTGGCGCCCGGCGTGGCTGGACCACGCCGAGGCCTGGATCGCCTACGGCGGCGAGGACCTGATCGTACGCGCGGACGGTGGGCTGCCGGTGCCCGAGCTGGCCGGCATCGCGAACCTCGGCGGCACCGAGGTCGCCGTCGGCCCGTGGACGCTGACGGTGGAGGCCGCCCGCCTCCAGGACGACACCTTCCGCTGGTACGTGGGCCACCGCGTGTACCACCTCGGCTTCACCCAGGACGGCCGGCCGCTGGGCCATCCCGGCGGCACCGACAGCGAATCGCGGGACCTGGCGCTCGCGCGCACGGCCGGGGACGCGCGCTGGCGGCTCCGCGCCGGCACGCGCACGCGGGTCGGGGTGATCGAGACCCGCAACGGCCGCACCTTCACCCTCTCCACCCACGAACGCACGCTGCGCGCCGCGCTGGAGGGCGACGCCTGGCTGCGCGCGCGCCACGTGCGGCTCCACGCGGGGATCGAGGCCGCGCGCGTCGAGTCCGCCAACTTCGTGCCGGGGACGGTGACCTGGCCCTGGCGGGCGTGGGTGGGCGTGGACCTTCGGGGGTGGTCCGCCGGTCAGCCGCCGGCGCTTCCGTAGCGTCGCACCGCCACGCGCCAGACCCAGCGGCTTCCGAGCAGCATGGCGACCGCGACCGCGAGCGACTGTGCCGCGAGCGCGGGTCCCACCCGGCCGCGCAACGCCAGGGCCGGCGTGCTCGTCACCAGCACCACCGGCACCACCACGGTCAGCAACGTCCGCACCCAGCCGCGGTACACGCCCATCGGCCATCGTCCGGCGTCCAGCACGCCCGCGAGCAGGAACCGCAGGTTGTCGACGCGCACGAACCAGAAGCTCGTGCACACGACCGCGAGGTACAGCCCGTAGGTCGCCAGCACCCCGGCGGCGAAGAGCCCCGCGGCCGCCGCCGCCTCGCGTGGGCCGGGCGCCGGGAGGTCCCGGAGCGCCACCGCCAGCACGGCCACGCCGGCGAGCCCGTCCCATGCGCGCTGCGGGGAGAGACGCTGCAGCGACACGACCAGTTGGGAATCCGCGGGCTTGAGCAGCACGAAGTCGAGCGTGCCGCGCCGGATGGCGTCCACCAGCGCCGCGAAGTTCGGCTCGAGCACCACCCCGACGAAGCCCTGCAGCAGCAGGAAGAAGCCGGTCACGAGCAGCGCCTCCGGGCGCGTCCAGCCGGCGATCGACGGGGCGCGTCCGTACACGAACGCGATGGGCAGCACCACCGCGAGCGCGCCGCCGAGCCCCGTCGTCGCGTCGAGAAGGAAGCTGGCGCGGTACTGCACCGCCCCGGCGAGCGCGGTCCGCACGAGTCCGAGGATCGCCACGCGGGTCCTGGGGCGGGGGCCTTCGCCCGGCCCCCGCAACGCCCCCGGGCCCTCACGCACCGACGGCCCCGTACCGGCGCATCCCGGCCCGCCACGCCGCGGACGCCACCGCCGCCAACACGATCGCCCACGCGCCCTGGCGCGCCAGCGTTCCCCAGGGGTCCGCGTGCCCGAGCAGCAGGTCCACGGGCGCGCCGAGCGTCGCGTAGAACGGAAGCCACGCGGCCACGTCGCGCAACGAGGGCGGCATGAGCGCGAGCGGCACGAGGTAGCCGCTCAGCAGCCCCCACGCGAAGAACCACGCCTGCCACGCGCCCAGCGCCTGCTCGAACCAGAACGCGAGGCATCCGAAGCACACCTGCACGCACCAGCCCACGAGCCAGGCCAGCGCGAGCGACAGCGCGAACACGCCGCAGGTGGCGACATCGGGCGGCGCGACGGCCTCGGGGCGCCACGCGCCGAGCGCCCCCAGGAGCGGCACCAGCACCACGACGCGCCACGGTACGGCCGCAAGCGTCTCGGCGGCACGCCACCACAGCGGGTGCATCGGCCGGAGCAACTGCGGCGACAGCGCGCCGGTGCGGACGTCGTGGTCGAATTCCCAGGCCAGCCAGATGGCCGTCAGCTGCCGCACCACCAGAACGGCCGTGAAGTACCGCGCGACCTCGCCGGCGGTGAACCCCGCGAGCGCGCCGCTCTCCGCCGCCGCGTCCCACAGCGCGAGCATCACGAGCGGCAGCGAGGTCCCGAGAATCCACACCACCATCTCGGCGCGGTAGGCGAACATCTCGGCCCACGCCACGCGCAGCAGCACCGGCCAGGCGCGCAGCACCCTCATGCCGGCGCGCCCGCCTCGCCGCGGAACGCGCGGCGGAGCACCTCCTCGAGCGGCACGTCCTCCACGCGCACGTCGGCGCCGGGCATCCGCGCCAGGACGGCGCCCAGGAGCTCGTTGACCCGCGCCACGGGCACGTCGGCGCGCATGCCGTCGGGCTCCTCGACGAAGCCGAGCGGCGCCAGCACGGGCAGCAGCGCGGCGCGTTCGCCCCGCACCCGCACCTGGCGCTCCGGCGCCAGCGAACGCGTGAGCTCGGCCATCGGTCCGTCGAAGCGCAGGCGTCCCCCGTCGATGAGGAGCAGGCGCGGCGTGAGCGCGGCGATGTCGGCCATGGCGTGGCTGGTCAGGAGCACCGTGGCGCCGAAGCGCGCGTTGATGCCGCGGATGAAGGTGCGCACCTGGGCCTGCATCTCCACGTCCAGTCCGATGGTCGGCTCGTCGAGGAACAGCACCCGCGGGCGGTGCAGCAGCGCCGCCGCCAGCTCGCACTTCATGCGCTCCCCGAGGCTCAGGTTGCGCACGGGACGCTGGAGGAGCGGTGCGAGCTGCAGCATCTCCACGAGCTCGTCGAGGGTGTCGCGCGCCTGTGCCCGCGGCAGGTCGTACATCGCCACGTTGAGCGCGAAGGTGTCGCGCGGGGGCAGGTCCCACAGGAGCTGCTGCTTCTGCCCCATCACGAGGGTGATCTGCGAGAGGTAGCGCGGGTCGCGATCCTGCGGGCGGTGGCCGAGGACGCGCACGCGGCCGGCGCTCGGCTCCAGCAGCCCGGCGAGCATCTTCAGCGTGGTGGTCTTGCCGGCGCCGTTCGGTCCGAGGAACCCGACGCGCTCGCCCTGGGCGACGCGAAACGAGATGTCCTCGACGGCGCGGACCTCGCGGGCCTCCCGGGACCACAGGCTGCGCACGAGCGCGAAGCGCCCCTCGGGCCGCAGCGGCACGCGGTAGGACTTGCTCAGCCCCTCGACCTCGATCATCGCGGGGCCTCGCCGGGGATCACCAGCGGAGCCGCCCTGCGTCGCGATCGGACTGCGCGCGCGCGCCGCCCTCGACCCAGTCTTCGGCGCCGCCCTGCAGGTGGTGGACGAGCCAGCCGATGGCGTAGGCCTGGACGAGCTCCTGGCGGAGCGGGTCGGCCGCACCCCCGCAGAACAGCTCGCAGGTGCTGTCGGTGTCGCTCTCGAAGTCGCAGTGGTTGGAATCCTCCACCGTGACGGTCCAGCGCACGCCGCCGGTGCGCCAGGTGCCGCTGTTGCCGTCCGCGTTGCACGAGGCCCGCGGCGCACGGATCAGCAGCGCAGGCGCCATCACGCTCTCGTCGAGGGTCGCGCCGGTCCCGTCAAAGTCGTCCACCGCGTCGAGCCCCACCCACGCGTCCACCTGCACGAGCGACGCGGCCACGAGCGTGGCGAACCCGCCCGCGCTGTGGCC
>JBDLRI010000133.1:0-10462 GCA_039800105.1 Pseudomonadota bacterium
GGGTGGAGCACCTGCTCGCGCAGGGCGGCGCTGCGGCCGGCCTCGCCGCACGCGCGGCCGTGCGGTCCGGCGGGACCTTCGCCGACTGGAAACGCGCCTTCGCGGATGTCGATCCGGAGACCGTCCGGCCGTGGCAGCGCTGGGAGCCCGCGCTGCCGGTGTGAACGCAGCCGGGGCCCCGTGCGGGTGACCTACCCGGGGGTGGCCACCGGTTCCAGCGCGGGACTGCGCTCGTGCTTCGCCCGCGTCTCGCTGCGAATCATGGACGCCTGCCCGGTGACCACCCGCACGAGCTGCCGCACGCGGCGCCAGACCGGTTCCTGGACGTAGGGGACCCCGTGCCGCGCACAGATGGCGCGCACCTCCGGGGCCGCCTTCGCGTACTGGAGCGGGGAGAGGTCCGGCCAGAGGTGGTGCTCGATCTGGTAGTTGAGCCAGCCGTGGAGGAGGTCGTTCCAGAAGCCCCCGGTGCGCATGTTGACGCTGCCGAGCACCTGTCGGACGTAGTACTCGGCCTTGTCGGTGGCGGGACGATCGAAGCGGTGCACGTCGTCCCCGGCATGGTTCGGGACGATGACGAGGAAGGCGTGGAGGTTCGCCACCGCCTCGGCGAGCGCGGAGTTGACCAGCACCGCCAGCCACGCGTCGCGGCCGAGCGGAAGGAACAGGGCGGGGAGGACGCCGAAGCGCAGCGCGGCGTAGGGCAGCACGCACCGCGCCCAGAAGCGCAGGCCGTCCGCGTGGTGCGGGCTCCAGGCGCGCGGCAGGCTTACGTCGACCATGGACGCCGAGGTGTCGCGGGGCCGTCCCTCGGCCTTGCGCCGCTCCTCGCGGCGGAGGAGCGTGAAGGTGTTGGGCGCGTAGTAGGTGAACTTCCACGTGAGCATGTAGAAGCCCAGCACGAGGTGCTTGAGCCAGAGCGGCGCGCGCACCGTGCGCATGAGCGCCAGCTGCTCCTCGGGAAGGTCGGGATCCCCGATCTCCCCGGTGTGGTAGTGGTGAAGGCGGTTGTGCTCGAAGTCCCATGCCGCGGGGTCGATCCATTCCGGCCAGTCCAGCAGGCGCCGCCCGCCGCGCGCGAAGCCGCGGCTGGTGAGTTCGCCCGGCACCCCGGGGATGCGGTCGAGCGCCCGGTGGAGCACGTGGTGTGCCACGACGGTCCACCGCACGGTGCTGCCCAGCGCGATGCCGAGCACCGCGATCGGGTTGGGCGCGATCCAGGCCGTGGCGTAGCCGATCAGCTCGGCGATGCGGCCCACGCGGGCGCAGCGGCGAAGATGCGCCACGTCCTCGGGTCCGGCCTCCGCCTCCAGGCGCGCGCGCACGTCGTCGAGGTCCGCGGCGAAGGCCCGGTAGTCGAGGTGGGGAACGGGGTCGGCCATCGGCGGCGATTATCCGCCCAGCTGGTCCGGTGCCTCGACGGCGCCCGGGACGCAGGTGTCCGGGGCGCGCAGCGGGTTGCAGCGGCTCGGTGAGCCGCCCGGCATCCGCACGACGTAGCCGGTGTCCGGATGGGGCGCGGGAAAGTCGGTGCTGACGAAGTGGGCACCGCTCTCGAGCGCGGCGTCGCGCTGCACGGGGTCGTTGGCGCGGGCCTGCGCGCCGTCCACGTCCGCGCGCGTCCGCACCAGGTGTCCGAGCGCCACGGCGCCCGCGATGCGCTGGCGGTCGGCGAGCGGATCGTTCATCGAGTGGTAGGCGGCCCAGGGCGCGTACAGGTCGTCATAGGCGTCGGGGAACAGGATGCGGCCGTCGGTGGCGCCGTCGGGACCCAGGTAGCGGTCGCGCCACGCGCCCCCGACGTGCAGCACGAACAGGGTGCGGCCGCGGGTCTCGCCGAGCGTGGGCCAGCCGCGTCCGGCGATGGCGTCGCGAAGGTTCTCCGCGTCGCCGCGGACGTCGTCGGGCGTGAGGAGGGCGTCGCGGTCCCACGCCGACGCCACCGCGTCCTCCAGACTGGCGAGATCGTCGTCCGCCCGACCGGCGTCGAAGGGACTCTTCAGTTCCAGCAACACCAGCATCGGGTGGTGGCCGGGATGTGCGCGGGACCAGGCGTGCAGCGTCGCGAGGCAGTCCGTCAGCAGCGGGCAGTTGCTCGCGTCATCCACCCCGGCGATGTGGAACACCTGCCACGCGCCGTCCGCGCCGCGCTCGAGATCCAGCTCGAACTGGCGCACGCCGAGGGTTTCGGCCTGCGCGTCCAGCGGCGGGTGGGCGTAGTCCCACGCGGCGAGGGTCGTCTCCGTCGCGCGGAGGTGGTAGCTGTTGTGGGTGCCGACGGCCTGCAGGTCGCTCACGCGCAGCACGTCGTCGAGAGGGTAGGAGAAGGACGGGCCCGACGCGCCGGTGTCGCCGGGCATCGGAGCGCTGCAGGCGAGCGCGAGGGCCATCAGCACGGGAGCATCCCGTGTACGGAGCACGTCATGGGGCGCGGCTAGCGCGTGCGGCCGGCGCGAGCCACGCGTCCGCTCCCCGGCGCGGATACACGGGGGCGGAGGTGCACGTGACGGAGTTGACGTCGACCGCGGGGACGCTGCGGCGTCGGGTGCTCCACCCCATCGCCTTTCCGCTGTGGATGCTCGCGCGTCTGCCGGCCGCGTGGTTCGCCGGCGTGCGCGTGGAGGTGCTGGACGCGAAGCGGTGCGTGGCGTCGGTGCCCTACGGCTGGCGCAGCACCAACCCCTTCCGCTCGACCTACTTCGCGGCGCAGGCGATGGCGGCGGAGATGTCCACGGGTGCCCTGGTGCTGCTCGCGGCAGAGCAGGCGGGCGGCGGCTTCGCGACGCTGATCGTCGACATGCGGGCGACCTTCGGGAAGAAGGCGACCGGCACGGCCCGGTTCACCTGCGAAGGCGGCGCGGAGGCGTTCGCTGCGTGCGCCGAGGCGCGCGCGAGCGGGACGCCGCGCACCGTGGCGCTGGAGACGGTGGGGCGCCTGGCGGACGGGACCGAGGTCAGTCGTTTCGAGTTCCGCTGGAGCGTGAAGGCCCGCGGATGAACGAGAAGTTGTCCACCAGCGCCTCCGGCACCGGGCCGCGTCGGTCGGCACGCCGGTTCACGTGGCGGGCGGCCGGCACCGGCGCGAGGTTCCAGCGCGCGTAGAGACTCTGCACGAGCGGGGTCCAGGCGTTGGAGAGCATGCAGTAGACCCCGCGCTCCGTGAGTTCGGCGAAGAGCTGCGCCAGGCGGTGCTGCTCCGGCGCACGGAAGTCGTCCCGGGCGTAGCGGGTGAAGGAGGCCGTGGAGGACACGGGGTCGTAGGGCGGGTCGAAGTAGACGAGGTCCCCCGGCGCGGCGCGCGTCGCGACGTCGAGGAAGGGCGCCACCGACAGGGACGTGTCCCGCAGCGCGGCCGAGCACGCCCGAAGGTTCGTCTCGTCGAGGATGCCGGGGTTGACGTAGCGCCCGAGGGGCACGTTGAACGCACCGCGTGCGTTCTCCCGGTACAGCCCGTTGAAGCAGGTCTTGTTGAGGTAGACCATGCGGGCCGCCTTCGCCGTCGGCGCCTCGGGGACGCAGGCGCGAACGGCGTAGTAGTGCGACCGCCCGTGCAGGCTCCGGTGCTCGGAGAGGGCCTCCACGAGCCCGTCCACGTCGTCGCGCACGGCCGTCCATGCGACGAGGAGGTTGGGGTTGACGTCGGAGAGGGAGGCGCCGTGTCGGAGCCGGCCGTCCCGGTGCAGCGCGAAGTACAGGGCGCCGCCGCCGAGGAACGGCTCGTGGTATCGCCCGAACGCCTCCAGCTGCGTGAGCCGCGCGTTCAACGGCCCGAGCAGCTGGGTCTTTCCGCCGGCCCACTTGACGAAGGGGCGAGGCACGACGCGGGAGGAGGCTGGCATCGCGGGGTCGTTCACCTGGCGGCGGGGACTAACGCGCGGTCAGGGCGCCTCGGTGACGCGGAACCCCTGGTCGCGCAGTCGCGCCAGGAAGTCGGCCAGATCGGACGCCGCGTCGAGCGTGTCACGCAGCGTCGCTTCGCTCGCCGCGTCCAGCGCGGTGGCCGACAGGAAGGGGTGACGCGGCGCGGGGTGCCCGGGCCGGCGCGGTGCCGTGCTGATCAGCGCGCCGGGACCCTCCTCCACCACGAGCACGCGCGCTTCGCCCTGCCAGACGTCCCAGCGACTCATGCGTCCCCGCGCGGCGCGGCACTGCGACCGTCCGTCACGACGCCCGCCTGCGGCGTGGCCTCCTCCCGGGCCGGTGGCGGTCCGTAGATGCCGACGAGCAGGGTGTACAGGGCGGGATCGTTGGACTGCAGCCAGGCGGGGTCGTTCTCCCCGATGCCCCGGTTCAGACGGAAGAAGCAGTTCGTCGCCTGCGCGAAGTACTCCTGCTCGTTGGCGGCGGCGTAGGACTCGGTCCACGGCCCGCCGGCCTCCTTGCGCGCCCGGTAGAGCTCGGTGACACGCGCCTGCTCCATGCGTCCGAGACCCTTGGCGTGGAGGGTGTGGGCGAACTCGTGGAGCCCCACGCTCGTGCCCTCGCCGTAGGTGGACCCGGGGAGACGCACGAGGGTCTCCTCCGCGACGCCGAGGACCCAGCGTTGGCCGTGGCGCATGCCGCCGGACCCGCGCACGTCGTCCCAGAGACGCCCGTCGAAGGTGCGTCCGCCGCGAAGCGACGCGAACGCAGCCACATCGGTCATCCTGGATGCCTGCGGGATGATGACGACGGTGACGCGTTGACGCGCCAGGCGCGTCTGGATGTCGGGACGCATCGACAGGCTGGCGACGAGGAAGGCCTCGCATGCGTCCAGCGCGCTCGGGGACACGTCGGTCCCCTCGACGGTCACGCCCAGGACGTCACGACGCTGGAGGCCGGGAGTCGCGGGCAGCGGCCCGGTGACGGGGGTGGGCGCGGCGGGACCGTTCACCGGCGCCAGCTCCGGCTGCGCCTCGGGTGCCTGGGTGCCGGCCTCGGGACGTTCCTGCACGGGCCCCGGCACGGAGGGGTCAGCCGAGGCGTCGCGCCCGCGCATGCGGTCGAGCAGGAAGGCGTTTCCGCGTCCCGAGGGGCTTCGGGTCGGCTCCAGCGATCCCGCCGGGGTGGCGGGTCCGGGGGCGCGGCGGTGCTGGTGGGCGGGCAGGGGCGACCTCGCGGCGAGGAGACCAGTGTAGCAGGGGGCGGGTCGTGGGGGTGGACGGCGTCGGTTCAGGCCGGCGGCGGAAGCAGGCGCCGGAGCGCGGGATCCGCGTCCAGGCGCACCCAGCCTGATTCGTCGCCCGCGCGCCACACGAGGGTCTCCGCGGAGAGCGCGCGGTCGGCGAGCGCCTGTCGGAGCGTGCCCTCCTCCCAGGGGCCCGTGGTCTCGCCGTTCCAGGCGACGTACCAGGCCGGCGGCGGCGTGGCAGGCGCGGGCTGCGGGGACACGGCGGGCGCGGGCTGCGCCGGCGCGGGCTCCGGCGGCGTCGTGACGGCGCGCTGCGGAGGCGCGGGTTCCGGCGGTGTCGCGACGGGCATCGGCTTCGGGCGATCGAACCCGCGGGGGACCTTGGGGGACGCGGGCGTGGCGGGGGCGGGCGGGTCGATGGTGCCGTCGCGTGACGTCAGGTGCTGCGGGGACAGCACCGCCCGCGCGCGGCCCGCGGACATGCCGACCACCATGTCGCTCGCGATGTCCGTGCGTTCTCGCGGTGCGTCCGTGGAGAGAGGCTCGGCCGACGAGGTGTCATCGGAGTTTCGCATGATCGACAGGCGCGCTCCGACATCCAGTCCCGGGGCATGGGACACGGCGATGTCCGTGAACGCTCGCACCACGGTGGCGATCAGCTTGCAGACATCGAGCCATACGAAGAACGCGACGACGATGAAGACCAGCGACAGCAGCAGGAGCATTCCGTGCCGTTCGCCCAACGAGGCCACCGCGATCCCGCCCGCGACGAGGCCTGCGCCGCCGCCCACCACGAGACCCATGACCTCGAGCCCGTTCGCATATCGGTACAGCGCAGCGTACCGCGCGCGGAAGAACGCGGTGGTCTCCTCCGGGGCGAGGGCGTCGTCGGGCTTCGTCATCGGTACCTCGTCGTGCGGCAAAGAGAAAAGCCGCCCGAAGGCGGCCTTTCTAGATGGCAGGGGCACCAGGACTCGAACCTGGGACCTGCGGATTTGGAATCCGCTGCTCTACCGACTGAGCTATACCCCTTCGGTCGTTCCGGCGTACCTCGCGGGGGCGCGTACGTCAACCGCGGGGCTCCCAGGGCCCTTGCCGGTCCTTCGCCTGCGCGCAGATCGCGGCGTGGAGGGGGACACGATGAGCGTGACGATCCTATGGCTCCTGGCGTGCGCGTCGGAGGAGCCGGGCGGCTACGGCCTGCGCGACTCCGCGGGCGGGGACGAAGGCCCCGTGCCCGGTATCGACATCACCTCGCCGGCCTACGGTGCCGGCTTCTACGACGGGGTCGGGGAGCTGACCTGGGCGGTGACGAACTTCACCCTGGACGCCGCGGCCATCGGCGGGGCCGCCCGGGACGGCACCGGCCACGTCCACGTCTACGTCGACGAGGAGCGCGTGGCGGACGTCGCCGACACGCGTTGGGAGGTGACCGGGCTGCCCTCCGGGACCCACAAGCTGCGGGTGGCACTGGCGGACAACGACCACTCCGAGTTCGGCATCGACAGCACGGTCGACATCGCCGCGGCGTCCCCCGCCATCCGCATCCTCACGCCCGCGGAGGCCACGCGCTACGACCGCTCCGCCGCGCGCATGACCTTCGAGGTGCGGGATTTCACGATGGCGGATCCCGAGCCCACGGGCGGCGTGGCCTTCGCGCGCGGGTATGTCCTCCTGACCGTCGACGGGGCCGCCGTGGACTGGACCACGGACGCCACCGGCGCCATCGTCACGCGCCTGCTGCCCGGTGAGCACGTGCTGGGCGCCGAGCTGCGCAACCGCGACGGGACTCCGCTGCCGACTCCGGCGACCGACGCCGTGCGGGTCCTGGTGGACGCGGCGGCGGTGGGCGTCGCCATCGACGGAAGCCCCTTCCCGGCGACCGGGACCTGGAACGCTCCCGCGGCCTCCCTGGCGCTCACCACCTCGAACTTCGTGCTCGGCGGATCGAACGCCTACCACGTCTACGTCGACGGAGATTTCTACCAGGCCGACACGCGCCCAAGCACCACCGTCAGCAACCTGACGCCGGGACCCCACGTCCTCGAGGTGCGGCTGACCTCGGGCGGCAGCGAGAACGGCGCCTACGACCGCGTGCGACTGGAGGTCGCGGAGGGGCGTCCGAACATCATGGTGACGCATCCGGGAGCACGCTGGCGCGTCCACCCCGACTTCGTCTTCACCCTGCAGCCCGAGAACTTCCGGCTGTCGCCGCCGGGCAGCACCGCGGGCGACGGCTACTACACCATCTCCATGGACGGGGTGGAGGTCAACCGCGGCTCCAGCGAGTCCATCGCCATGTCCTCCGTCCCGCTGGGCCTCCACACCTTCCGCATCGAGCTCGTGAGCCCCGAGGGCACGCCCTTCACGCCGCCGGCGTTCTCCGACATCGACCTCACCGTTGCGGAGCCCTCCTCCAGCGCTCCGTGAGCCCGGTGCTCCGCCGGTTACGTGGGGGCGATGGGAGCGTGGTTGCGACGGATCCTCGCGCTGGTCGCCGTGCTGGCGGCCCTCGCGGGGCTCCGTCGCGTCGCGGAGGTCGAGGTGCTCGCGCCCGAGCCGATGCGCGCCAGCGACGCGCTTCCGCTCTACCTCAGCGCGGGGGCGGTCGCCGACGGGCACGATCCGACGGAGCGCGCGTCCCTCGAGGAGGCCTACGACTCGCGTGGCATGGTGGTGGGCGCGGCGACCTTCTCCACGCTGTATCCGCCGACGGCGGGGAGCCTGCTGCGGGGTGTGGCGTCGCGCCCGTGGTCCTCCTTCGTCCTCGGATGGCGGATGGTGCTGCTGCTCGCCGTGGGCGGGCTGGGGGTCGCGGCGGGCATTCTCGCGCGCAGGCGCGGTGCGGAGCCCTCCATCGCGGTCGCGTGGGGTGGTGCGACGGGCGCCGGTCTGGCGTGGCACCCCGTGGTCGCCGAGGGTGTGCGGCTCGGGCAGGTCAACATGCTGCTCGCCGCGCTGTGCGCGCTCGCCGTGGCCGCGCTTCCGGAGGCGGACGACCGCGACGAGGCCCGGTCCGCCCGCGTCCTCCGTCGCGCGGGGGAGGGGACGACGGGTCTCCTGCTCGCGCTCGGCGCGCTCGTGAAGCTCGTGCCGGGCGGCCTCCTGATCCCGCTCGCGGCGTCCCGGCGCGTGCGTCCCGTGGTGGTGGCGGCGTGCGTCGGCATCCTGGGCATCGTCGTGGCCTTCGGTCATACGCCGCCGGCACGGTTTCTGACCGCGGTCCTCGACACGCTGCGGTTCCAGTCCGAGATCCGTCCCGACTGGCTGGTGGGCCGGAACCCGGCACCGGACTGGATGGTGCCGTTCGGACACGCCCGGCACGCGGGCCTGCAATGGATCACGCTCCTCGCGGCGGCGCTCGTGCCCGCCGTCTGGTCCGGCTCGGCCGTGACCCGGGCGGCCATGGTGCTCATCTGCGCGTGGCTGGGCGCGGATGCCGCCGGGTTCCACGTGCTCTACATCCCCCTGGCGTGGCCGGTGCTGTCGCTCGTGTCCGGGCGCCCCGCGGCGTGGGCCTTGGGCATGGCGGCGCTCTGGCTCGCGGCGTCGCGCGAGGCTCCCGGCCCCCTGGCGCTGCTCGAGCCGGAGCCCCGCATGGTGCTGGCCGGGTACGTGCTGTGGGGCATCGCGGCGTCGGAGCTCGTCGCGGCGGCGCGGACCGCGCCGGTGGCCGCGTGGACCGCACGGCTTCCGGCGGGACCCGCGTTCACGCGCGGGTGCGCGGCGATGGCCGGGGTGATCTGCGGCGTCTCCCTGGCCGCGTCGCAGCCGGGGAATGGTCCCTGGGCCCCGCCGCTCCCGCGCGGCCTCGAGGCCCCGCGCGGCGCCGGCTACATCCGTGCCGGGGACCGTGCGCCGGGCGGCGGACAGCAGGGGCTCGGCGCCGGCGTGGACCGCTCCGCGAGCACCCTGGCACGGCCAGGGACCATCCGCGCGCTCCAGATGTACCTGCGTCGCGCCCCGTTGCGTTGGGCGGAGCTCGCCGAACGGTACCCCGCGCGCGGCGACGAGATGCTCGGACGCGTGTCGCTCACCCCGCGCAAGGAGCTTCGGGACCTCAGCGGCCGGCAGGTGGGCACCTGGCTCATCGCGGAGCGCGACGCCATCGAGCGCTACAAGCAGGACGGCATCGACGTGGCCGAGCTGGAGGACATGTTCCTCGAGGCCTGGGCGAGCGAGCTGGGGACCCTCGTGCTCTCGACCCCGACGGAGGCGGGTGCCGCGGAGCCGAGCACGCCCTCGGGCGTCACCGCGGCCGGGGTCCGTGTGGCGCCCGTGGTCGAGCTGGGCGGCGGTCGCTAAGGAGGGGGCGGAGGTCGCGCTGCACGCCCCGTCCACGTCCGACACCCGCCGCTTCAACCGTACCGACGTGTTCGCGGTGGGGTGGTACTGGGTCGTTGCGACCGACGAGCTGCCGCGCGGCGCGGTCCGGGCGGTGGAGGTGCAGGGCCGCGCGCTGGTGGCCTGGCGCGGCCACGACGGCGTCCCGCATGTCATGGACGCGCGCTGTCCGCACATGGGGGCGCACCTCGGCGAGGGGAAGGTCGACGGGGACGGTCTCCGCTGTTTCTTCCACGCCTGGAAGTTCGACGGCGCCGGCGCGTGCGTGGACGTGCCGTGCCAGGTCCGGCCGCCGAACGCCCCGGTGACGGCCTGGCCCGTGGCGGAGCGCTACGGCATGGTGTGGGTCTGGACGGGCCCGACCCCCACCCATCCGCCGGCCGCCGTGCCCGATCTCGGCGACGAGGACCCCGGGGACGTGTGGGTGTCGGGGCATTTCGAGAAGCCGTGCCATCCGAACGTGGTGATGGTCAACGCCATCGACGCCCAGCACTTCAACTCCGTGCACCGCCTGCCGGCGCAGCTCGACATGGCGCGCGAGGATGTATCGCCCAACGCCGTGCACTTCGCGAACACCGTCCCGCCCCGGCACGACACGTGGTTCGGACGGTTCCTGCGACGCTTCTACGCGGGCCCCATCACCTACACGCTGCGCTACTGGTTCGGCAGCACCGGGTGCGTGACGCTCGGGCCGGACGCCCAGCACTTCCACATCCTCTTCGCGCTGCGGATGATCGAGGGCGGGCGCACCGAGGGACGCACGATCTGCGTGACCCGACGGCGCCACGGCATCGTCGGGCGGGCCGTGAGCGCCGTGCTGCTCGGCCTCACGCACGTCGTGGGGGCCTACTTCGCGGACGGGGACACGCGGGTGTTCCGGACGATCCGCTTCGACTTCCGCACGCCCATCAAGGCGGACCACGCCATCATCGGGTTCATCAAGCACTACGAGGCCCAGCCCGCCGCGGCGTGGGGAACGTGGGAGCCGCTCCCGGATGCGGTCGGGAC
>JBDLRI010000134.1:0-29231 GCA_039800105.1 Pseudomonadota bacterium
ACGAGTCCATGGGGCTCATCTACAGCCGCCTGAACAACCCCAACCTCGAGGTCCTCGAGGATCGCCTGACCCTCTGGGACGAGGCGGAGGACGCCCTGGTCTTCGCGAGCGGCATGGCCGCCATCGGGACGGCCATCCTCGCGTTCGCGCGGCCCGGCGACGTGATCGTCCACAGCGAGCCGATCTACGGGGGCTCGGACCACTTCCTGCGCCACGTGCTCAAGGAGTTCGGCATCTCCATCGTGGGGTTCCCCGCGGGCGTGCCCTTCGAGGGCGTGCGGCCCGCGCTGGAGGCGGCCGTGGGCGAACGTCCCGTGGCGTGCGTGCTCGTCGAGACCCCGAGCAACCCGACGAACTCCCTCGTGGACATCGAGGCGGTGGCGGCCTGGGCCCACGCGCGCGCGCAGGAGCGACGCGCCGTGGTGATGGTGGACAACACCTTCCTCGGCCCGATCTTCCAGCACCCGCTGGCCTTCGGCGCCGACCTGGTGCTGTACTCCGCGACGAAGTTCATCGGCGGCCACTCCGACCTGATCGCGGGCGCGGCGGTCGGACCGAAGTCGGTGGTGGGCCCCATCCGCGTGCTGCGCACCTTCCTCGGGACGATGGCGAGCCCGTGGACGGGCTGGCTCATGCTGCGGAGCCTCGAGACGCTGAAGATGCGCATGACCGCGCAGATGAAGAACGCCCGCTACGTGGCCGAGTTCCTCGCCGAGCACCCGAAGGTCGCCAAGGTCCACTACCTCGGGCTCCTGACCGAGAACGACCCGATGTTCGGGGTCTACCGGCGGCAGTGCATGGCCCCCGGCTCCATGGTCAGCTTCGACGTGCGCGGCGGCGAGGCGGAGGCCTTCCGGTTCCTCGACGCCCTGCAGATGATCAAGCTCGCGGTGAGCCTGGGCGGCACGGAATCGCTCGCGGAGCACCCGGCGACGATGACGCACGCCGACATCCCGCACGACCTCCAGCGCCGCATGGGCATCGGCGCCGGCATGGTGCGCCTCTCGGTGGGCGTGGAGCACTACGAGGACATCATCGCCGACATCGACCAGGCGCTCGGCGCGGTGTAGCGTCCGGACGCGGGTTACCCCGAACCCATGCGCGTGGCCCTGCCCGACCGCGTCGTCCTGGCGACCCTGGCGATGCTGGTCGCGGCGGTCGTCGCCCTGCACGCGAGGGAGACGGCGTCCCTGCAGCGGCGACACGACACCGTGCGGGCCGGTGGGTCCGATCCCGCGCCGCCGGCCGTGTCCGGCGCCGCGGAGCCCCCACCGGTGCCGTCTCCGCGCGCGAGGCGTCCGGACCCCCATGCCCGCTGAGCCCTACGACGCCCACCTCGGGGCGCTCCTCGGGTGGCTCGCGGTCGGGCTCGCCGGTGCCAACGCGCTCTCGGGGGCCCTCCAGGTCGACGGCAACCAGGCCATCGCCTGGCCCACGGACCTGACGGCGCTGCACGCGGTCGATCGACGCGCCCCGATCGACGTGGCCGTGGTGGGTTCCAGCCGCGCCCACTACGCCCTCCCGCCCTCCGCGCTGGACGCCTGCCTCTCCCGCGCCCTGGGCCGTCCGACCGAGACGGTCGCCGTCAACCGCATGCGTGCCTCCGGATGGGCGCTCGACCTCGCCGTGCGCGACGAGCTGGCCGGTTCCCTGCGGCCCCGGGCGCTCGTGATCGAGGTGTCGCCCGAGATGCTCAGCGATCACCCCTTCGACCTCGCGTCGAACGTGGTCGCGGCGGCCCGCACGCGCGACCTTCCCGACTGCCTCGCCGCGGCCGGCGACGGGGACGTGCCGACCGCGACGTGCGCGCGCCCGCTGACGCGCGGCGTCGAGAGCCTGGCATTCACGCTGGCCCGCCCCTGGGCGGACCACGCGCACCTGACCTGGATGGCGGTGCACCATGGCGGCGGCCAGTACTGCTTCGACGACGCGGCCTGCGATGCGCGCAACGCGGCCTACGACACCGCGAGCGCCGCACGCTGGGACTCCCGCGCGGCGCGCGTGCTGCCGCAGGTGGCCGCGCAGCGCTTCCGGGACTGGTCGCTGGAGGGCGGGATGGCGTCGCGGCACCTCGAGGCGCTGCTGCGGCGCGCACGGACCGACGGGCAGTCGGTGCTGCTCGTGAACCTGCCGGTCAGCGCCGACTACCAGGCCCAGGTGCCCGAGGCGGCGTACGCGGCGACGCTCGACTGGCTCGACGCGGCCGCGACACGCCACGGTGCCACGTTCCTCGACACGAACACGCCCGCCTGGCAGGCGGCCCGGTCGCGGTTCCTCGACCCCGACCACCTCAACGCCGAAGGCGCGTCGGTGCTCGCCCGGGAGGTGTGCGCGGCCCTGGTGGACGATGCGCTTCACTGACCTCGGCTACGTGCTGTTCCTCGTGGGGACGCTCGTCGTCGCGCGGCTCCTGCGCCGCTCCCACCGGGCGGCGCTGGCGTGGCTCACGCTCGCCAGCCTGGCGTTCTACGGCACGTGGGACCCGCGCTACCTCCTGCTGCTCGGGGTCTCCACGCTGCTCGACTACGGCGTGTGCACGGCACTCGGGCGCACCGGGCACCCCGCGGCGCGACGCGCGCTGGTGGGGGCGAGCATCGTCGGCAACCTCGGGCTGCTCGGCGTCTTCAAGTACGGGGACTTCGTGCTGGAGGGCGTCGGAGTGCTCTGCGCGGGTCTCGGCATCCCGGTGCGGGTCCCTCGCTGGGAGCTTGCGATCCCCATCGGCATCAGCTTCTACACCTTCCAGACGATGAGCGCGTCCATCGACGTGTACCAGCGCACGATCCCGCCGCCGCGCGACCCGCTGGCCTTCCTCCTCTACGTGTCGTTCTTCCCGCAGTTGGTGGCCGGGCCGATCGTGCGCGCCCGAGAGTTCCTGCCGCAGCTCGCCGCGCGCGTGTCCGCCACGCCGGCCATGCTCGGCGAGGGGGTCACCTGGATCCTCGTCGGCCTCGTGAAGAAGATGCTGCTCGGCGACGGGCTCACCGAGCGGCTGGTCGCGCCGTTCTTCGCGGCACCGCACCGCTACAACGCCATGGAGGCGCTGTTGGCGGACTGGGCGGCGTACTTCGCGCTCTACTGCGACTTCTCCGGCTACACCGACATCGCCCTCGGCTCGGCGCTGCTCTTCGGCTACACGCTGCCGCGCAACTTCGACCGTCCCGCGTTCGCGCCGAGCCCGGTGGAGCACTGGAGGCGCTGGCACATGACGCTCGGCACCTTCCTGCGGGACTACCTGTACCTGCCGCTGGGCGGGAGCCGGGTGTCCACGGCGCGGGCCTGGGGCAACCTCTTCCTCGTGTTCCTCGTCTCCGGAATCTGGCACGGGGTCGGCGGCTCCTTCGTGGTCATGGGCATCGCGAACGGGATCCTCGTCGCGACGTGGCGGCTGCTTCGTCCGGCCCCGAGTCCGAACCGCGCGGTGCGCGCCCTGGAGTGTCTCCTCGCCTTCCAGCTCACCGCGCTCACGGTGCTGTGCCTGCGCCCGATCGCGCTCGCCGACCTCGCGGGCGCGTTCGTGCGTCTCGGCGCATGGTCCGAACCCGCCGGCGGGCTGGCCACGCCCGCGGGGATCCTGCTGCTCGGCGGGGTGGTGGGACTGCACCTCTCCCCGCGTGGCTGGAAGGACGCGCTGCACGCCTGGGGCCGGGAGGCACCCGCCTGGTCGCTCGCGGCGGTCATCCTCCTGGTGGGCGGCGCCTGCGCGCTCGTCGCCACATCCACCCGCGACTTCGCGTACTTCCAGTTCTGACGGCGGGCCCTGCCCGCTGACTAGTCGCCCTGCACGAGGTCCAGGACGCCGGCCGGCACCTGCTCCCGCTCGGAACGCGAGCCGTCCGGCCAGGTGACGACGAGCGCGTCGAGCGTCTCCGCGGCACCGAGGCCCAGGTACACCTCGGGTGCCGAGGTCCCTCCGGTGACCGAGGGGAGCATCCAGGAGGTGCGGGTCACGCCAGCCTGCGTGGACTCGAGGCGCGCACCGATTCCGTGCGGATTGTCACGCCGCCCGTGCAGGCGGACGGTGAGCCGTCCCCGGTGGCCGCCCTCGTTTCGCCACTGGCGCAGGAAGTGCTTGCCCGCCGTGAGAAGGTCCGGATCCCCGTCGCGATCGAGGTCGCCCACCGCCACGGCGCGGGTCACCGAAGGATCTCCGAACGAGGGCACCGGCGCACGCGAAAACCCGCCCTCCCCGTCCGACAGGAGCACCCGGTCCGGCTGTGCGGGCCCCTGCACCCACGTCGGATCCAGCACGTCCAGGCGCTTCCCGTCTCCCCCGTAGCCGAACGTCACCACGAGGTCCTCGTCCCGGTCGGCGTCGAGGTCCACGAAGGCCGTGCCCCACGAGATCATGCTGTCCGGCGTGGCCGGGATGCCCGCCCCGGAGACGAGGGAGGTGTCGACGAACGCGCCATCGCCCGTCCCCTGCAGCAGGTAGGTCGGCCCCACGTTGGTGAGGTACAGGTCGGGGCGACCATCCTGGTTGGCGTCGCCGACGGCCGCTCCCATGGCCAGCATGGAGACCTCGCACTCGCAGTCGTTCGCGCGCGTGAAGTGCCCCGTCCCGTCGTTGCGGAGCAGCAGGTTGGGCTCCACGAAGGGTCCGGCGTCGTTGGCCACGTAGAGGTCGAGATCCCCGTCCTCATCGGCGTCCAGCGGCGAGAGCTGAAACGTCATGCCGTCCTCGGTGCCCGGCGGGAACGCGTCCGGGACCGGCGTGAACACCCCTCCGCCGTCGTTGCGGTGCAGGGTGTTGGGGTCGCCGCGCTGGCGCCCCGCCAGGATGTCGTCGAACACCATGAACGTCGCACCCGTGGCGCGCGCCAGGTCGAGGTCACCGTCCCCATCGAGATCCGCAAGGGTCGTCGTGAACGTGGCGCCCCCCGAATCCGGGAGCACCTCGGAGAGGAAGCGTCCGCCGCCGTCATTCCACAGGAGCAGGTCGTCCAGGCCGCCCCATCGCCCCAGGACCCCATCGAGATCGCCGTCTCCGTCGAGATCACCGAGGGACACCGCGTAGGCGGGCGGAAAGGGTCCGCCGTCCAGGGTGAAGCCCCCGCCCGCGATGAGGCGCCCCGCGCCGTCGTTGCGAAGCCCGAACGAGCCGCCGGCGTACGCCATCAGCGCGTCCAGCCACCCATCCCCGTCGAGGTCACCGATGGCGACCCCGGCCAGCGCGTGCCGCGGGGGCTCTCCCGGCGGCAGACTGTCCCCCTCCCACACCTCCACCTCGACGAGGTCGAAGGCGGGCGTGGCCTCCTCCTGCCCCTTTCCGACCCCGTCGGTGCACGCCGCGAGGCCGCCCAGCATGGCCGACGCGAACCACGTCATGGGTCAGGCCGTACCACGCGCGCGCAACGCCGCCCACGCCGTCGGGGAGAGCGCCACGGGGTAGCACGCCAGCACCGTCCACCCGAGGGTCCCCACCGACAGGAACGCCCCCACGCCGAGGTGGAACGCGACGCCCGCCGCGAGCGCCCACGGGTTCCAGCGCGGCACCAGCAGCGCCACCGGCGCGAACAGCTCGAAGGCGACGACGAGGCGACCGAGCGCGGCGCAGAGGCTTCCCTGCGACGCCATCCAGGCGCCGGCCGCGGAGCCGCCCATCCACGGGTCCACGAGCGCCTGCGCCAGGATGGTGCCGTCCCACCAGCCGGGCTCATGCAGCTTCATCATGCCGGCCATGCCGTACATGCCGACCAGCCACACCCGCACGAACCGGCGCGGCCACGGGTCCTCCCGCCCGGGCGCGCGGGGATCCTCCCCCGCCAGCCCCAGCCACAGGGCGCACGCCGCCCAGAGCGCGACGCGCTCCGGCGCGTTGATCTCCCACCCGCCGCCGGCCCACAACGTCACCTGCCCGAGCCCCCACGCAGGGAGTCCCCGCCGCGCGCGCGGACCGCCCCACGCCAGCCACGCGAGCCCCGCGGCCGAGACGCCCCACGGCAGCCAGAGCGCACCGGCCGGCACGCGCAGGCCGTCGGAGAGGTGAAGCAGCCCGGACCCGAAGTTCACGCCGGGGTGGCGCCCGGCATCCACGACCTGCACGGCCTGGCGTGCGAGCTCGACCGCCTGTGCCGCGCAGAACCCCGCGCGCATCCAGGTCCATGGAGAGGCGAGCGTCACGGCTCGCACGCGTACCGCCCCAGATCGACGTCCCCCGGGGCCGGCTCCGCGGGCAGCCTCGCGCGCCGCTCCAGCCACAGCCTCACCGCATCCGGACGCGGTGCCACGCGGGCGCACACGTCCGCGGCCAGCCGGGCCACCCGCGACGGCTCCCGCAGGAACCGCGAACGGAGGTAGCCCGGGCCCTCGGTGCGGAGCGCGGGGTAGAGCGCCGGCGCGGACACGCGCGTCGTCATCCCTCCGCGCGTGGCCTCGATCCGCAACGCGCTGGCGTACGGACGTGGCTCGTTGAACATGTGGAACTGCCCGAGCCACGTCGCGGCCTGCACGACAGGAGGGAGCCACGGGGCGGCGTGCCCCAGCTCCGCGCGCGATGCTGCAGCGCCGACCAGCAGGTACGCCACGGCCACCCACGTCGCGACGCGCGCCATTGGAAGCCTCCCGGTCCAGCCTATCTGTCTGCCGGCGGGCGGTGCTATCCTCCGGGCATGTTCGTGCTCGTCCTGCTCGTCGCCTGCGACGCCCCGTCCGCGTCTCCCGACGCCGCGCCCGCCCAGTGCGGCGCGCCCACGCGCCTCGAGCTCGTGCGCGGGTGGCCCGACTACGAGCTTCCGCGGGTGGTGAGCCACGAAAAGACCCTGCAGGGCGTGGCGGTCGGCGACCTCGACGGAGACGGCTGGCTCGACGCGCTCATGGCCTACGGCGGAGGATCCGCGCTGTTCCGGAACGACCGCTCCGGCAACCTGTTCCTCGACTGGACCGCCACGATGGACGGCGGCCCGCTGCCGAGCGCGCAGGCCGTGGCGCTCGCCGACCTCGACGCCGACGGCGATCTCGACGCCTACCTCGGCCGCGACCGCGGCGAGTCCGGACGCATCCTCCTCAACGACGGGAGAGGCTACTTCACCTCGACCGCCCTGCCCGACTCCGCGCAGGCAGCCATGACCGGCTCGTTCGCGGATTTCGACGGCGACGGCGACCTCGACCTCTTCGTCGGCGCCACCGTGACCGATCAGGACGCGCAGGCGATCGCCGACGGCACCGTCACCTCCGGGGACGGGGACCGCCTGTTCATCCAGCAGCCCGACGGCACGTTCACCAACGAGACCGCCGCGCGCCTTCCCGCGGGCACCACCCACGGCTGGACCTTCCACGGCGCACCGATCGACGCCGACGACGACGGCGACCTGGACCTCTACCTCTCCCACGACATGGGGCCCTACATCCTGCCCAACCTTCTCCTCGTGAACGACGGGACGGGGCACTTCACCCGCGCGTCCGACTGTGACTGCGAGCTGGTGATGTTCGGCATGGGCGCCGCCCTGGGGGACGCGGACGGGGACGGCCGCCCCGACCTGTACCTCACGGACATCGGGGGTCCGAACCTCCTGCTGTCCCAGGGAGACGGAACCTTCGTCGACGCCACCGCCGCCCTCGGCGCGGACGTCCCGCCGGACCCCACCTCCCTGACGTCGTGGGGATCCACCTTCGTGGACCTCGACCTCGACAGCTACCCGGAGCTGGCCACGACCTTCGGGCAACTCGGACAGCCCCAGTTCGCGGCGTCCCTCGAGGGCACCGACGATTCCTGGATCGACGGTCCCGAGCAGTACAACGTCGTGCACCGCGGGCAGGTCGGAGGGGGCTTCCTCCGGGACGGCACCGTCTGGGACACCCGCAACGAGCGCGCCCTCGCCGTCGGCGACCTGGACCGGGACGGCGACCCCGACGTGGTGTCCGTCGGGAAGTACTTCCTGCGGCAGTGGCGCACGGTGGATTCCTGCGGGCCCGGCGTGACGCTGCGGCTCGCCGGACGGGACCGGAACCCGCACGCGCTCGGCGCACGCGTCCGTGCCCGGCTCGGCGTGCGCACCGCCACCCTCTGGGCGCTGCCGTCGACGACGGGCTCGTCCAACGCGCACGAGTTCTACGTGGGCCTCGGCGGCCTGCCGCGCCTCGACGGCGGCGAGGTGACGTGGCCCGATGGCGAGGTGTCGGCGTTCGGTCCCGCGGAGGCGGGGGCGACGGTGGTGCTCGCGGAGCCCTGAGCCGGCCCCTCGCTACGGGGCGTCCGGGTGCCGCGCGACCCAGCGCCCGGACGGTACGTCCGTGTCCAGGGTCGTGCGCCCGTCGGGCCAGGTGACCTCCACCGCCTCCGCGACGTCCGCGCCGTCCAGTCCCGCCACGACCTCCAACGCCGACTGGGAGCCCGTCGTGGACGGCAACATCCAGCGGGTCCACCGCCGCCCGCCGGCGGTCACGTCGACGCGCGCGCCGAGACCGTGGGGGTTGCCTGGAGGCCCCTCGAACGCGATGCGCAGCCCGGTCGGGCACCCGCCTTCCGCGCGCCATGCCTCGAGGAACCCACGCCCCACGATGACCAGGTCGAGACGCCCGTCGCCGTCGAGATCCCCGAGTGCGTGGGTACGCGCCTGGGAACGGGCGGGGGAGGACCCGGCCGGGAGCAGCGAGAACCGGCCCGTCCCGTCATTGAGCAGGATGGAGGTCTGCTGATCGGGCTCCTCGATCCAGTCGGGCTCCGTGCCGACAAGCTGGCCGATCGCGCCGGAACCCGCCGGGCCGAGTCCCCCGTAGGAGATCACCACGTCATCATCCCCGTCCCGGTCCATGTCCGCGAAGGAGGCGCCCCAGGACGTCATCGTGGTCGGGGACGGCGGGATGTACGCGCCGAGCGCGCGCGTCGCGTCGACGTACCGCCCGCTGCCGTCGTTGAGCAGCAGGACCGGAGAACCCACGTTGGTGACCACCAGGTCCGGGCTTCCGTCCGCGTCGGCGTCGCCCACGCCGCCGCCCATCCCGTAGAGCGACACGTCGCAGGCGCACCCGTCGTCCACCGACAGACGGCCGGCGCCATCGTTGCGGAGCAAGGCGTTCGGCGCGATGTAGGGGCCGAAATCGTTCACCATGTAGACATCCAGGTCCCCGTCGCCCTCCACGTCGAGCAGGCTTCCCTGCAGGCTGACCGCGCGGTCGACCGACGCCGGCACCGCGCCGGCGATCGCGGCCCACATCCGGCCGCCCGCATTGCGCCACACCCCGTGCCCGCGCCCCAGGTGCGCGCCCTGCATGATCAGCGGGTAGTCGAAGGGCACATCGTAGGTCGCCACGTAGGCGTCCACCCATCCGTCGCCGTCGAGATCCCCGAGCGACGAGGTCCACGTCCGGGCATCCGTCCCCGGCATCGGGACGGTCCTCCACACGCCGTCCGGCGCGCCGTACGCCACGGCATCGACCGTCTCGTAGGCATCACCGAGCACCAGGTCGTGCACCCCGTCGTCGTCGAGGTCGGCGACGGCGATGGAGCGCGGCGGCTCCGACAACGGCGGCTGGAATTCGAGGCGCGGCGCGAGCACGAAGCCGCCCGAACCGTCCCCCCGCATCCAGTGGACATGCCCGGCGCCGGCGTAGACGAGGTCGACCGCACCGTCCTCATCCAGGTCCACGATCGCGACGCCGGCCCCCATGGCGTACGAAATGGCCTCCGGGAAATCCTCGAAGCGCCAGCCGCCCATCGGAAGGTACCGGACGGGCTCGCAGGTTCCGGCGGAGTCGGCCTTGGGGTCGGACACGCACGCCAGGAACAACCACCACGCCGCTCCCATCCCGCCTCCCTCGGGAAGTCTACCATGCGCCCGCCCGGGCGCCGCCGTTCAGACGGGCACGTGGCCCACGGCCACGCAGAACAGCATGCGGTCCAGGATGCGCCCTCCCTCCATGCGCACCCCGTGGAGCGCGTGGAACGCCGGGGACGCCGTGCGGTAGACCTCCGCGATGGCGTCGACCTCGGGGCGACCGATGGCGCGGTTGTCGGCCCAGGCCTCCACGTCCTCCTCGGAGACGTGATCGTGCAGGGCGATGTCCACGAAGCCGGCATCGCGGAGCAGTCGGGCGAAGTCCTCCCGCACGTAGAAGTTGCGACGCGCGGGGTTCCGCAGCCGGAGGATCTCGAAGTACGCCGCGCGGTCCTCGTCCCCATAGGCGACGAGGTGGACCAGCACGACGCGTCCGCCCGGCGCGAGCACCCGCCGCATCTCCCGGACCACGGCGGCGTCGTCCATGAACTGCAGGCCCTGCCGGCACGTCACGCGATCGAAGGTACCGTCCGCGAACGGCAGCCGCGCCGCGTCGCCGGCCACGAGCCTGTCCACGTGCGGTGCGGCCTGCGCGAACATCGCGGGCGTCAGGTCGAGCCCGACGACCTCCGCGACCGTTCCCCGGAAGTGCCGCGCGACGAGGCCCGTGCCGCACGCGACGTCCAGGAGCCGATGCCCCGGCTCCGGCGCCACCGCGTCCCGCGTGGCCTGCGCGAGCGCGGGATCGGTGCACCAGCGCGAGCTTCGATCGTAGTGCCCCGCACGCGCGGTGAAGTGTTCGGTGACGGGGTTCACGGTGGCTCCGGGTGACGTCACGTCCTAGCGCGCTAGCCTCTCCCCATGCGACACCCCCTTCCCCTTCGGGCCCTCGCGGCCGCATTCCTCACCAGCGCGGCCGTGATGCTCGTGCTCGACCTCACGTTCCTCGGCGTGGTGGCGGTGGATCTCTACGCGCGCCACCTCGGCGCGCTGAAGGCCGATCCGGTCGTCGTGCCCGCGGCAGCGGCGTTCTACGTCCTCTACCTCGCGCTCGTGACCCGCCTGGCGGTGGTACCGGCCACCTCGACCGCGGACGCCGCCCGACGCGGCGCCGAGCTGGGGCTGCTCGCGTACGGCACCTACGAGCTCACGAACTGGGCCGTGATCGCAGGCTGGCCCGCGGCGCTCGTACCGGTCGACCTCGCCTGGGGCGTGGTGCTGACCGCGCTCGTGGCCGCGGCCGGCTTCGCGGCCGCACGCCGCGTCAGCGGGCCGGCGTAGGCGCGGCGAGCCAGGCCGGAAGCGGCAGCCGCGCCCAGGCGTAGGCGCGTGCCAGCCCGGCCCGGTCCGCGTCGACGAGCGCGGAGGCGTCGGCCGTTCCGGTCAGCCACGCGTTCTGGTCCGCCACGGCGCGCACGACCTCGAGGGGCCACCCCGACACGGAGGCCACGGCCGAATCGGTCGCCGCACGCTCCGACGCGGCGGCACGCAGCGCGCGCTCGACCAGCGCCACGAGCCGTCGGCGCCGATCCCCGCGCGGGTCGGGCGTGTCGGCCCACGACCGACGCACGGCCAGCACCGAGCGGAACGGCCGCGACGCGAGCACACGCAACCGCGGGTCCTCCGCGAGCCACCGCGCGACCCAGGGGTCCCAGCCCGCGGCGGCGTCCACGGCCCCGCGCGCGAGGGCATCCTGCATCGCGTCGGTGTCCAGGGGCACCACCACGGCACCGAGGGAGGCCCCCCAGGTCTCCCAATCCATCGCGGGGGTGCTGCCCGGCGCCACCGCCACGCGACGCCCGCGCAGTGCCGCCAGCGAGGGCACGCGCCCGACGATCGCGATGCGCCCGAGCACGCCCGGCGTGGCCACCACCTCCGCGTCCGGCAAGGACGTGAGCATGCGGGCTGCGGGGACCTCGCAGCTGAAGAACGCGTCGAGGCGCCCCGCGGCCACATCGTCGCCCTGCGCCTTGCCGGACCCGTACGACCGCACGTCGAGTGCCACGCCCGCGTCGGCGGCCAACGCCGGGTGCGCCGCCAGCGCCACGGCCACGTGGGCGTGGACGGGGGTGAGGGAGGAGATGCCGAGCACGAGCGGCGTCGGCGCGCCCTCGCCGGGAAACAGCGTGGCGGCCACCTGCGCCGCGATGCGGGCGTGGCCGGCCGCGTCCGGGTGGAACACGTGCCCGGGCTGGAAGTCGGCGATGCCGTCCCGCTGCCAGGCGGCGTCGACGTCGATGACCGGGAATCCGCGCTGACCCCCGAGCTCGGACGCCGCCGCGCGGTACGACGCGTCGACGTACCGCGCCACGAGCTCGGGGACGGCGCGGTTGATCGGCATGTTCACCCAGGCGAAGTCCCCTGGCAGCGCGTCGAGCGCCGCGAGGTTCGCCACGAAGGCGTCCCGCGGCACGCGCGGGCGAAGCCGCCGCGCGGTGTCCGCCGCGAGCGCGCCGTAGCGGGGTTCCTCGCCCGCCTGCCGGATCGCCGCGGTGCCCACCGCACGCCGTGCGGTGGCCAGCACCACCTCGCGGCCGAGCAGGTAGAATTCCGAGCGGAACAGCAGGGCGTTGAGCGCCCCGACCCCCGGCCCCGGCGCACGCTCCGCGTCGCCGAGGTACTCGGGGCCGGGGTCGTTGTTGAACCCCGCCACGACGAGGTCCGGCGCGTAGGCCGCCCCGACGCCGCGCATGAAGGCGACCGCCTGGTAGGTGGTCCACCCCGGCGTGGCGCCGTTGACCACCTCCACGCGCATCCCGCGGTGCGTCGGCACGAACCGCTCCAGCACGCGGGCCCAGGTCTCCGACCCCTCGACGCCGTGCCCGAAGTTGGAGCTGTCGCCGAGCACCATCACCCGGTACGTGCCCGGTGGGCGCACGCGCGAGGCCGGGCCGTCGCGCAGGCCGTCGGCGTTCGTGGTGACGCGCCCGCCCCCCTTGAGGTTGTCGAAGTTCCGGAGGTTCGGGCGCACGACCCAGTGCAGCGCGGGATGCGGCCGGAAGTAGGTCACCATGTCGTGGACGAGCCACAGGCGAAGCCCGTTCTCGGTCACCCACGCCGCTGCGAGGGCCACCCCGAGCGGCGCGAGGCGCGCGGTCCACCGACGCGCGGGGGAGGCGTTGCGGAGGGGACCTCCCCTCCGCCACAGGAGCAGCGTTCCGATCAGGTAGAGGTCGAAGGCGGCGCATGCCGCCACGGCGAAGCGCACCATGGCGTTCTCCGGGGCGTAGGGCGAGGCCGGATCGATGAGCGGTCCCTTCACCCACCCCGGCGCCACGGCCTGCCGGAACCACCACGCCCAGCCGACGAGCGCGGCGTTGCACGCGAGGACGACGCCGAGCGCGGCGAGCGCGCGCAGGCGGGCGGAGGGCCTCAGCACCGCACCCACGCCCAGTAGAACCCCTCGGGATCGTCGGCGAGCGCGGGCAGCCCGGCGTACGCGGGGAGCGGCCGCCCCGGCCAGACGGTCTCCTCGAACAGCGGGACGCCCGCCACGCGGCGCACCAGCACGCCGTTCTCCCGCGCCGCGAGCGAGCAGGTGGCGTACAGCACGCCCGGCGCGAGGTCCAGGGCGCGCGCGAGGAGCTCGGCCTGGACGTCGGTCGGAAACGACAGCCGCGCACGGTTCTCGGGGTGGCGACGCAGCACGCCCGTCCCGGAGCACGGGGCGTCCACGAGCACCGCGTCGAAGCGCTGACGCGGGGAGGGTGGCGCGATCCGGACGTCCAGACCGCAGCGCGCCGCGCGGCGGGACAGCTCGCGGAGGGCCGCGGGACGCACGTCCCAGGCCTGCACGGCGAAGCCGAGCGCCGCGAGGGACAGCGCCTTGCCACCCGCCCCGGCACACGCGTCGAACACGCGCGCCCCGGGCGGAAGCTGCGCCGCGAGGGCATCGACGATCCGCTGGCTTCCGAGATCCTGGACTTCGATGCGCCCCTCGGTCCACGCGGGCACCACGTGGAGGTTCACCCGACCCTCCAGCACCCGTCCGTGCGGTCCGGCCGCGCGCGACGGCACCGGCAGCGCCACGGGCCCGCGCAGCACCCGCACGGCCACGGGGGCGCGGCCGGCGAGCAGGCGGGCGTGCGCCACCGCCCCGTCGGGGCCCAGCTGCGCCCACCACTCCGCCGCGAGATCCTCCGGCAGCGAGACCGCCACGGCATAGGCGTCGTCCGGATCCGGAAGGTCGGGCACGTCGCCCGCCGCCAGGCGCCGCAGGGCCACGTACGGGTCCGGGTCGAGCCGCGCGAGCGCCCGCGGATGACGCAGCGACGCGGAGAGCAGATCCCCGGCGACCGGGCGCTCCTTCGCGCCCAGGGAGCGCGCGTTGCGCAGCGCGGCGGCCAGCAGGGGGCCGGCGTGCGTGGGCCGTGCGCGAATCTCCGCGGCGACCCGCTCCACCACCCGCCAGATCCGCTCCGATGCCGCCGGAAGGGTCGGCAGCGCGCAGGACCAGATCCTCACGCGGCGCGCCAGGCGCCGGGTTGCCGGGCGAAGGCGTCCAGGGCCCGCGCGATGCCCGCGTCGTCCACGTCGAGGTGCGTCACCAGCCGCACGCGGTCGTGCGCGAGCGGGAGACAGCGCACGCCGTCCTCCGCGAGCGCGGCGACGAGCGCGTGCGCATCCGCGCAGCGCACGTAGAGCAGGTTCGTCTCGGGAAGCTCCAGCGGCCACCCGTCCGCCCGAAGGCCCTCGGCCAGCCGGAGGGCGCGTGCGTGGTCCTCCCCGAGGCGCGGCAGGTGGTGGTCGAGCGCGAAGTCGCACGCCGCCGCCAGCACGCCGACCTGGCGCATGCCGCCGCCGAGCATCTTCCGGATGCGCCGGGCCCGCGCGAGCAGCGCGCGCGGCAGGACCATCACGCTGCCCACCGGCGCCCCCAGGCCCTTGCTGAAGCAGGCGTTGGCGACGTCGAACCCGCCGGCGAGCGCGTCGAGCGGCGCGCCCGACGCCACGTGCGCGTTCCACACCCGCGCGCCGTCGAGGTGCGTGCGGAGGCCCGCCTCCCGCGCGACGTCCAGCAGCGCACGCGTCCGCGCCACCGAGGCGACCGTGCCGCCCCCGCGGTTGGAGGTGTTCTCCACCGAGAGCATCGTCGGGACCGCATGGTGCACGTTCGGCGGACGGAGCGCCGCCCGCACCGCGTCCGGCTCGAGCACGCCGCGCGTCCCCGGCACGAGCCGCAGCGTGACGCCGCTGATCACCGCGGGCCCGCCGGCCTCGTAGAGGAACGGGTGCGCCTCCGCCTCGAGCACGACCTCGTCGCCGGGCTGCGTGAGCAGGCGGATGGCGATCTGGTTCGCCATCGTGCCGCTCGGGACGAACAGGCCCGCCTCGTGGCCCAGCAGCTCCGCGACGCGCGCCTCGAGCCGGGTGACGGTGGCGTCCTCCTCGAACACGTCGTCCCCCACGTCGGCGGCGGCCATCGCGGCCCGCATGGCCGGGGTCGGCCGGGTCACGGTATCGGAGCGGAGGTCAACCACCACGGGACTCCTTGGCGGAGGGGGACATCCCCCTCCGCAACGCCTCCCCCGCGTCGGCGCGGAGGGACACGAGGGACGGCAGGTAGCCCTCCGGCCGATCGATGCCGCACAGCGCCAGGACGGTGGCGCCCAGGCTGGCGATGCCGGCACCGTCCGGCACGTGCAGATCCCACTGGCCGCTGGCGTCCACGAGGATCACCGGGACGGGGTTGAGGGAATGGCTGGTGCGCGGCGTGCGACGGCCGTCCACCTCGATGGGGCGGCCCTTTCCGTCGAGCTCGACCATCAGGTCGGCGTTGCCGTGGTCCGCGGTCACGACGAGCACGCCGCCGGCTTCGCGCACGGCCGCTTCCAGCTCCCCCACGCAGGCGTCCACCGTCTCCACGGCGGCCACGGTGGCCGCGAAGTCGCCGGTGTGGCCGACCATGTCGCCGTTGGCGAGGTTGAGCCGCACGTGGTCCCATCGCCCGGAGCGCACGGCCTCGACGGCGCGGGCCGTGATCGCGTGCGCCTGCATCGCCGGAGCCTGCTCGAAGGGCACGCGGTCGCTCGGGACCTCCTCGTAGCGCTCGAGCGCCGGGTCGATGAGGCCCGAGCGGTTGCCGTTGAAGAAGTAGGTCACGTGTCCGAACTTCTGCGTCTCGGACACCACGAAACTGCGTCGCCCGGCCGCTGCGAGGTACTGGCCCACGGTCCGATCGATCGCCGGCGGCGCCACGAGGAACCTCGCCGGGACGCGCAGGTCCCCGTCGTACTGCATCATGCCGGCGTAGGTGACCCGGGGCGCCGGCGCGCCGCCCGGCCCGGAGAGGTCGATCGGCACCGGCGTCCCGCCGCTGGGCGCCTCGAAGCAACGGGAGATCTCCAGGGCCCGGTCGCCGCGGAAGTTCACCAGCACCACGGCGTCCCCGTCCGCGATGCGGCCCGCGGGCGCGCCGTCCGGGCCGGTCACGACGAAGGCGGGGAGCCACTGGTCGTTGATCTTCGGATCCGCGTCGTAGAAGGCGTGGACCGCGTCGCAGGCCGAGGGGAACGCCCGCCCGACGCCGTGCACGTGGCAGTCCCAGCCGCGCTTGACCATGGGCCAGTCGGCCTCGTAGCGGTCCATGGTGATGTGCATGCGCCCTCCGCCGCTGGCCACGCGCGCGTCGGGCAGCGTGGCGAGCCAGGCCTCCAGCGGCGCGAGCCACGTGAGCACGCTCCGCTCCGACACGTCACGACCGTCGGAGAGCACGTGCACCCGGATCCGTCCGACGCCCTCGGCGGCCGCACGGGCCACCACGGCGCGCAGGTGCTCGACGTGGGCGTGGACGTTGCCGTCGCTCAGGAGCCCCAGGACGTGCAGTGTCGCGCTGCGGCCTGCCGCCACGATCTCCTTCCACGCCGCGCCGTCCCAGACGGCACCGGAAGAAAGCGCCGCCTCGACGAGCATGGCGCCCTGGTCGAGCACCCGCCCCGCGCCCATGGCGTTGTGGCCCACCTCGGAGTTGCCCATGTCGGCGTCGGACGGCAGCCCGACGGCGCGGCCATGCGCCGCGAGCCAGCCGTGCGGCGCCGTGGCGAGGAGCCGGTCGAGATTCGGCGTGCGCGCCGACGCCACCGCGTCCGTGTCGTCGCCGCGGCCGCGTCCGACCCCGTCGAGGATGGCGAGCACCACGGGCACGCGGCGCACACCCGCGAGCGGGGACCATGCGGGTTCGGACACGGGGGCCTCCAGCGACTCGCGAAGCCTAACCGCGCCCCGCGGGGGGCGTTGCGGGGGGCACGCCGCCGCGAGGGGGGCGCCCGCCGCCCCAAGGCGCCTACTCCTCGTACATCGTCACGTTGGCCCGCGGCGTGCGCGCCCAGCGCAGCGCGATCCACCGTCCGAGGAGCGCGAGCATCACGACGAAGCCGGCGAGCCCCCCGGGGTCGACCCCCCAGAACAGCCCCGCCCATTGAAGCGCCCCGCGCGCGGTGTTCCAGGCGTTGTCGCCGGGCCAGACCGCGAGCAGGAAGGCCGTCCCGGCGAACAGCCCCGCGGCGCTGACCACGACGTGGTGGAAGGTGGACACCACGATCCGCGCCGCGCGGCCCGCGCGCGTCATGGCAGGGAGGGACGGGCCACGCCGGCCGGACAGCGCCGCCGTGGCACCGCCGAGCCCCAGCACCAGCACCCCGGCGAGCCATGTCCCGGCGCGGTCCGACCACCCCGCCCAGCGTCCGAACCAGGCCTCCGCCCCCAGACGCAGCCCGTCGGGCGCCAGGAAGACGACGACCGCGAGCGCCAGACCCTGCACGACGCCCGCGACGACCGCGTGGTGTCCGACCCGCGCCACCCACGGCGCCGTGCCGCCGCCGCGCACCCGGGACCCGAACATGGGCGCGCAGCCCGCCGCCGCCAATGCCCCTGCCAGCGGCGCGAGCACGCACTGCACGAGCGACCAGGCACCGGGCGACGCCACGTGCAGCGCTCCGACGAGCACCGCCGTGCCGCCGGCCTGCACCGCCACCAGCCGACCGAGCTGCCGGGGCGTCGGGAAGCGCGGCCGGCACGCCAGCACCGCGGGTCCGACCACGAGCCCCGCGAGCGCGCCGACGAACGGCGCACGAAGCACGTAGTAGGTGCCGAGCGCCGCGCCCGGCGCGATCCCCCGCACGCTCACCGTCCACTGCCACGCCGCGAGCCACGCGACCACCGCCCACGCGAGGACGAGCAGGGAAGCGGCGCGAAGGGCGTGCATGGACCCGGGGAGCCTAGCGCGTCCGCGTTACATGCGCGCCATGTCGCGGCATGCGGTCATTCTCGGCGCAGGCATCACCGGCACCCTGACGGGTCTCGCCCTCCGTCGCGCGGGGTGGCGCGTCACGGTCCTCGAGGCGCGTCACGTCGGAGCGGGCTCGTCCTCCCGCACCGCGGCCGGCATCCGCCAGCAGTTCTCCACGCCGGAGACCGTGCTCGGGATGCGCCACAGCGTCGACGTCTACACACGCTTCCGCGAGGAGGTGGGCGGCGACTCCGTGCCCATCGTGCAGAACGGCTACCTGTTCCTGCTCGGCACGGACGAGGAGATGGCCTTCGCCCGCCGCCGGGTGCGGGTGCAGCGCGCGGCGGGCCTCGCGGAGGTGGAGCTCCTCGAGCACGACGCGCTCGTGTCGCGCTTCGGATGGGTCGACCGCCACGCGGTGCTCGGCGCGACGTGGTGCCCCACCGACGGTTTCCTGCGGCCGGAGACCGTCTACAACGAAGCCGCCAACGCCCTGCGCCGCCTCGGCGGCACGATCCTCCAGCACGCCCCGGTCGAACGCGCCCGCCACGACGGATCCGGGTCGCTGGCCGCCGTGCGGACGCCCCACGGCGAGACGGCGGGCGACGTGTTCCTCGACGCGACGAACGCCTGGTCGCCGCGCGTGGCGCAGGTGCTGGGGGCCACCGTGCTCCCCATCGCGCCGCGCAAGCGCTACCTGTGGATGTGCGAGCGCGCCGGCTCCCTCACGCCCGGGGAGCTCGCCGCGATGCCGCTGGTCATCGCGCCGTCGGGGGCCTACTGCCGCCCGGAGAACGGCGAGAGCATGCTCATGGGCTGGGCGCACGACGCGCCCGACGAGCCCGACTTCACCGACGAGGACCAGGACCGCATCGAGGCACGCTTCTGGCACCGCAGCGGCACGGACAACGCCGGCGTGGAGACCTGGGCGAGCCTCGCCGAGGTGATTCCGCCCCTGGGGGAGTTCGCGGGCCTCACCGCGACGACGTGTGGCTACTACGGCGTCACCCCCGACCACAACCCGTTCCTCGGCTACGACCCCGCCGTGCCGAACCTGGTGCGGCTCGCGGGATTCTCCGGCCACGGCGCCATGTTCGGCCCGTTCACCGCGCACGTCGCGCGCGCGCTCTGCGAGGCCGGACGCGACCTCGACACCGTGGAGACCCTCGGGCGGCCCTGCCCGCTCACGCCGTTCCGCGTGGGGCGCGACTTCGTGCACGGCGAGCACATGGTCATCTGACCGGGCCCACCCGGAACCACCGCGCCTGCGGGTGGTGGAAGACGATGGCCGCGGTGGACTGCTCGGGCTCGAGCTGCTCGTCCTCGTCCATCGAAAGACCGATCCGCTCGGCGCCCAGCAGCCGCAGGACGTGGCGCTGGTCCGCCATGTCCGGCACCGCGGGGTAGCCCCAGGCGTAGCGGCACCCGCGGTAGCGCTTGTGGAAGAGCTCGGGGATGTCGCGCGCGTCGTCCCCGGCGATCCCCCACTCCGCCCGCACCTGGCGGTGGACGAACTCGGCGAGGGCCTCCGCGACCTCGACGCCGAGTCCGTGGAGGGCGACATAGTCGCCATAGCGGTCCTGCTCGAACCACGTGCGCGCCACCTCGCTCGCGCGCGCGCCCACCGTCACCGCGAGCAGCGCCACGACGTCACCGTCGGGATGCAGGTAATCGGCGAGGCACAGGCCCGGCGTGCCGTCGGGCGCCACCTGGCGCGGGAACCCGAGCCGCGTCCCGTCGGCGAAGCGGAGGCCGTCCCCGTCGCGGGTGACCCGGAAATGGCCGTACACCGCCTGCGGCGCGAGGATGCCCTCCCGGGCGCACCGGTCCATGAGCTCCACGAAGCGGGGGCGCGCCACGGTCCGGAGCTGCCGGGCGTGCTCCTCCGGCGAGAGGGTCCTCCGCAGGAAGCCCCACTGGAACTTGTAGAGCACGTCCTCGTTGACGAACGGCGCCAGGGCCGCGAGCGGGACCTCCACGTGTCGCGCACCCTCCCACGGGGGCGTGACCGGAGGCACGGGAAGCACCGGCTCTGCGTCGCGCGGATCGAGCGGCACGGGACGCTCGGCCCGCGGCGGCAGGGCGGGCGCGGCGGCCTCCGGCAGCGCGTCGTCCCAGTCCGCGAGGCCCTCCATGAAGCGCAGGCCCGCGAAGGCGTCCCGCGCGTAGGCCACCCGCCGGCCGTAGGCGCGGGCGCAGTCCTCCTCGACCCACGACCGCGTGAGTGCGGCGCCGCCGAGGATGACCGGCGTGGTCCAACCCTGGCGGGCCATCTCCTGCAGGTTCTCGCGCATGATGACGGTGCTCTTCACCAGCAGCCCGCTCATGCCGATCGCGTCCGCGCGGTGCTCCGCGGCCGCCCGGAGGATCGCGTCGATGGGCTGCTTGATGCCGAGGTTCACCACCGTCCAGCCGTTGTTGGTGAGCAGGATGTCGACCAGGTTCTTGCCGATGTCGTGCACGTCGCCGCGCACCGTGGCCAGCACCATGGTCCCCCTCGACGGGCCGGTGGCGGCCCCCATGTGCGGCTGGAGATGCGCGACGGCGGCCTTCATCGTCTCCGCGGACTGCAGCACGAACGGCAGCTGCATGCGTCCGCTCCCGAAGAGGTCCCCGACGATTCGCATGCCCTCCAGCAGCACCTCGTTGACGATGGCGAGCGGCGCACGCGCGACGAGGGCCTCGTCCAGATCGGCCTCGAGGCCGGCCCGGTCGCCATCCACGATGCGCCGCACAAGGCGCTCCTCGACCGTGGCGGGAGGCGGGGCCGCCTCCCGGGTCGCGGTGGTGGCGTCCGCGAACAGGCCGATCAGCACCGGAAGCGGGTCGTACCCCTCCCGTCGACGGTCGAAGATCAGGTCCTCGCAGGCGACACGGACGTCCTCGGGCACCTTGTAGAGCGGCACGAGCGCGTCCGCGTGGACGATGGCGGCGGTCAGCCCGGCCTCGCGGGCGTGGTGCAGGAACACGGCGTTGAGTGCGTGGCGGGCCGCGGGCGGCAGCCCGAAGCTCACGTTGGACAGGCCCAGCACGATGCCGCAGCGCGGGAGGCACGCCGCGATCGCGCGGATCCCCTCCAGGGTCCAGCGCGCGAGGGCGCGGTCGTCCTCCTGTCCCGTGGCGACCGTGAAGGTGAGCGGGTCGAACAGCAGGTCGTCCGGCGCGATTCCGTGCCGCCCCACGGCCAGATCGTACAATCGCCGCGCGACGGCGAGCTTGCGCTCCGGCGTGCGCGCCATCCCGTCCTCGTCGATGGTGAGGGCGATCACGGCCGCGCCGTGTCGACGTGCGAGCCGGCACACCGCGTCGAGCCGCCCCTCGCCGTCCTCCAGGTTGATGGAGTTGATCACCGGTTTCCCGCCGATGCGGCGCAGCGCGGCCTCCAGCACGGGCAGCTCGGTGCTGTCCACGACGAGCGGTCCCTGGACCGCCGGCGCCAGGCGCGCCATCAGCCCGTCCATGTCGGCGACCTCGTCGCGACCGACCACCGCCACGCACACGTCCACCGCGTGGCTGCCGGTGCGCAGCTGCTCGCGCGCCATGCCCACCATGCCGTCGCGATCGCCAGCCTCGAGCAGCCGCTTGAAGCGTCGGCTTCCGTTGGCGTTCGTGCGCTCGCCGATCGCGAAGATGTCGGCCTGCGGACGCAGCGGCTGGGCGCCGTAGAGGCTCGCCACGGACGGCACGAAGTCCACGGCGCGCACGGCCGGCCGCGCGGCCCGCGCCCCCGGCGCGCAGGCGCGGATGTGCTCCGGCGTCGTCCCGCAGCACCCGCCGACCACCCGCACGCCGTCCTTCCGAAGAAAGCGGGCGTGCCAGTCCGCCAGCTCCGCCGGCGTGAGCGGGTAGCAGGTGCGGCCGTCCACGAGCTGCGGCAGGCCCGCGTTGGGCTGCACGCTGACGTGCGCGCGGACGTGGCGGGAGAGCCAGCGCACGTGCGACGCCATCTCCTGCGGCCCCGTCGCGCAGTTCAGCCCGATCACGTCGACGGGGTACGCCTCGAGCACGGTCGCCGCGGCCGCGACGTCGCTGCCGAGCAGCATCGTGCCGGTCGTCTCCAGGGTGACCTGCGCCATGACCGGCACGCGCCGCCCGCCCGCCTCGAAGACGTCGAGGATGGACGCCAGCGCGCACTTCGCCTGCAGCAGATCCTGGCAGGTCTCGACGAGCAGGGCGTCCACGCCGCCCTCGAGCAGCGCCGCCACCTGCACGCGGTAGCCCGCGGCCATCTCCTCCCACCCGATGTGGCCGAGCGTGGGCAGCCGCGTGCCCGGCCCGACGCTGCCCGCCACGAACCGCGGACGCGCCTCGCTGCGGTAGGCGTCGGCGGCCTCCCGGGCGATCCGGGCGGCGGCCAGGTTCACCGCGTGCACCTCCCCGGCCAGGCCGAACTCCCCGAGCACCCAGGGCGCGCCGCCGAAGCTGTTCGTCTCGATGACGTCGGCGCCGGCATCGAGGTAGCGCCGGTGCACCGTGTCGATCACGTCGGGGCGCGTGAGGTTCAGGATCTCCGAGCAGTTCTCCAGGCCGCGGTAGTCCTCCAGCCCGAGCGGGAAGCCCTGCAGTTGCGTGCCCATGCCGCCGTCGAAGAGGAGCACGGACTGCTCGAGCGCGTCGCGGAAGCTGGACAGGGAACCCCCCGGGTCTCCGCCCTCCTTATCGGTCCCCGTGATGGGGCGGGGGCTCAGGCCGCCGCCGCCCGAGGCCCCTACGGGGCCAACCGCGGCGGCGTGCCGGCAACGCCCCGGCCCGCGTGCGCGAAGTGGCGCTCGACGGAGCGGTCCGGATCCGCGAGGATGCGGCACGGGCCCGCCGTGAAGCCCTCGCTGCGGTAGAGCGCGTGCGCCTCGCGGAATCGAACGTCGCTCCACAACTCGGTGCGCACCCACGGGCCCCACGCCATGCAGGCGCGGAGGAGGGTGCGCCCCAGGCCGACGCGCCGGGCGCGCGGCGCCACGTACATCCGCCGCACGAGCCGCACCCCGCCGTGGTTGCAGGCCGCCGCGGTCGCCACGAGGCCGCCCTCGTCCTCCGCCACGAGGAACAGGGCACGCGCGTAGGTCCGTCCCACGTCGGCGAGGTCGTCCTCGAAGCCCGGCTCGAAGCACAGCCCGTACTCGCGGTACACCCCCGCGATGTGACCGAGCGCGTCGTCGCCTTCGCGCCACGGGCGGATATGGAACGGTTCGTGCTGCACCTGGGCCTCCTCCTGCTGCTGTCCTGGGTCCGCGCGGAGCCGGGGGCGCCGCAGCGGACCCCGCCCGACGCGCCCGGCGCCCCGGATGCCTCCGACGCCATGGCCGAGGGCGCCGCGCTCAAGCTCGGCGAGGCCGCGCGCGCGCTCGCCGACACCGCCGCGAGCATCGCACGGGCGGGACGGATCGGCCAGCTCGGCCCGCTGCGCAGCGACGCCGATGCGCTGGCCGACCGCGCGGCGCTGCTGCTGGCGATCCTGGCGGAGCAGGAGACGCAGGGACGCATCCCGCCGCGACCCGCGCCGGTCGAAGCCCCCGAGGTCGCCCCCGAGGACCCCGACGCGGCGGAACCCGCGGCGGTGGAGGATGCGGAGGACGACGCGCCCGAGACACCTGCGTCCGCGCCGCCCGCGCTGCCGGTGGCCCCTGTCGTCGCACCCGCCGGCCTGCCCGGGGGCGCCCCGGTCTACGCGCCCGCGGTCGGTGCCCGCTGACGGGCACCCCTCATCCGACCTGAAGGGACGCGAGGTAGGCGTCCCGGGCGGCACCGTCCAGCCCGTGCCTCTCGGGGGCCGGCGGCACCGGTGACCCATCTGCCCACGCGCACAGCGATGCGGCCGGCGCGACGAGCAGCGCGAACCCGCATCGGCGGGCCTCGTCGCGCGCGGCGGCCGCCCACGCCCGGACCTGCTCCCGCGCCCCCAGCGCGCGCCCCGCGAGGGCGAGCTCCAGGCCCACGCGCACCCGCACGTGGGCCCTCGGATCGGACAGCCCGCCCACGGCCCCCTGCAGCGCGCGCTCGCGCATCCGTGCGTCGCCGAGGCCCACCGCGGCACGCACCCACATGGCGCGCCCGCGCGGGAGGAACCCCTCTGCGTCGAGCGCCGCGCGACCCAACCACGGGGACAGTCGGTCCATGGCCGCCGCCGCACCGCCGGGCGTCCGCAGCGAGCACGCGGCCCGGAGGACGTGCGCGGCGAGCCGCTCGTCGGCCACGTCCGCGGCATGCGCCAGCGCGCTCGCGTCGGCCAGGACGCCCGCGGCCTCGGCGAACTGCCCGGCGTCGAGCAACACCTGGCCGAGATGTCGAACGGCCATGCATTCGATGGCGCGGTCCCGCAGGCCCTCGGCGAGCGCCACGGCCCGCCGGGCGACGCGCAGCGCCTCCCCGAGCTCCCCCGCGAGCGCGCGCGCCTCGGCCAGGTTGACGAGCGCCAACACCTGCCGCGCGGGGTCCGCGGCGATCTCGGCCTCCGCGCGTGCCACGACCAGAAGATCGAGCGCCGCCGGGAGGTCTCCTTCCTGCAGCGCGGCGGCACCGGCACCCGCAGCGGCCCGCGAACGGGCGGACGGAGTGGCCAGCGCGGGCATGGCCGCCTGGAACGCCTCGCGCGCCCCGGTCGGCTCCCCGATGCTCCACCGCAACGCGCCGAGCGCCATCAGACGCGACGCCCGCACGGACGGGTCCTCGCAGGTCTCCACCGCCGCCTCGAGACCGGGCACCGCCTCACGCGCCCGACCGGTCGCCCGCAGGCGCGACACCTCGACGAGCACGGGGTCGGGACCCTCCTCGCCATGGGGACGCATCGCCTCCAGCGCCCGCGCGATGGCGTCCGGCTCCGGGACCCCCTGCCGAAGGGGCGCGCGGAAGGCCTCCGCCGCGAGCGTCCACCCCGCCTCGGTCGAGCGCGCCACGCCCCGCGCGAGGAGCCCGTCCAGCGCGGCATGGGCGGGGGTGTGGGCCACCGCCTCGATGTCGTCCACCCGGATCGGGAGCGCGGCGATCGCCAGCACGCCGCCGACCACCCGGGCGTCCAAATCGAGGTCGTGCAGCCAGGGCGCGGTGTCGACGACCAGCGTCTCGGGCAGGACGAGGCGTGCGGGACCCTCCGGCGCGGCGCACGCCTGGGCACACGCCAGGAGCAGGCCTGCGTTGCCCCCGCTCTCCCGGTGGAGGCGCTCCGCGACCCGCGCGAGATCCTGCGTGCCCGGCGCCATCGCGTAGAGCGTCCGCCGCACGTCCGCGAGCCCCAGCGGCGCCAGATCGAGCACCTCCGCTCCCGGCACCTGCACCGTGGTGACCAGGAGCACGGTCTCTCCGGCCGCCACGCGCCGCGCCACCGCCTGCGCCGTCTCGGCGTCGTCCGTGGCGACGCACGCGAGGTCCCGCCGCGCGGCCGCGTCGCGCGCCAGCGCCTGCAGCCAGTGACGACCGCTCCCACGCGCTCCCTGCAGCACGAGGACGCTGCCCTCACCCTCGGCGAGCCGCTCGACCGCCCGTGCGACGGCGTCGACGTGGACCTGCCGACCCGCGAAGGGCATGGTGTCGACGTCCCCGGCGCCGATCGCAGCCTCCACGGCCGCCATGTCCGGATACCGGGCCGCGGGGTCCTTGGCGAGGAGGCGCAGGACGACGCGCTCCAGGTCAGGTGGCACCGTGGGGTCCAGCCGCGACGGAGGGCGCGGAACGTCTTCCAGGTGGGCGCGCACGAGCGAGGCGGGGTCGTCCCCCGGGAACGGCCGACGCCCGGTGAGGAGGTGGTAGAGCGTGCCGCCCAGACCGTACTGATCGACGCGCACATCCACCGGACGACCGGAGAACTGCTCGGGGGCCCCGTACGCGGCGGTGCCGATCCATGCCGCGGAGGCGGCGTCCGCATCCTCCTCGTCGACCGAGAAGGCCACGCCGAAATCCGTCAGCACCGCGCGGCCGTCCTCGGCGAGCAGCACGTTGGCGGGCTTCACGTCCCGGTGCGCCACCCCTTCGGCATGCAGGTAGGCGAGGGCCCGGGTGAGGTCCCGCGCGATCCCGCGCACGCGGGACACGCGCTCCGAGGGCGGACGGTTGCGGAGCTTCTCGGCGTAGAGCCGCAGATCCGGTCCGGCCACGAGCTCCAGCGCGATCCACGGGCGACCGGCCTCCTCCCCCTGGCCGAGGAGACGCGCCACGTTGGGGTGGGCCATCCGCGACAGGAAGCGCGCCTCGTCCGCGAATCGCGCCCGACGTGCCGGCGTGGGTCGCACGAGCCACTTCACGGCCGCTGCGCCCCCACCGGGGCCGCGCGCCGCGTACACCACCGCCATGCCGCCCCGACCCAGCTCGCGCTCGGTGCGCCACGGGCCCAGGGTCTCCGGTGCGCCGGGCTCAGCCATGCGGCGGGAGTCCCAGCCTTCGGCGGAAGCCCGGCCGCCACGCCACGGGGAGCGTGGGCGCGATCTCGGCCACGTAGTCCGCGATCTCTTGATGCCAGCGCGCCCGCTCGTGGTCGTCCGGCGTGACGAATGCCGCCACGGCGAGCGCGTCCAGCGCGAGGAGCCGCAGGCCACGCATGCTCGCGAGGTGGATCGCGGAGCGCGCGAGCGTCAGCGCCGTGTCGAGGTCCCCGACGATGGCGCGCGCCCGCGCGAGATCGAGGGTGCACTGCGCCCGACGCACGAGCGGAAGATACGGGAGTGGGCCCTCCGCCGCCACGAAGGCGTCGCGCGCCGCGCCCTCCTGCGCCCGACGCTGCGCGGGCGGCATGGAGGCCGCACCGGGAGCCAGCAGGAGACGCCCGAGCGCCTGGGCGCGCAACGCCTGGAGGATCGGTCCGAGCCGCTCGGGATCACCGTGGGACGCACGCGCCGCGGCGTCGTCGAGCCGCGTGAGCGCGCCCGCGGGGTCATCCCCCTCGAGGGCCAGGCGGCCGAGGAGCATGGCACCGACGATACCCTCCTCCGGGGCCTCGATCGCCGTGGAGAGCGCCACGGAGGCATCGAGCTCCGCACGCGCGACGTCGGCGGCTCCCACCAGCAACGCGGCGTGCCCGCGGATGTCGTGGGCCGCGATCTGTCCGACACCGTGCGTCGCGTCGCGGGCCTCGGCGAGCGCCTCCGTGGCGTGGGTCCACGACGTGCCCACGTCGCCCTGTCCGAGCATGACCTCCGCGAGGTTCGCGAGCGCCAGCGCCCGCGACGGCTTCATGCGCAGGTCCTTGAAGATCGCCTGCGCCTCCGCCAGGCCCCCGGCCGCCTGCGCCAGCTGACCGCGGGTGGCCTGGACCGACGAGAGCGCCAGCAGCAGCCGCGCCCGCTGCCCAAGCTGCGCGGACGCCGTGGCGATCGCGAGGCCCTCCTGCGCCCGGGCCTCGCAGGCGTCGAGCTGGCCGCGGTTCCAGGCGATCCCCGCGAGGACGATGAGCGCCTCCGCGACGAGGTCGCGCGCGTGGAGGGCCTGGGCCCGCGGCAGCACCAGGTTCGCCTGGCCCTCCGCCGCGTCGAGCTCTCCGAGCGTGCGGAGGACACGGCCGAGCACGACCCGCGCCCGCATCGTCTCCTCCTCGCCGACCAACCCGTCGGCGAGCAGGCGCAGCAGCGCGTCGACGGCCTCCCGCGCGGCCGCGGGCTCCCCGCGGATGGCGTGGATCTCCGCCCGGGCCACCAGCAGGTCGGTGCGCGCGCCGGCGACCTCGGACGCCGACAGATCCACGCGCGCCCCGTCCTCGGCGGCCGCCGCACGCCCGAGCACCTCCAGGGCCTCCGCGGGCATGCCGCGCGCGACGAAACGGCGTCCTGCCGCGGCGAGATAGCGATACGCGCGGCCGCTGTCGCCTGCACGACGGTAGTGCTCGCCGACCCGCTCGGCCACGGACGGCACGCTGGACACGCGCGCCTCCAGCGCGTTCGCGACCTTGCGGTGGAGGGCGGCGCGCTCGGAGTCGTCCATGTCGCGGTAGGTGACGTCTCCGAACTTGGCGTGGGAGAAGGCGATCCGCACCTGCGTACCGACGCTGCGGCGTCGCACGATGCCGCGCCCCGCGAGGGCGGTGAGCGGCGCCTCCAGCTCCGCCTCGTCCCGGTCGAGCACGTCGACGAGCAGGTCGACGTCGAGTTCCTGGCCGAACACGGCCAGCACGCGCACGATGGCCCGCTGGGCGGAATCGAGCGGCCCGAGACGCGCGCGCACGACCTGCCGGACGCCCAACGGCACGTCCACGTGGCCGCTCTCGATCTCGTCGGGGTCCGCCACCAGGCGAAGCCGCTCGCCATGGCGCTCCAGCATGCCGGCGAGCAACAGGTTCTGGAGGAACAGGACCAGGAACAGGACGTTTCCCTCCGTCTCCCGGTACAAGCGCTCCGTGAGCACCTGCGCCGCGCGGCCCGGCCCGACGGCCTGCGTCACCAGCGCCGCCACCGCGTCCCGGTCGAGCGGCCCGAGAAGGATCCGGCGGACGGCCCGCTCCCGCAGCGCCGCGAGGCGGCCCCGGGCGGCGTCGGTCCGCGCGGAGACCACGACGAGGAGCGGCGCACCGCCGAGTCGCTCGACGAGTGTCGTGAGCGCCGACACCGCCGGCACCTGGGCCTCGTGCAGATCGTCCACCACCAGCACGGCCGGCCCGTCCTCGAGCAACAGCCGGAACCCCTCGACGAGCGCCTCCACCACCTGCTCGCGCGGGAGGGCCGCGGCGTTCTCGCCCGACAGCAGCGCCGCGAGGTCGGCCGGCGCGCCGGAGCCCAGCTCCTCCGCCAACGACGAGGCCAGGCGCAGCACGCACCCGAGCGGAGCGTCCCCGTGCGGGACGGTCTCCCGCACGCAGGGGACTCCCATGGCCTGGGCCTGATCGACCGTGATCTCGAGCATGCGCGTGCGGCCGACGCCCTCGGGGCCCTCCACCCACGCCACACCCCCCTCCCCGCGGGTCAGCGCCGCGACGAGCGCGCGCAGCGCGCCATCTTCGGCCTCGCGCCCGACCAGCGGCGGCACCCAGTCGCCGTCCGGGGCCGGATGCGACGCGTGGGCCGCGTCCCGCGTCTCCAGCAGGTAGAGGATGTCCTGCGCCGAACGGAAGCGCTCACGGGGGTCCGTCCGCAGGAGCCGCGAGCAGATCGCGTCGAGGTGCCCCGGCACGCGCGGATCCAGCTCCCGGGGGGCCGGCGCGCGGTGGGTGCGGTGCACCTCCAGGTACCCGGCGAGATCCTTTGCGGTGAACGGACGCCTTCCGGTCAGCATCGCGAAGAGGATGACGCCCAGGCTGTAGAGGTCGCTGCGGTGATCGATGGGCGCGCCGCTCATCTGCTCGACGCTGGCGTACGCCCAGGTGCCCACCAGCGCGT
>JBDLRI010000135.1:0-44474 GCA_039800105.1 Pseudomonadota bacterium
TCCTCGCCGTTGGTGAGGCCGTCGCCGTCGTCGTCGGCGTTCTCGGAGTTGCAGGCGACGAGGGTGAGGAGCAGGACAGCAAGCACGGAGGGCCTCGGGGATCCCGGGCATGCTAGCATCCGCCGCGCGGGATGTGAATGTCTCGCGCGCATCCGCGTCGCTGGCTACAGGTGAGGGACCATGAACACGCTGCTCCTCCTCGCGATGGCGCTCGCCGCCGACCCCGCCAAGCCCCACCCCCACAAGGGGCTGGTCCCGCCGTTCAACGGCCCGCCGCCGGCCGTGTCGCTGGGCACGGAGGAGACCGCGCGGCTGACCGCGGGCAAGCCCGTGCTCAAGCAGGTGCAGACCGCCAAGGGTGGACGGGGTGTCGCGATTTTCGACGTGAAGGCCACGCCCGAGAAGGTCTTCGGCGTCGTGACGAACTACGCCATGTACCCCTCGTGGGTGGACAACGTGTCGCGCACCTCGGTCTACAAGCGCGACGGCAACAACGTTTACGTCGACTTCACGCTGGACCCGATGGGCATGACCGTCCAGTACTACGTCAAGCACCTCTTCGATCCGAAGGCGGGGCTCGTCACGTGGACGCTCGACTACTCCCGTGCCTCGGACCTCGACGACTCCGTCGGCTACTGGCGCATCACCCCGGTATCGGCCACGCCGCCGGTCACGCGGGTGGAGTACTCCGTCAGCATCGCCATCAGCGGATGGGTGCCGGGCTTCATCAAGTCGCTCATCGAGGAGAAGGGCCTCCAGAACGCCACGAGCTGGGTGAAGCTCCAGTCGGAGCGGTAGCCCGGCGCGCGCGTGGTATGCTCCCGCGCGGAGAAGGTCCCATGCGTCGTGTCCACGTCCTCGCGCTGCTCGTCCTCGTCGCCTGTGCGGGCGCGCCGCCGCCTCCGGAGACCGTCGAGGGGCTGGAGGCCGTGCTGGCCGGCAATCCGAGCCAGCTCGAGCGCATGCAGGCGGAAGAGCGCCTGGCGGTGCTGCTCGCGGAGCGCGCGCGCACCTCGCGCGCCCTGGCCGACATCGACGCCTACCTGGCCCGCTTCCCGAAGGGAGAGGCCGTGAAGGAGCTCAGGGCCGCACGGACCGACCTGGCGTACATCCGCGCCGAGGCCGAGAATACCCGCGCGTCCTGGGAAGCGTTCCTCGCCGAGAACCCCGACGCCGACGCCGCGAGCCGCAAGCGCGCGCAGGGCTACCTGGACGTCGCGACCTACGGCGGGATCACGATCGGCACCGTCACCGTCGAGCCGTGGAACCTCGCGGACGATCCGAAGGGACCGAAGAATGGCTGGAAGTTCACGGTGGAGGTCCGCAACGGGGGCGACCGGGCCATCGAGTACCTGCCGGTGAGCGTGCAGCTCCTCGGCAAGGATGGCGCCTCGCGCGCGGTCCAGCCGGGCGTCGTGGTGGGGAAGGCCGGCCCCGGCGGGCTTCCGATCGAGGAGGTCTACCAGGCGCCGCTCGCGCCCGGGAAGGCGCGCACCTACGTGCACACCACCGGGGAGATCCCCGAGGGCTGGACGCAGCAGGTACGGGTCGTGGCGACCGCGATGCGCGCGGTGGCGACGAAATAGCGGGCGTCAGCCCCCCGATTCGGTGAGCACCACGAGGCCGCGGTCCGTGTCGCCGACGAGGACGCGGCCGTCATCGATCCAGGTTCCCCACGCACCGCGGATGATGGGCATGGTGGAAGGGTCGGGCCCGTCTGCGCCGGGCGGGGGATCCGGCGGCTCCGGCGTGGGGCCCGGGAAGGTGTCCACGGCGTCGAGCAGGGTGGGCGCGGAGGGGTCCGCCACGTCGAACACCCGCACGCCGTCGAGGTACCACGCGGCGTACAGCCGATCGCCCACGATCTGGACGTTGTGGACGCAGTTGGGGTCGTCCGCCTCGGGGAAGCGCGCCACGGGCGCGGCGCGGTCGAGGTCCCAGAGGGTCATCGGCCCGCCGACGCGCTCCTCGCTCGTCGCGACATAGCGTGGGTCGCGGAGGGGCCAGGCGTTGTGGAGCGCCGGAAGGCCGCCGGGTCCGGCGAGCGGTCGGAGCGAAACGGTCTGCAGCGTGCGTGGCGCGGCGGGGTCCGCGATGTCCACGACGGAGAAGCCGTCCATGTGCGCGACGTAGAGGCGGTCGTCCACCGCGGTCTGGTCGTGCACGACGCCGGCCGGCGGCGACCAGCGTCCCACCACCGCCGGCGCGCGCGGGTCGGACACGTCGACGATCACGACACTCCCGCCGGGGCCCTCCAGGAAGGAGGTGGCGTACAGGAACCCGTTCGCGACGTGGAGGTTGTGCACCGATTCGGTGGGGGGCCCGATCGTCGCCAGCAGGCCTGGCGCGGCAGGGTCGGAGAGATCGTAGATACGCACGCCCACGTGATCCCAGGCCTCCATCTCCGGGGTGCCCGGCCGGCAATTGCAGTCCGATGCGACGTAGAGGACGTCGTCCTCCAGGTGCACGTCGCGCACCTGGCCGAGGCCGCCGATCGTGGAGAGCATGCGCGGGGCGTCGGGGTCGGACACGTCCGCCACGAGCACGTCCGTCGCGGGGTTCAGTCCCCCCGCGAGGACGGCGACGTCGCCCTCACCCCACACGTCCATCGCGCCGGGCAGGGACAGCGTGCCGCGCTCCTCCAGCCGGTAGGCGCCCGGTCCGGATGTCGCGGGGGTCGCCGGGGTCGCGCACGCGACCAGGAGGGTCATCACGACGGGCGTACGCATGCACGGGTCTTAGCGTCCGCGGCCGGGGGCGCGCGGTGGCCGACGCTACCGCACGTGGCGGTGCGCCGGAGCGCCCCGCGCGCGGGCGGGGCGTCCGCGCTAGGGGAGGTGGAGGAGGTCCGCGTGTACTTCGGTCGAATCCCCCGCTTCAGCCCCAGCTTCGCGCCTGTCGACGCCTGGGCCGCGACCCGCGCCCTTCTGACCCGCCCCTCCGATTCGGAGGAGGTCGCGCGCTTCGAGGCCGCGTTCGCGTCCTACATCGGCGCGCGCCACGCCATCATGACGCCGTCGGCGCGCTACGCGTTCTACCTCCTGCTGCAGGCGATGGGCATCGGCGCGGACGACGAGGTCGTGATGCCCGGGCTGACCTACTTCGCCATCCCGTCCATCGCGGTGACGGCCGGTGTGCGCCCGGTGTTCGCCGACATCGGTCGGACGACGCACGTGCTGGACCCTGCGGCCTTCGAGGCGGCGATCGGGCCGCGCACCCGGGCGGTGGTGCCGACGCACCTGTACGGCACCCCGTGCGACATGGACGCGATCCTCGCCATCGCCCGGGCCCGGGGGATCCGCGTCATCGAGGACTGCGCCCAGAGCACCGGGGCGCGCTACCGCGGCCGGCGCGTCGGGGGCCTCGGCGACGCGGCGTACTACACCTTCGGCCTCACCAAGAACATGACGACGCTCTCGGGTGCGATGATCACGACCGACGACGACGACGTGGCGGCCTCGTGCCGTGCGGCGATCGACGCGACGACGCCGGGGGGCCTGGGCAAGGCGGCGAAGGAGGCTGCGACCGGGCTTGCCATGATGCTGGCCACCCACCCCGTGGTCTACCCGTGGACGCTGCACCCCGCGATCCGCGCCGGGAACGCGCTGGGGCGCGACCCGATCCACGAGCCGTTCGGCGAGCCCGAGGTGCTCTACGACACCCTTCCGTCGTCGTTCCGCACGAGCCGGCCCCGCGCGGTGCAGGCCGCTGTCGGCTGCGAGCAGCTGGCCCGCATCGAGCGGTTCAACGGTGCCCGCCGCACCAACGGCGCCCGGCTGGATGAAGCGCTCGCCGGCATTCCCGGTGTCGAGGTCCCGACCTACCCTGACGGTGCCGAGCCCATCTACATGAGCTTCGTGGTGCACCACGCGCGGCGCGACGCCTTCATGGCGGCCCTCCGGGCACGCGGCGTGGACACCACGGTGGGCTACATGAACGACTGCTCGGACCACCCCTTGTTCCCGGCGCACCGGCGCCCGTGTCCGGAGGCCGCGCGGGCGCGGCGGGAACAGGTGCACCTGCCGGTCCATCCACGGATGGACGAGGCGGATGTGGCCCACGTGGCGCGCGCCGTCCGGGAGGCCGCCGCCGAGGTGGGTACGTGAAGCACGGCGTGGCGCTGCGGACGCTCCTCACCGCCGCACGCTACCGGGTGTCCGGCGCGCGTGCGCCGCTCGCCGCGCACCTCGCGGTGACGGCACGCTGCGATGCGCTGTGCACCACCTGCGCCGTGCCGTTGCGCAAGGTGCGGGAGCTCGACACCGACGCGCTGCTGGCGCTCGTGGACGGCCTCGCCGCGCGCGGGGTGGCGCGCGTGACGCTGGGCGGCGGGGAGCCGCTCGTGCGGGACGACATCGGGTTGGTCGTGCGGCGCTGCGCGGACCACGGGATCTTCTCCCAGCTGGAGACCAACGGGCACCGCTATCCGGCGCGCGCCGCGGAGCTCGACGGCCTGGGCGAGCTGGTGGTCGCCTGGGAGGGCCCGGCCGAGGTGCATGACCTCCAGCGGGAACCGGGCAGCTGGGTGCGCGCGCGTGCGGCCCTGGACACCGCCCGGGCGCGGGGCGTGGCGGTGCGCCTCCGTACCACGCTCACCCGCCACAACGTCGATCACGTCGAGGCGATCATCGACGCGGCCGAGGCGTCCGGCGCCCTGGCGGAGTTCCAGTTGCTGCGGGCCGCCCCGCTCGTGGCCGAGGCCCAGGCCGCGGCGTTGCGCGCGGGGCCCGAGGCGTTGCGCGCCGCGCTCCGGCGGATCCTGGAGGCGCGCCAGGCAGGGCGCCCGGTCGCGAATCCCGAGAAGGTGCTCCGGCACCTGCTGGCGTGGGAGGACCTGCGTCAGGGGACGGACACCGCGCCGCACGGGGATCTCCACTGCCTCGCGGGGCAGCTGTTCGTGGCGGTCGACGCGGACGGGACGATGAGCCCGTGCCCGGCCTGGGCGCGCCGCTTTCCCGGCCGGGACGTGCGGGACGGGCTGGACGCGGCGTTCGATGCGGCGCGGGACCACGGCTGTCGCGCCTGTACGGATCCCGGTCTCACGGAGTACAACTACCTCTACAACCTCAACGCGCCGCTGCTGGTGGAGCGCCTGTGCGCGACGCTGCGGCGGACGCCCAGCCCCGGTCCGACATGAATCTCCGCGCGCCCGGCCTCCTCCGCGTGGCGGAGGCCTTCGTCACCCGCCGCGTCCCCGTGTACGCGCACTACGGGATCACCCACCGGTGCAACCTCACGTGCAAGATGTGCGGCATCTGGCGCTACGGGAACCGCAAGGAGGAGCTGACCCTCCCACAGATCGCGGAGATGGCGGGCCGCCTGCGTCGCGTCGGCGTCGTGCAGCTCTCCATCGGCGGGGGTGAGCCGTTCGCCTTCGACGAGCTGGAGCAGGCCGCCGGACTGTTCGTGGACGCCGGGCTTCAGGTCCGCGTGCTCACCAACGGCATCGGGGTGTCGGAGGCGCGCCTCGCGGCGTGCGTGGACCGCGGCGTCCACAGCTTCAGCATCAGCCTGGACAGCCTGCACCCCGCGCGCTTCGACTACATCTGCGAGAAGGACGGTGCGTGGGACGAGGCCGTCGCCAGCATCACCTCGGTGGCGCGCCTCGTCGCGGGGACCGCCGGCATGCCCACGATCAACTGCGTCGTGAGCAACCTCAACCTCGAGGAGCTGCCCGACATGGTGCGCTTCGCGCGCGACGCCGGGTTCCACATCAGCTTCCTGCCGATCGAGCTGCTTCCGGATCCGAAGGCCGGCGTCCGGAACTGGGAGGCGCGCTTCGTGCGCTACCGTCCGGAGATGGGGCTGAACACCGAGGACGCGCCCGAGCGCATGCACGCCCGCGTCGATGCCGCCTACGACGCGCTGGTCGCGATGAAGGCCGAGGGCTGGCCCATCCTCAACAGCACGCCGTACCTCGAGGCGAGCCGCCGCTACCTCAAGACCGGCCGGTTCCCGTCGGAGGGCTGCGATGCGGGCCGCCTGTACTTCAGCGTCGCCCCGAACGGCCAGTACACCATTTGCCACCGCACCACGCACCAGCACCTGCACGTGCTCGACCCGGGCTTCGAGGCGTACCTCGCGAGCGCGGCCTACGAGCGCAAGCGCATGCTGGAGGCCGGCTCCTGCGAGGGCTGCATGCGCGCCTGCTGGATCGACACGAGCATGATGTTCCGGACGCTGGAGGGCTTCTTCGAGACGGCGGTGGCGGCGGCGGGGCACCGTATGCCGAAGCAGCCGATCACCCCGGAGCGTGCGGCCGCGTGGGCGCGTCGGGACGGTGCCTCCATCGTGCCCGGCCAGTAAGGGCCCCGGGTCGTGCACAACGCCCTCGCCATCGCGCGCCGCGAGCGCCGCGCCCTCTTCGACGCGCCGACCGCCTACGCCGTCGTCGCGCTCTACGTGGCCCTCGTGGGCGGCTTCGCCTTCGGAATCGACGATGCCTTCGAGGCGGGGGTGGCGTCACCGCGGGGCGTGTTCGGGTGGGCGCACCTGTTCCTGGTGATGCTCGCGCCCGCGCTGACGATGCGCCTGTTCGCCGAGGAGCGGCGTGCGGGCACGATGGAGCTCCTGCAGGCGCTGCCGCTGCGGGACGGCGAGATCGTGGCCGGCAAGTTCCTCGCGGCCTGCGTGCTCCTCGCCGGGGCGCTCGCGGCGACGTTTCCGATGGTGTTGACGCTCGCGTGGCTCGGCGTGCCGGAGGTGTCCGGCCCGTCCGCGCCCGCCGTGGTGCGCGTCGTCTCGGACACCGGCCTCGACTGGGGCGGCGTCGTGACCGGCTACCTCGGGCTCTTCGCCTCCGGGGCGGCGATGTGCGCCATCGGCCTCGCGGCGAGCGCGTGGTCCAACCATTCCGTCGTCGCCTTCCTGCTGGCGCTCGTGCTGTGCGTGTTCCCGTGGGCGGCCGGGCTCGTGGTCGGGACCTTCCCCGCGAGCTGGCAGGCCACGGTCACCGCCTGGACGTTCCAGGCGCACGTCGAGCCGTTCTTCCGCGGCGTGGTGGCGCTCGGGGACCTCGCCTACTGGTGCGGGCTCGTCGCCGTGGCGCTCCAGGCCGCCTGCCTCAACCTGGCCTGGCGTCGCTGGAGCGTGCGTTGACGCGCCGCGACCTGCTCCGGGACTCGTTCGTCCAGCTCGCGCTCGTCGTGCTCGTGGCGTGGGTGGGCGCCCTCGTGGCCGTGGACGCGCGGGTGCGAGTCGACCTCGGGGCCGCGCGCACCGCGAGCCTGCACCCCGCGACGGTCGCGCAGGTGGAGCGCCTCGACATCCCGCTCACCGCCCGCGTGTACGTCACGCGGGGGCTGCAGGCGCCCTACGCGTCGCATGCCCGACAGGTCCGGGACGTCCTGGAGGAGTTGGCCGGCGCCGCCGGCGGGCGCATGCGGGTGGAGGTGGTGGACCCCGGCGACGACCCGGCGCTCGGTCGCGAGGCCGCCGGCTTCGGGCTGCGCCAGCTGGACTACGCGGTCCGCGAGGCGGACCGCGCCACCGTGCGACGCATCTGGATGGGCGTGGTGCTGCTCCACGGCGAGCGGCAGGCGGTCGTGCCCTCCTTCGCGGAGCTCTCCACCTTCGAGTACGACCTCGCCCGGGCGCTCGCGTCCGTGGTCAATCCCCCCGAGACCCTTCCGGTGCTCGGCTACACCGTCGGGCACGGGGAGGCGGACCTCGGCCGTTCCGACGGGCCGCTGCGCGGGTTGGCCGACGCGCTCCGCGGCCGCTTCGAGCTGCGCCCGGTGCGGCTCGGCGGACCGGGTGGCATTCCGGCGGACCTGCGCGCGCTGCTGGTGCTGGGACCCCAGCGGCCGGTGTCCGATCGCGGACTCTACCAGCTCGACCAGTACCTGCTCCGGGGTGGAGGCGCCGCGTTCTTCGTCACGGTCGGACGCCCGGACCTGCGGGGCCTCCGGTGGGCGCGCGTGAACGGAGGGCTGGAGCCGCTGCTGGTCCACCATGGGGTCCGCGTGGGTCGGGACCTCGTCCTGGATCGCGTGCAGGCCGGCGTGCTGCGCCTGCCGGGCGCGGGCGGCCTCCAGGAGCTGACCCACCCGATGATGGTGCGTGCCACCGATCTCGCGCGGGACTCCGTCCTCACCGCGGGGATCCGCGAGCTGCTCGTGCCGTTCGCGGCGAGCGTCGAGGGCGTGGCGGCGCTGGGGGCGCAGGCGGAGGTGCGGGTCATCGCCCGGAGTTCCCGCGCGGCCGGGGCGGTGGACGGCGTGGCGACCCTCGCCCCGGACGGCCTCCAGGCGATCCTGCCCGGTGAGCGTCGTGGCCCGTTCGACCTCGTCGTGACGCGCACGGGGACGCTCCGCAGCGCCTTCGCGTCGCGGGAGGTGCCGCCGCCCGACCCGGCCGTGCCGGCCCCCGACCCCGCACGCACCGAGGAGCCCGGTCGCCTGCTGGAGGGGAACGCCGCGCGGATGATCGTGGCGGGCTCGGTCGATCTCGTCGCCAACGCGCCGGCGTTCGTGGAGAACGTCGCGGACTGGCTCGCGCAGGATGCGTCGCTCGCGGAGATCCGTGCGCGCCGCGCCCCGGACGCGCCGCTGCGCGCCACCACCGCGCGGGAACGCGCCGCATGGCGATTCCTCGCCATCGGATCCGGCCCGTTGGCGCTCGTCGTCCTCGGTGCCTTGCGACGCCGCAGGAGGGCCCCATGATCCCCTGGACGTCCCCCCGGACGCGCGCCCTGATCGCGCTCCTCGCCGCCCTGCTGGCGATCCGTGGCTGGCAGACGCTCGCCGTGGCCGATCCGCCGGCGCTCCCGCGCGCTCCGGCGGTGGACGCGCAGGCGGTCACGCGCGTCGTGCTCGAGCGCGTCGGCGGTTCGATCGCCTTCGTGCGCCGCGCCGATGGATGGTCCCTCGCGGCGCCGGTCGAGGCGGACGCGGATCGCGACGACGTCGAGGCGCTCGTGCGCACCTTCGGCCGTGGCGTGCCGATGCGCGCCGCGGTCGGCAGCGGAGGCGGGCGTACCTTCGGGCTTGGCAACGACAGCGTCGTGACCGTTCAGTTGTTCGGGTCCGCCGGGACTCCGCTCGTGGCAGTGTCAGTCGGGGCCTCGGCCGGCGGGGACGAGGCCTTCGTGCAGCTGCCCGGGGATCCCACGGTGTACCGCGCCGACGTCGGGGGGCGGGCGTGGCTCGAGCGCGCGCCGCGGGCGTGGCGCGACCGTGCCGTGATTCGCGTGGCGCCGGAGGCGGTCACCCGGATCGAGCTCGTGCGGCCCTCGGGTGCCGCGTTGCTGGAGCGCGCGGCGGAGGGCGGGTGGACCGTGCGGGATCCTGCGCCTCCTGGTTCGGGGCGGAGGGGGGCATCCCCCTCCGCAACGCCTCCCCCGGCGGATCCCGAGACCGTGTCGCAGCTGCTTGCCCTGCTCACCGGTCTCGAAGCCCTCTCGGTCGAGCCGGTCGACCCCGACGTGGACCGCGAGCCGCCCGCGGTCGAGGTCCGCCTGGCGCTCCGCGACGGGACGGTGCACCGGCTCGTCGTCGGCCGCGCGGATGGAGGCGGCGCCTCCGTGCGCGTCGATGCACGTCCCGAGCTGCTGCGCGTGCCGCCGCGCGTGGTGGAACTCCTCGCGCTCGGCGTGGAGGAGCTGTCGGATCGGCGCCTTTTGCCCGTGGATCCGGCGGACGTGCGCGAGGTCTCGCTCGACGAGGACGGCTACGTGTTCGCGGCGTCCCGCGGCGCGGATGGCCGTTGGTCGGTGGCGCGCCCCGTGAACCTGGCGGCCGATGGCGCGGCCCTCGACGAGGGCGTCGCCACCCTCGTGTCGCTGCGCGCGGAGGGCCGGGTCGACGTGCGGGCGCCGCGCCCGGGCGCGTCCACGCTGCGGGTGCGGCTCCGCGACGGTCGTACCGAGACGTTCACGTTCGGCGCCGTCGTGCGGGACGCGCAGGGGCGGCCGCTCCTCGAGGTGGGCACCGCGCGCGGCGGGGTGCGCGTGGACGCCTCGCAGGTCGCACGCCTTCGACGTGCCCTCGGACGCGGATGAATAATCGCCGCGCCCGCGCGTCGGTCGGATGAAACGGAGCGTCCACATGGTCCCCCTGGTCCCTCTCGCCCTCGTCCTCCTGCTCGGTGCGCCCGACGCCTCCGCGTCCGGCCCGGCCGCGGCGGGCGAGTCCCCGACCACGGCGCAGCGGGCGCCGGCGAAGGCGCGCAAGGGCGGCCGCGGGGGCGGGGGTCGGGACGCGGGAACCCGCCCGCGCCCGGCCCGCGTCGAGCGCCGGGACAACGACGGTCCGCGCGCGGAGCGTCACGCGGAGCCCGAGGAGCGCGATGCGCCGCCCGCCCGCCCGGAACGCCCGTCGCGGGCGGAGGGTGCGGAGCGCGCGCGTCCGGTCGACCCCGACGCGGACGATGCCACCGCCCGCCGTGCGCCGTCCGGACCGCGGCGGGAGCGGGGCGACGGGGTCGATGCGTCCTCCGGCGCCGAGCGTGACGCGCCGCTTCGTCCTCCGCCCGCGGCCGCCGCGCGGGCGCCGGTTGGACCGCGGGAGCTCGCGACGGGGCCGGACGGGCGGTTGGTGGCGCGCGGCGCGCTCCGTCCCGTGCGCGCGCCGTCGAACCTGCGCGGTCCGCACGGCGACCGTCGTGCCCCCGACGGCCGCGTCGACGGAGAGCGTCCTCGGGCGGACGACGCCGGGCAGGCGCCCTCCGGAGAACGGCGGCGCGCGGGGGCCCGCGGTCGCGACGGCCGGGGCGGGCGCCGTGCGTACCATGACGCCTGGGCATCCCAGCGCGGCGGCCGTCGCGGGGGGTGGGTGCGTCCGTGGTACCCGGGCTACCCGCGCAGCTGGTACCACGGCGTCTTCGTCTACGGGCCCTACCCGTGGTGGGGCTACCCCGGCGACCGGGTGGTCGTGCTGCACGACCACGACTCCTACGCGGACGGGCCGCCTGCCCGGCGCCGCGCGCCACCGGCGCCGCGCCGCGAGGTCGACCACGAAGGGGACCTCTCCATCGGCCTCCGCACGGGCACCTACGCCAGCGGCTACGCGGGGGGTGCGGCCTACGCGGATGCCGGCCTCGGCGTGGCCATGCGCTACCGCGCGACCGAGGGGGTGGGCCTCGAGGTCGCTTGGATGCAGGCGTCGCAGCAGTGGAGCGGGGACACCGAGCGGGTGCAACAGCCGCTCCAGGTGAGCGTCCAGGGCTTCGCCTTCCCGTGGACGCGGGTGAATCCCTACGCCAGCGTGGGCATGACCGTCACCCAGCGGGACGTCGACGACCTCGTGGGCGGTGTGCCCGTCCAGACGCAGGCGACGTCCTGGGGACCGCACGTGGGTGTCGGCCTGGAGGTCGGCCTCGGCAAGAGCGTCAGCCTCGGGCTGGAGGCCGACTGGGTCGGCTACCTCGCGCAGGACGTCGCGGATCCCAGCGACCGCGGCGCCGTGGTGTCCACCCTCGGCGTGAACGCGTACTTCTGAATGTCGCTGCGCGTCGAGGTGGCCCTCGGAGACGTGCTCGACCGGATGACCATCCTCGCGCGCAAGGCCGCGCGCATGGACGGAGACGGTGGCGCGCACGTGGCGGCGGAGCTGGCCGCGCTGCGCGCCGCGTGGGCGGACGCGCGGCTTCCCGACCCCGACGCGGTCCCGGAATACGCGGCGCTCGCCGAGGTCAACGCGGCCCTGTGGGACGCGGAGGATCGCCTTCGATCGCGCGATGCGCGCGGAGACTTCGGACCGGGGTTCGTGGCCGACGCTCGCGCCGTCTACCGTCTCAACGACCGGCGCGCCGCGCTGAAGCGTGCGGCGAGCGAGCGCCTCGGGTCGCGGATCGTGGAGCAGAAGCTGCACCCCCGCTACGCGCCGGAATAGGAACGCCGCATGGCTCAGCTCACGCACGTCGATGCCCGCGGGGACGCACGCATGGTCGAGGTCGGCGGGAAGGAGGTCACGGCGCGCCGCGCGGTGGCCGAAGGCTACGTGCGCATGGGCGCCGAGGCGCGTGCGGCGATCGCCGAGCGTCGCGCGAGGAAGGGCGACGTGCTGCTCGTCGCGCAGATCGCGGGCATCCAGGCGGCCAAGCGCACGGGGGAGCTGATCCCGCTGTGTCACCCGCTCGGGCTGGACGGTGTCGAGGTCACCCTCGATCCGGTCGAGGACGGCGTGCGCATCGTGGCGACCGTGCGCTGCACGGGCCGCACCGGCGTCGAGATGGAGGCCTTCACGGCCTGCTGTGTCGCCGGCCTCACCGTGATCGACATGCTCAAGGCCGTCGATCGCACGATGCGGCTCGACGGCGTGCGCCTGCTGGAGAAGGACGGCGGCCGCAGCGGCGCGTGGAGGGCGTCGTGAGCCTGCTCGCGGTCCTGCTCACCGCCTGCGACCCGCCCGCACCGACGGTCGTCGGCGTCGCCAGCATCCAGACCACCGACTGCGCGACCTGCGAGGGCGTCTGCCGGGAGGACAGCGCGCCGGTCGTGTCCCGGCAGCACCGCACGGAGGACCTCGACTACGCGCTCTCCCCGCCGTGCGGGGGCGACCACCACCCGTGCTGGGCTGCGTGGGGCGTGCACGACACGGCGGTCCGTCCGGAGTCCTGGGTCCACAACCTCGAACACGGCGGCGTGGTGCTGCTCTACACCGCGGACCTCCCCGGCGACGCGCGGGAGGCGCTCGTCGCGTTCGCCGATTCCCTGCCCCCCGGACGGGTCCTCGTCACGCCCTGGGACGGGCCGATGGACCTCGAGGGGGCGCGTGTGGCGGCCGTGGCCTGGGAGCACCGGTTGATGCTCGGCTGCGTCGACATCGCCGCGATCACCGACTTCTACGCGCGTTGGAGCGGGCGGGCGCCGGAGGACACCTTCGCCATGCCGGCGGCCGAGTGCATGGACAGCGGGGGCGCCGGGTGATCCTCGCCGCGTCGTGGGCGCTGGCTGCTGGGGCGGAGGGGGACATCCCCCTCCGCAACGCCTCCCCCGCCGCGGAGGCCGCGACGACCTACGACGTGCGGGTGGCCGGGGCGGCTGCCGGGACCCGCACCGTGACGGTGCGCTGGACGCCCCGCGAAGGCGGAGGCGAGCGGCGTATCGTGGAGGTCCGCACCGAGGTGGAGCTCCCGACGGGCGCCTGGCTCGTCCGTTCGACGGGCAGCGTGCACGGTCGCACCGCCTCCTTCACGACCGTCGGCGCGGCGGGCCCGGACCGGTGGGAGGTGCAGGCCCGGCGCGCGCGCGGCGGCCCCTGGGACCTCCGTGTCACCGCCGCCTCCGGCGCGACGTCGCGCACGGACCCCGCGGCGCTCAGCACCCTCGATCTCTTCGATCCCGCGCGCAACGTGGAGTTCTGTGAGCCGGGCCCGCTGCGCGTCCTGGTCGCGGAGACCGGCGACGGGTGGGACGGGGAGGCGCTGCCTTCGGAGCCGGTGGACGTGCGCGTGGGCGGCGTGGTCGTCCCCGGCACGCGCTGCACGGTACGCGGGTCCGATGGCGCGCTGACCGTGGAGCGTGACGGCGCCGGGGGAGTCCTGCGGGCGGTCGTGCGGCTGCGCGGGGTGGACGTCGGTTTTCTCGCGCGCCGTCCGCCGCCGCCCCGCACCTGGGAGGTGGCCGCGCCGGTGCCGGGGTTCGGGGACGACGGAGGGGCCCTGCGCGAGGAGACCCTCCGTCCCTGACTCGCGCGCGCGCCGCCGATGCGGCATGATGCACCCATGGAACGCGACGCCGCACGAGGCAAGAAGAAGGCCGCCCCCGCCCCCGCCCGCACGGCCGCGGTGTCCGCCCGCGCCGGGAAGGCGCCCGATGACGCCGCCCTCGCGCATCTCGCCCGCCGGGACGGGAACGAGGGCGTGCGGGACCGCCTCGGCGGAGCGGGGGAGCGCCGCGACATGCTGCTGGCGCACATCGAGGCCCGTCTGTCCGCCATGAAGGGGGTGCAGGGCGCCAAGCAGCGCGCCATGGCCTCGGAGCGGCGCTGGTTCAACGACGCGGCGCAGGGCAAGCAGGGCTTCGGGCTGCCCGACCCTTCGCGCTGGGCCGCGCCGGCGGCGCGCTACCGCCGTGCCGCGGAGCTGCTCTGCGCCGGCAATCTCGCGCAGGGCACCGAGGTGCTCCGCGAAGCCGCCGCCGCGGAGCGCGCGGCGCGCGAGGCCGTTCCCGTGCAGGTCGACGTCCCGGAGGACTACGCCGTCGACGCCGCGCTGCCGTCCGCCGCCGAGGGTCCGTCGGACGCCGGCTGCCCGCGTCGCAACGCGCCCGGGCTGTTCGCGCTCGCGGACGAGGTGCTGCGCGCCGCCGCCGGCTCCGGGGAGGTCACGGCGCGCCGGGTGCGCGCCCACCGCGGATGGTGGGACGTCGACGCCGCGCCGGACGCCGAGGCCGCGCGCGAGGCCCGTGTCCGCACCGGGGGCGCCGCGCAGGAGGACCCCGCGCGACGGGAAGCCGACGCTTCGCGCGCCCCGAAGGTCGGAACCGGGGCGCCCTCGGCCATCGCCCAGGCCACCGCCGCGGCGTCGGAGACCGGGACGGAGCGCGCCGCGCCGGAGCGCGCGCCGGCCGAAGGGGTCGAGGCCGAGGTGGCGCCGGCCGCGGAGGCCGTGCGGGCCGTGGCGCGCCGCCGCGCGCCCCGCGGCTGAACTTCCGGGTGGCGGGCGCGCGCGCGAAGACCGGATACGTGCGGTGACGATGCCTTTCGACCCCCGCCAGCGTCTTCGTCGCAGGCTCCCCGGCGGGGCGCTGCGCGCCGAGCCGCCGATGGTCGTGCGGCTGTTCGCGCGGGAACACGCGGAGGCGCGCCCCGATCCCGTGCCCGCCCGCGACGCGGCGGAGCTGCGGGTCCCGACGCCCCGCGCCACGCGCAACCTGGCGCGCACGGCGCCCAACGCGCCGCTTCTCATCCGTATCGTCCGCACGCCGTACGCCCTTCGGCCGGGCGGCACCCGCCGCCTGACGCTCGTGGAGGCGTCGGAGCCGACGGCGCGGGTGGACGCGCACGCGGAGTTGCACGCCGCGCTTGCGGAACGACGCAGGGTGCGGTTCAATCTGCGCGTGGCCGGACGCCGCCCCCGCGTCTTTGCCGTGAGGCCCTCGACGTGGGCCCTCCTGCCCGCCGCCCCTCCCGAGGACGCGTGACCCAACCCGCCGATCCAGCAATGACGCCCGTGGCCGGACCGATGTCCGGGCGCAGCGTGATCGGCGAGACGACCGAGGCGCTCCATCGCTTCCTGCTGGATGGCTACGACCTCACCTCGCAGCCGCCGCGCATCGAGGAGGAGCTCAAGTTCGTCCCGAAGGACCGCGAGGAGGTGCTGTACATCTACATGTACCGCCTCTGCCAGAACCCGAACCTGATGAACCGCAAGCGGCTGCGGCTCGCACCGGTCTTCGTGAAGGACGATCCGTCCTCCAGCGAGAACGTCTACTATCACCGTCCCCCGCTGCTTCTCGACCTGTTCTACCTCATCTCCGTGCACAGCAAGTTCCGCTCCGACGCGGAGCGGCTCATGGGGTGGGTGCTCCTGCGGCTGAACGAGGCGACGCACCTCATCTACCGGCCGCGCCGCTTCGTGCTGCCGGACGGGCGCGAGGTCGACAGCCTCGGTCGTCCCTACGACCCGAGGAACCTCTCGAGCGCCGCGCGTGGCCCGGGCGACGCGGAGGGCAATGACGACCCTGTGGAGACCGGCTCCGACGGGTTGTTCCTCGAGAAGGTCAGCCTCGCCCTCGTCGATGACCTCACCGTCGGCGACGCGATCAACCTCTACACCCTCCACGAGGCGCCGTACCGGCCCTTTTTGACGTACCGGGCGCGCGTGGCGCTCGACGGCGCCCTCTACAAGAGCACGGGAGGCGTTACGATGCGTCTTCCGCCGCTGGCGAACGTCTCTCCCCCTTCTTCCCCCTCGGCGGGGGCGCCCACCGGCGCCGGAGGCCGCATCCGCGGACCCGGTCCGGCGCAACCCCGTCTGCGCACGCCCCCAGGGCCCACACCGTACCGCGTCCGGATGATCCGGAACGGCGACACCGACACGGAGGACTGAACAGTCATGGATTACAACACCCCAGGCGTATTCATTCGCGAGGTCGACAGCGGCCCGAAGCCCATTGCGTCGGTCTCCACGAGCACGCCGGGTTTCCTCGGCCTGTTCGAGTTCAAGGCCCCCAACGACGCCATCGCCATCACCAGCAGCAACGGCAAGCGCCAGCTGCGCGGCAAGGTCGTCCCCCAGCTCGTCGACGAGAAGGGCGCGATCAAGGGTGACGCGGGCGAGGCGACCACCGCGCTCACGCAGGCGTTCGGCCTCTCCAAGAAGGACGTCCGCGACGTCAAGAAGTACTTCGAGCTCTTCGGCGCGGCGAAGGCCGGTCCCGCGGCCCCCAAGTTCGAGGCTGGCGCCAAGGGCAAGGTCAAGATCACGTGGGGCGAGAAGTCCTTCGAGGCGCCCGACACGGTCGTGTCCGTCGAGGGCAAGGTGGTGACCGAGACGGACTCCGCCGTCGAGGACCTGCTCAATGGCCTGCACGCGGCGTTCCCGCTCGAGAAGGCCCAGGCCAAGAGCGCGGCGGACGTGCTCGGTGCGTACGGCCACGAGGTCAAGGGCACCGAGGGAACCGCGCTCCGCAGCGAGTACAGCGTCCCGCCGGTCGCCGTCACCAACAAGGCGGAGTTCTTCCGCTGGCTCCAGAGCTACTTCGCGCAGTACCTCTGCGAGACCCGCTCCATCGAGGATCTCGTCGGCCGCTCGTTCACGAACGCCGATGACGCGGCGGACGCCGTGTACGAGGCGCTCAACAGCGACGACGCCCTCAAGGGCGAGTTCCGCGCGTGGCTGAGCACGCCCGCGGTGTTCAACTTCGTGGCCGGCGTGAACGGCTTCTACGACAACGGCGGCGGCAAGGCCTACGTCTACCTCATGGGCACGGGCAACCTCGAGGGGTCCATCCGTGAGAACCAGGCGGACAAGCTCGGTCTCTACGCCTTCGACGACGTGGACGACATCGCGCTCATGGCGGCCCCGGGCCTCACCCCCAACCAGCAGCGCGAGATGCTCGAGCTGTGCGAGGTCCGCAAGGACCGCTTCGCGGTGCTCGACGGTCCGATCGTCTCCGACGGCAACATGGAGATCCCCGCGTCCGCCAAGGGCTACGGCGCGATCTACACCCCGTGGGTGAAGGTCACGAAGCCCTCCTGGTTCGTCGGGACCCAGGACATCCAGATCTCCGGCCCGAACCGCCGCAAGCTCATCAAGACCGACCGCAACGAGCTGTTCGTGCCGCCGTCGGGCCACATGGTGGGCATCATCGCGCGCGTCGACGGCGAGCGCGGCGTGCACAAGGCGCCGGCGAACGAGGTCGTGATGGGCATCACCGGCCTGTCGCAGAACATCAATCGCCTCGAGCAGGGCCAGTACAACGACCGCGGCATCAACGTGATCCGCATCTTCAAGGACCGCGGCATCCGCGTGTGGGGCGCGCGTACCCTGGGCACGGCGTCCGACCCGTCCTGGAAGTACATCAACGTCCGCCGGCTCTTCATCATGGTGGAGCAGTCCATCATGCTGGGCAGCCAGTGGTCGGTGTTCGAGCCGAACGACCACGCGCTCTGGAAGAAGCTCACCCGCGACGTCCGCGCGTACCTGCTGCGCGTGTGGCGCTCCGGCGCGCTCTTCGGCCAGACCCCGGAGGAGGCCTTCTACGTCAAGTGCGACGACGAGGTCAATCCGCGCTACCTCATCGACGCGGGCCAGGTCAACGTGCAGATCGGCATCAGCCCGGTCAAGCCCGCCGAGTTCGTCGTGTTCAGCATCGGTCAGTGGGACGGCGGCGCGCTCATCGACGAGTAGCCCGCCCCTGGGGCGAGGGGGGCTCCGGCGCCCCCCTCGCAACGCTCCCCCGCCGCGGGTCGTGCATCGCACGGCTCGGGGTGGAACCTCCGGATCCGCGCGGCACGTGCGGGTCCGGCCCCTTCGCCGGAGAGGTGCGCCCACGGGCGCGTCGTCTCCGTGAATCCCGTCTCCTCGATCCCTGGGAACCATCATGGAACTGAAGACCGAGTACGAGTTCGTCCTCCCGCGCGGCTACGTCGACAAGGACGGCGTCCTGCACCGCGAGGGCGTCATGCGCCTCGCCAACGCCAAGGACGAGATCGTCCCCCTCAACGACATGCGCGTGCAGCGCAACCGCGCCTACCTGATCATCGTCCTGCTCAGCCGCGTCGTCACGCGTCTCGGCTCGCTGGGTGAGATCAACACGGGCACGATCGAGAACCTCTTCGCGGGCGACCTTCGCTTCCTCGAGGAGATGTACAACCGGATCAACGAGGACGAGGCGACCATCCAGGTCACGTGCCCCGAGTGCGGCGCCAAGTTCGAGAAGGAGTTCGGACGCCTGGGGGAATCGTAAGCTACCCCTTGGAGAACATCTTCAAGGAGGTAGCGTTCGTTGCCTACCATTTCCACTGGGACCGGGAGTCCGTCCTCCAGATGTCGCACAAGGAGCGGCACGCCTGGGTGAAGGAGATCTCGGCCATCAACGAGAAGATCAACGCTCCGGCGCGTTGACGCGCCGCACGTGGAGTCCATGCGTCCCGGCATCACCATCCAGCATGCGTCGCTCCCCGAGCGCCGCAGCGACCTCGTCCGGTGCGACATCGCCGCGGTGATCGGGTTCGTGCCGCGCGCGTGGTGGCCGGAGGAGGCCGTGGAGGGGGACCTCGTCGAGGTCCAGCTGCGCCGCGCGGGCGCGCTGGAGGACGACCCCAGCCGGGAGCTGTTCGATGCCGTCACGCGGGACGCCGCGCGCCAGTTCTTCGAGAACGGCGGGTCGCTCCTCCACCTCGTCGGCGTGTGCGTCGCCGACCTCGGGGCGCTCCGCGCGCCGACCGGCGACGATGGGCTGCTGGTGCCGCTGTTCCAGTGGCTCCGCAACCAGGAGGACCTCGGCCTGATCGCCGTCCCGTCGGCGGCCACCTGGCGCTGCGAGGTGTCGCGCACCGGGGGCGTCACGTCCCACGCGGACACGCTGTGGGACGAGCTTCTCGCCCACTGCCGGCAGGCGGGGAACCGATTCCTGGTCATCGACGCGCCGCGTGGCCTTCACGGCGAGCTGCTCGAGCGGTGGGTCGGTGCCCTCCGCGATCGGGAGCCGCTCTCGCGGTCCTACGGCGCGGTGTACTACCCTTGGCTGGTGCGCGGAGACCGCGTGGAGCCGCCCAGCGGCGCGGTGATGGGCCTCGTCGCGCGGCTTGAGAACGAGCGTGCCCCCTACGGCGTGGGCGTTCCGCCCGCGAACCTGCCCGTCCTGGGGTTCACGCACGCCGAGGTGGAGCTCGACTGGGGCGAGGTCGGCCGCCTCAACGACGCGAACATCAACAGCTTCATCAGCCAGCCCGGGCGCGGGGTCGTCGTGTGGGGCGCCCGCACGCTCTCCCGCGACCCGGCGTGGCAGTTCGTCAACAGCCGTCGTGTGGTCGGCCTCGTCACCGAGCAGCTCCGCCGCGACAACGAGTGGGCCGTGTTCGAGCCCAACGACCGTTCCCTCTGGAAGGTGCTCGAGCGCGACGTGAACGTGCGTCTCCAGGAATTCTGGGAAGCCGGACTGATTTCGGGGGGTCGATCCGCGCCGGAATTTTCGGTAGACTGCAGCGAGAACACCAACCTCCCGGCCACCCGGGACTCGGGCATCGTCAACGTCGAGGTCACCCTGCGGCCCGTCGGGACCACCGAGCGCATCCTCATCGATCTGCGCATCGGTTCCGGCACCCTGTAGGAACCCCGTCCGCGCTCCGAACACGATACGAACGACCTCACGTCCGCACGCTCCAGGAGGATCACCATGGCCAGTTGGAAGGGACAAGGCAAGGGTCGCGCGGGCGCCCAGCCCTCGAACACCTTCCGCGGCGGGGCCGGCCTCGGCGGAGGCCGCGCGGGCGCTCAACCCCGGCCCGACATCCGCGGCGGCGCCGGGCGCGGCGGCGGGCGTGCCGGGTCGCAGCCGACCATCAAGTCCTCGGTGCGGGTGTCCGCGAGCGTGCGCGCCGTCATCAACTACGGCGGCATCACGGCGTCCATCCGCGCGCTGGCCGGGTTCGGCGGCGCGGGGCGCGCCGGCTCCTCCATGGGCAGCGGCAACGGCGAGAAGAACCCGCGCGTCGCCGATCCCGAGGGGAACTTCATCTTCTCGCTGGAGATCGGCGGCGAGGAGGTCGCGCAGTTCAAGGAAGCCAGCGGTCTGAAGAGCACCACGGAGGTCTTCGAGATCGAGGAAGGCGGCATGAACCAGGGCGTGCACAAGCTTCCGGGCCAGTCCCGCTGGGGCAACATCGTGCTGCGCTACGGAGTGACCAACAGCACCTTCATGCTGGCCTGGCGCAACGCGATCCTCCAGGATTCCTTCCACGAGCGCCGCAACGGCAGCATCATCATGCGCACCAACTCCATGGAGGAGGTGCGGCGCTACAACTTCGTCCAGGCCTGGCCCGTGAGCTGGGACGGCCCGACCTTCGAGTCGGGCGGGGCGGACATCGCGGTCGAGAGCATCGAGCTCGCCCACCACGGCATCACGGTCAGCTGAGCGGAGGAGGCCCATGGAAACGTCGGAGCGTCCCACCCTCGGCGAGCGCGTCGCGTCCCGTCTCGAGCGGCTCTCCTCGCGGGAGCGCCGGCGTCCGCGCCTTGCGTTCTCGCCGACGCTCTACGCGCGCCTGGGCGTGGACGATCCGTGGGGCGTTCCCGGGAGTGTCGCGGGGGAAGCGGAGCCCGGGGACGGGTTCGTGTTCCTCAGCGCGCAGCCCTACTACGCGATGCTTCGCCGCCTGGCGGCCGCGCGTCGGCGTCGTGAGCGCCGCCTCGAGCGGTTCGGCGCGCCGCGCCTCGGCGAGGGACGCGTGGCGTCCGTGGCGGTCCCGTCCGCGGGGCTGAGCCTCGTGCCGTCGCGCCTCGCGCGGCTGGCGGCAGGCGATTGGACCCTTCCCGCCGCCCCGGCACCGGTGGCTGCGCCCGCGACCGAGCCGGCGGGGGCGTTCGTCCCCGCGCCCCGCGTCGACGGGTTCGTGCCGGCCCGCAAGGGCGGATGGGCCGGGTGGGCGGCCTCGTCGTCGACGTCCGTGCGTGCGGCGTCGTCCGACCTCTCTTCAGGGGGCGGAGGGGGCAGCCCCCTCCGCAACGCCTCCCCCTCGGCGTCGCGCGCCGGAGCGGGGCGCGTGTCCGCGCCGGAGCGGCCGGACGGGCCCGCCGTGCGTGCCGGGACCGGACCGCGCCCGCTCGACCGCATCGGCCGGGACACGCCGCACCGGGCGCTGCCCGCGCGGCTCGCCGCGGCGCTGGAGGAGGCCGTGGCGACGGTGGCCCCCGCGCGTCGCGCGCTGGTGCGCCGCGTCGAGGAATCGATCGCCTTCCTGCCTGCCGAGGAGCAGGTGGTCGCCGTGCGGAAGCTGGTGCGCGTGCTCGGCGTGCGCGCGCGCGCCGCGCAGGACGAGATCGCCGTCATGGCGGCGGAGCCGGCGGCGCGTGCCGTGACGTCCGGCCCCGCGGCCCGCGCAGGGGCCGCCAGGTCCGGTGTCGGAACGTCCCCCGTAGTCCCCGTCGGGACCGTCGGGGAGCCGGACGTCGCCTTTGGGCCCGCCGTCGCGCGGGTCCCCGCCGTCGTACGCGCGGCCCATCGCATGGACGCGGAGGCTCCGGTCCCGACCGGTCTGCGTCCCGTGCTGGGCCGCTCTCCGGCGATGGCGCTCGCGTCCTCCGCCGACATCGACCGCGCGTCGGCCGGCACGCTCGCCGAGGCCGAGCGCTCGGAGCGGGCTCCTTCGTCCACGTCCGGTGCGCGTCCGGTGCGCGCGGCTGCCGCGCGCGCCGCAGCGCGGGCCTCGGCCGGGGCGCCTCGCCCGGGCTCCGCCCTTCCGGCGGCCGTGGCCATGGCGTCTGCGCCGCGCGTGTCGTCCCTGGTGCCGCGCGCGGTGGTGCGCGCCGCCGTCCGCGACTCCGAAGGCCGACCGGGCGCCGAACGCCCCTCCGCGTCGTTCTCGTCCCTGCGGCGTGTCGAGGTCGCGGGAGCGCAGCGCGCCGACGCGGACATCGCCGCGGTCCCCGCGCCGCGCGCCGAGGGTGCGTCCCGTGGCGCGGGCGGCCCCGCGGAACGTGAACGCGCGTCGGGGTCCGGCGTCGGCCGGGCGCTGGGCGGGCGGGCATCCTCGGATGAAACGCCCGCGACCGTCGGGACCCCGCCTGCCATCGGCCGGACGCTCGGGACCGGCGGGACCCGCGCCGGCATCGATGCGCCCGCGGACGCGAGGACCCGCGAGGACGCCGAGTCGCCCGTCCTTCGTGGCGGGACCACGCGACGCCTGCCGGCCAGCGCCCGGGCGGTCGCGCGCGCGCACCTCGCCGATGCGGCGGTCGCGGCAGCGTCGCCCGACGCGGTTCTCTCCGGTCGGGTCGAGGACTCGCGCGTGGAGGGCCACGGATCGACGCTGGACCGCGGCGTGCTCGGTCGTGTGGCCGCGTCGCGCGCCGACAGGGTCCCCGCGCCGGACCCCGCGACCGTCGCGCGGCCGGGCGAATCGCGCGCGGAGGGGCTGCGCGTGCGTCGTGCGGCCGTCGCGGCCGAGGGCGTCGTCCCCCAGTTCGCGCGGGACCCCATCGCGCCGTCCGAGGGCGCGTCGTCCCCTGCCGTTCCCGCAGCTGCCACGGCGGCGCCGCGCACGCGGCCCGCCGCCTGGCCGGCGCCCCGCGCCGAGGCGCGTCCCGACGCCGAGGCCGTGCCGCCGCGCGTGGTGGGGACCGTGTGGGCCGGGGTGCGTGCGTCCTCCGCGGACGAGGCGTCCCGGAGCGTGCTCCCGAGCCGGACGCCGCGTGACGTGGCGCGCAACGCCCTCGGGGCGTCGGTCCTGGCCGCCCGTGTGGACGCCGTTCCCGGTGCCACCGACGCCGTGTCCGCGTCGCCGGAGCCCGTGGAACGCGCCGCGGCGCGGAGCAGCCGCGCGACGCGCGGCGCGCGTGTCTCTCCGCCCCGCGCGAGCGTGGCGCCGGAGATGCGCCCGCTCGCCACCGCAGCGGCTCCCGATCCCTCGGCCGTCCCGGTCCACGCCGCGGAGCCGGTGCGCCGGGCTGCGTCCTCCCGGGGCGCGGTCGTGGCTGCGGCCGCGCGGGCGTCTCGCGTGCCTGTCACGGTCCTGGCGGACGTCGCGGGTCCCGGATCGGGTCCCGCGTCCGGGCGTCGCGTCGAGGGTCCGTTGGCCTTCGCGCGCGGTGCGCGCACGCTGCCCGCGGAGCGCGGCGTCGGCGGGCCGTCAGTGGACAGCGTCGCGACGGATGGGCGCGTCGCCCTCGTTGCGGCACGGCGCGCCGGTGCGGCCGGACGCCCCGCGTCGGTGGCGCCGGACGCGCTCGTGCGGACCCCGGAAGGGCGCTTCGACAGTGCCCGTGCCGTGGTGGCGCGCGGACTCGTCGTAGTGGCGACGACCCAGGGGCTCATCGCTGCGCCCGCGGCCGAGGCGGCCTCGGTGTTCGACGTCCCGGCCGCGGGTTCCCGCGACCCACGCGCGGGCCGGTCGGTCGAGGCGCGCGCGGCGGCGCCCGCGAGGCGCGTCGCGGCTGCGACGCCCGGCGTGTCGGACCTGCGCGCCGCGGCCCGTGCCATGCCGGTGCGGGTGGAGTCGGGCGTGGTGGTGGCGGGGGCCGAGCCGGCCGTGGCCGATGCATCCGTCGGTGCGGTACCCGTTCGGCCCCGCGCCGTGGAGCGTGCGTCGGCACGCGCGCGGGTGGAGGAATCCAGCGCCTACCGCGGGGCCTACCGCACCTCCCGCGCCGTTCGAGCGGAGGCCGGCTCCACGGTCGTCGCCACCGATGCACAGGACGTCGTGGGCGCTGCGCCCGTCGGCGCGCCCTCGGACGCGCCCGCGCCGGGGCGTGTCGCCGGGGGCCGGCGACGCGGCGACACCGGCGTCACCACGCGCACCACGGTCCGGCGTCCGACGGAGCCTTCCGTCGCGCGCGCCGCGGGTGCCGCCGGGGACGCGGAGGCGGTGCCGGAGCCCGGCACGACGGCGTCGCCGCGCCGTGGCAGCTTCGACGAGCGCATGGCGCGCGTGGCCGCGGGGCGTACCGACGGAGCGACCGGCTGGGTCGACCGGGCCGAGGGGTCGCCGCGCCTGAGCACCGTGTCGGGGCTCATCCAGGCCCTGGCGCGTGCCACCTCGAACGAGGACGTGGTGCGGGTCATCGCGGCGCGGGGCGACCTGTCGCAGGACGCCACGCGCCTTCCGCTGGACGCGCCGGCGGTCCAGGTGATCCAGCAGATCCGGGACGAGGTCCGGGACGAGGTCGCGGCCGCCGCCGAGCCGGTGATCATCGGTCCCTCCGAGGTGCGCGCGTCCCGGTTGTCCGCACCGCAGGCCACGTCCCTGGCCCCGCAGGCGCTCGGTTCGGTCGAGAGCACGGCGCGGGTCGTGCGGGGTCGTGCGGTGCGTTCGGCCGCCACGGCGCGCCGCGCCGCCGGCGCCGAGGATCGGCTCTCGCGCCTGGTGCGCCGCCTGCAGGACCTCATCCATCTCGCCGAGGACCAGAACCGCCTCGCGGAGGCGCGCTCCCAGGTCCGCATGGCGGAGGACTCCGCCGAGGCCCGCGCGGAGGGACAGGGTCCGGTCGTCGGCGCGTCGGCCGACACGGCGAAGGCAGACATCGAGGCATTGGGTCGCGACGTACTCGACGCGGTCACGAAGGAACTGGAACTTCGCCGAGCGCGGCGTATGGAGGATGGCGATGAGTCTCCTTGGTGGTAACGAAAAGGCTCGTTTCATCGGTCTTGACTCGCCCGGAAGCGCGAACTTCGTGGTGCAGTACAACCCGAAGGAGTTCGCGCTGAACAAGGCGGTGTCCTGGTCGGACGGCGGCGCGCAGGGCAACGACGCGGGGCTGTACCAGTACCAGAAGGGTTCGCCCATGACCGCGTCCTTCGACCTCATCTTCGACACGACCGCCTCGCAGAACGAGAACGTCCAGGAGGCGTGGGTCAGCGGTCTGCTGGCGCTCACCAATCCGGTCGAGGAGCCGACGAAGGGCGAGCCCACCGAGCTCGGCAAGAAGCGTCCGCGGACGCTGATGTTCCAGTGGGGACGCTTTTCGATGCCGTGCGTCATCGAGAGCATCAAGGTGCAGTACCTGATGTTCAGCAACGCGGGCAATCCGGTGCGTGCGCGCTGCTCGGTGGCGCTGAAGGAATGGCGCGTGCAGGAGGACTTCGAGGCGGAGACCGGGAGCGCGTCCAACGGGATGGAGGCGGTTCAGCTCGTCCAGGCCAAGGGTGGGGAGACGCTGGTGCAGATCTCCGCTGCCTTCGGGATCGACGTGCGTGTGCTCGCCAGGTTCAACGGCATCGTGGACCCGCTCGCGGATCTGACCGGCAAGACGCTGCGGATCCCGAAGGGGGCGGGCAAGGCCGCGGCGAAGGCTGCGGGCAAGGCCGCGTCCAAGGCGGCGTCGAAGGCCGCGGGCAAGGCGGCCGGCAAGATTGCGGCCAAGATCGGCGGGAAGTCCGCCGCCAAGAAGTCCTCGCCGCCCGCTTCCTCTCCTCCGCGCGCGCCCACGGGCTCCGGCGGTGGGCGCGGCGGCGGGGGCGGTGGTGGCATCATGAGGGTCCGCTGAGCCTGGAGGCCGTGTCATGAGCACGCACACCGCACCTTCCTACTCCGTCACCATCGGGTCCCGGCAGTTCAGTCAGCCGGCCTCGGATGGTCTCGAGCACCTCGTGCTCGAGGATCACGTCGACATGGTGAGCTACCTCGCGCTGCGCCTGAGCGGCGGTGAGGGGCAGCCGCGCTGGAAGGTCGAGCTCGGCGACCCCGTCGAGGTGAAACTCGGCGCGGGGGACAAGCTGTTGTTCGCCGGGGAGGTCACGGCCCTCGAGCCGGCCTGGACGGAGAACGGCACCTACCTGACGGTTCGCGCGCTCGACAACACGCACCGGCTCGCCCGCGGGCGGAAGACCCGCTGGTTCAAGGACAAGAAGGACTCGGACATCGCCGCTTCGGTGGGGGGCGAGAGCAAGCTCTCCGTGCAGACCGACCCGACGTCGGAGGTGCACGCCTACACGCTCCAGCGCAATGAGTCGGACCTCGCGTTCCTCCGTCGGCTCGCCGCGCGCAACAACTTCAAGCTGTCGGTCGAGGAAGGAAAGCTCCTCTTCAAGAAGGCGGACTTCGACGGCGCGGGCGCGACCTTGACGATGGGTACCGACCTCAAGTCCTGCCGCATGCAGTTCAACACCCAGGAGCAGGTGTCGAAGGTCGTCGTGCGCGGCTGGGACATCCGCAAGAAGGAAGAGATCGTCGGCACCGCGTCGTCCGGCGACGTGGACACCATCGGCTCCGGCGAGGTGGGCGCCAGCCTGACCACCGCGAAGTTCGGAGACCACGTCGCGTACATCACCGACGTGCCCGTGGCGAGCCAGTCGGAGGCGACGGCCCTGGCGAAGGCCGAGATGAACCGCCTCGCCCGGCAGTTCTGCCAGGGCACCGCGCTGGCCGAGGGCAACGACGCGCTGCGCGCTGGCGCGACGCTGACGCTCAAGGGGTTGACGCCCGGGTCGAACGGCACGTTCTTCATCGTGTCGAGCCGTCACGTCATCTCCACGCAGTCCGGCTACACGACGGAAGTCTCCTTCGTCAGCAACACGAAGGGGAGTTAGTCCGAAGCACTCCCATGGCCGACCCTCGTGAGATCCTCGGACGGGGATGGGCCTTCCCATTCCGCGTCAACCCAGCGACCGGTGCGGTGGCGACCTCGGAATTCGAGGAGAACATCCGCCAGAACATCACGATCATCCTGGGAACGCGGCCGGGGGAGCGACAGATGCTGCCGGACTTCGGGTGCCGCATCCACGAGATGCTGTTCGCGCCGTCGACCGGGGCGGCGTCGGCGCTCGTCGCGCATCACGTCAAGTACGCGCTCGACCGCTGGGAGCCGCGCATCGAGGTGGTCGACGTGCAGTCCGAGCACGCCGCGGACGGGGCGGTGCACGTCGTGGTGCAGTACCGTGTCCGCGCGACCGACGCGCTCCAGACCCTCACCTACAACGTCGCCACCAGGTAGCCATGCCGATCCGACCGCCGAATCTCGACGATCGTCGCTACGAGGACATCCTCCGCGAGGCGCGGGCGCTGATCCCCCAGTACACGCCGGAGTGGACGAACCTCTCCGACGCCGATCCGGGCATGACCCTCGTCCAGCTGTTCAGCTGGATGACGGAGATGATCATCTTCCGGCTCAACCAGGTGCCGGACAAGACGTACATCCACTTCCTCAACTTCATCGGTGAGGACCGCAAGCCCGCGCGTCCCTCGGTGGTCCCCGTGACCTTCACGGCGCGCACCGACCGCGCCGTCGAGGTGCCTGCGTTCACCCGCTGCGCCACCCGCCAGCGCGAGGACAACCTGTCGGCGGATTTCGTGACGGTCGACGGGCTCACCGTGCACGGGAGCACCATCTGGCGGGTCATGGCCGTGCGCGGCGGACAGCGGCCCGCCGTGCGCGAGATCCCGTTCTCGCTGCTCGAGGACAACCCCTCCGCGCTCGTCTTCGGGGGTGCCCGCGGCGTGGACGTGTTCGACCTCGATCCGGTGGAGTACGGTCCGGACGCCTACACCCCCGACCAGTTCCTCTACGTGAGCCACGAGGACTTCCGCCTCATGGGCGCGGAGGCGGACGACGGGGCGCCCGTGGGGCGGCTGCGGATGATGCGCGCCGGCCGTGGCAGCGACCCGCTCTCCATCGCCAACTTCTTCACGTGGGAGTACCCGACCGACGACGGCTGGTACGAGATCGAGACGGACATGGAGGCGGACGAGACCCTCGGCATGCCGGAGATCTCGCTGGTGACGTCGCTTCCGGGCATCGTTCCGCTCGAGGACTTCGCCGTCGGTGACGTGGACTTTCCCCTGCCGGAGACCGTGGCGCAGGACCGTTGGTGGATCCGCGGCCGCCTGGACTACGAGCGCTGGCTCGCGGAGCGCATGCTCCAGGATCTGGAGGTCGCCTGGCGCGACGATCGCGGCGGCGAGGAACGGGCGATCAACAACTGGGAGGTCCGCGCGACCGGACGGACGCTGGAGTTCTTCCTCCAGGACGTCCCGCCCATCCGTGGCGGCTGGACCATCCGTTTCGCCATGGTCGACCGGGGCCTGGGGGCGGGCCGCAACAGCTACCTTCCGCGCTACCGCTGGTACTACCGCCGCGGAGAGGGTTGGGAAGAAATCCCCCGCGAGCGCGTGCGGACCGAGGGCACCGTGGTCATCCTGACCGGGCCGCTGCCGGACATGGCCACCGACGGGTTCAACGTCCGTGCCGAGCGCATCGAGACCGTGCACCTCCCGGGGTTCATCCCCGACCTGGAGCTGGACCTGACCTGGGTCCGGCCCATCGAGCTGTCCATGGCGGCGGGCGACGATCCGCGGCGCCTGGAGGAGATGCTGGTCGAGGAGGGCCCCTGGAGCCCCTTCCAGATCTCGCCCATCCTGCCGCCGACGCTCGGGCGCAAGTGGTACATCGGGTCCGACCTGCTGGAGAACCGTCGGCAGGCGCCCGTGGTCGTCGAGTTCGACGTGGCGTTCGAGATGAACGGCGTCGCCGTGGCGGAGCCTGCCGACCTCTACCTGCTCCAGCTCACCTACCGCGCCGAGGACAACTGGCGCGTGGCGTGGAGCGAGGAGAAGCGCTTCGCCGGCTTCACCTTCTCGGTGTTCGATCCCGCGGGCGCGGCCACGGCGGGCGTGCGTACCGTGCGGTTCGTGCTGGACCCGAAGACCGCGCTCAAGGGGCTTGCCCGCCACGAGGTCAATGGACGCGAGACCTGCTGGATCCGCCTGGAGCTGGTGAAGTCGAGCCTCACCGGGGTGGACGAGAAGAAGGTGCAGCACCCCATCGCGCTGCGCATCCACGCCGTGCGTCTCGGGGTGGACGGCGCCGTGGGCGCGCGTCGCTACGATCAGCCGCTGCCCGCGCCGCGTATGGCCGAGGTCGACTACCGCGACCAGAACCAGCGCCTCACGCGCGTGCTCACCCGCGCGACCGGCCGGCTCGGAGAATTCTACCCGTTCTTCCCGTTCGTGGAGATCAAGGAGGAGAACCAGGCGCTCTACCTCCAGTTCGACCAGCCGCTGCCGCCGGGCGAGCGCCACGTCGTGGCGTTCCGGACCCGCGGGGAGACCTTCCTGCCCGAGGGCGTGCGCGTCGAGTGGGAGCTCCTCGAGGACCGCGGGCACGGTCGCTGGGGCTGGCGACGCCTGCACGCGCCGGGAGAGACCGAGCGTCCGCCGTTCCAGCTCTCGGGCAGCGGGACACTCGAGTTCGCCCTCCCCGAGGTGCCCGACCTGGCGGCGGACGGCTTCTGGATGCGCGCGCGCTTCGCGCTGCCGGCGGACATGACGGTGGATCGCCTGCCGGCGCTCCCGCCGATCACGCACGTCATGCTCAACACCGTCGACGCGGTGAATCTCGTGACGGTGCGCACCGAGCGCTACTCCGGGCTGGGCGTGCCCAGCCAGGTGGTGCAGCTCCGACGGGCGCCTGTGTTCCTCCACGAGGCCGAGGGCGAGCGTGCGCTGTTCCGCGATCTCGACGCCTTCCCGGACCTGCGCGTGTGGGTGGAGACCGACGACGGGGACGAGGAGGAATGGGTGCGCGTCACGGACGCGGAGCTCCTCACCGCCAGCAAGGACGACCGCATCTACGTCGTCGACGCCGTCGAGGGCACGCTGACCTTCGGCAACGGCATCCGTGGACGCATGTTGCCCGTCGGCAGCAGCAACGTCGTCATCGACACGTACCGGGTGGTCCCGGGCGCGCGGGGCAACGTCGCCGCCGGCGAGGTCAACGTGGTCGAGGGCTACGCGGACGTCCTGGCGTGCCGGAACCTGCTGCCGGCGAGCGGTGGCCGCGACGCGGAGACGATCGAGGAGATCCTCCGCCGCGCGCCGAGCCTGCTCACCAGCCGCGATCGGGCCGTCACGCGCAACGACTTCGCCATCATCGCGGCCGAGGCCAGCGGCGAGGTCGCCCGCGCCGCGTGCGATGGAAACATCCGCGAGGACGGCACCGTGGAGGTGGTCATCCTGCCGCGGCGTCGCGAGGGAGAGGCGTTCCCCGATCCGTTCCTGTCCACGGGGCTGCGCGATCACGTGCAGGGCTACCTGAAGCGGCGCGCGCTGATCAACGTCCACCCCGTCGTGCGGCTCGCCGAGGCGCTGCCGATCGACGTGAGCGTGACGCTGCGGCTGCGGCCCAACGCCAACCTCCTCGCCGTGCGCGAAGCGGCGCAGGCGTGGGTGGAGACGTTCCTCGATCCCTATGACGGCGGGCTCGACGGGGGCGGATGGCCCTTTCGCGGCACGGTGTACGCCCAGGACTTCGCGCGCATGGTCTCCGACATCCCGGAGGTCCGTCACGTCGTGGACGTGGCCCTCTACGACATGGGCGGCGAGCGTCGTCGTCGTGGCGTGCCCGGGTGGGAGGAGGGCGAGGGTGTGAAGGAGCTGGTCCTCACGCAGCATGACCTGTTCACGGTCCGCCGCGTGCGCGTCCGCACCGAGGACGTCGCCGAATGAGCACCGCGCTCGCGCGCCGTGGGACGCAGGGCCTCGGGCCGGCGCGGGACTACCGCTACCTCGAGGACGTCGTCCGCATCGGATACCCCGTGCGGGACGCGATCACCTACCTCAACCGCCACCTCGGCAACCCGGTCATCTACCGGCTCGTCGAGGCGATGCGCGGCGAGAAGGCCGGCTGTGTGCGGGCCGTGGAGGTCGAGCCCGCCGCGGGGGGCGAGCCCACGTTCGTGCGGGCCGCGCGGGTGCTCCCCGACGGCACGCCCGCCAGCTACTACACGCCCGATGACCTCGTGACCGTGCTCGCCGAGGTCGTGACTCCCGACGGCCGGCCCGCGCCGGCGCTCGCGCCGCGCGATCGCATCGTGCTGCACATCCCGGTGCGCGGGTACGTGCGGTACCTGCCGGGGCTGTACCAGGGCACGGCACCCACGCAACGTCGCGACGTCGTCCGTGCCGACGAGGTGGCCGCCCGTCGCCACGGCACGGGGGCACCCGCCACGGGCTCCCAGGACGTCCAGGGGTTCGACGCCGACGCGATGCGCCGGTTCCTGGCGATCTTCCAGCACGTGATGACCTCGGTCACCGACCGCATCGACCAGGTCCCGAGCCTGATCGATCCGGGCACCACGGATTCGCGGTTCCTCCCGTGGATCGCCAGCTGGGTCAGCTTCGAGCTCGACAGCTCGCTTCCGGTCCACCAGCAGCGCGAGCTGGTGCGGCGTGCCATCCGGCTGTACCGCACGCGTGGCACCGCCACCGGCATCGAGGAGATGGTCCGGGTGCTGACCAGCGCGCCGGTCTCGGTGGCCGAGTTGACGCCGCCGAAGGCCTTCGTGCTCGGCCGCAGCACGCTCGCCGGAGGGCCGACCGTGGAGGCGCGCTACCTGCGCGCCGAGCCGCCGGCGAGCTTCCTCGTGGCGCCGGATCGCGCGCCGACCACCTTCTTCGCCCTCGTGCTCGAGCCGATGGACCGCTTCCGCCGCCGTTTCGGCGAGCGGGCGCCGACGGTGCTGCGCCGCATCGCGCAGATCGTCACGTCCGAGCGGCCCGCGCACGTGACCTTCACCATCCTCTTCGCCGAGAGCTGACCGTGGACCCCAGGACGCTCTTTTCCCTCGCCCGCCTGCGCCCGTACGAGGGCCTCGCGCTCACGTCCAACGACCTGCTCGACGAGCAGACCTACCACCGTCGCAACCTGCAGCGTCACGTGCTGTACATGCACGGGCACGGCGTCGTGCAGGGCCTGCAGGTGGAGATCGAGCAGCGTCGCGACAAGTACGTCGCCGTCATCCAGGCCGGCTACGGCGTGACGCGCCAGGGCCAGGGCGTGCTGCTCGCGGACCCCGTCGCGGTGCCGCTGGAGGTGCCGCGCCAGGACGGCGAGTACATGCTGTGGCTCTTCCACGTGGAGGGTCCGGACGGCGAGTCCCTGCGGCCGGTGTTCGACAGCAACGAGCGGAAGGAGGCGCGGGTGCGTGAGAGCGCCGCGCCGCGGCTGCACGCCATCGACGAGGATCAGCCCGACGCGGTGGCGCTCACGCGCATCAACGTCCGGCTCGGCCGCATGGTGCAGGTGCTGTTGCCGGTGCCGCGCGCCGGCCGCCAGGCCCGTGCCGCCGAGAGCTACCTCAAGCCGCGCGTGGCGGAGTTCATCCGCGTGAACCGCAACGTGCTGCAGAACCTCTTCCGCACGGCGCAGCTCCGCGAGCTGGACCTCGGCATGCTCGGCTTCTACAGCGCACTGGTGAGCGCCGAGTTCCTCCTCATCGAGGAGGGGACCAGCGACCGCGTCCTGTACCGCACCGCCGGCAACCTCATCGGGTACGCCCACGACTTCTTCAACGGGCTGCCGCCGACGCTGGATCGCGTGGAGAAGTACAAGGAGTTCGTGCGGCGCGTGCACGCCGAGATTCCCGCGCCCGACCAGGGCGACGAGGTGTGGCTGCGCTGGTTCGACAAGTTCGAGCGCCTGCTCCAGCCGCTCGGCAAGATCGCCGAGGAGCTCGAGCGCACCGTCGAGGCCCAGCGCTAGTCGCGCATGGATCCGAACACCGTCACGGTGCGCGTGCAGGTGATCGACCTCCGGTCGTTCACGCTGGACCTCCAGCTTCCCACGTACCTGCCGGCCCGTGACCTGACCCAGCGCGTGGCACGGGACGCGGGGCTGGAGGCCTTCTGGCCGGACGGCCGGCGGCGGCTGTACTGGTTGCGCGCGCGGGGACGCCTGCTCGGGGACGAGGAGCGCCTGGCGGACCTCGGCGTGGTGCAGAATGAGCTGGTGTACCTCCTCCCCGAGCCGCCCGCGGGAAGCGGTGTCGCCGAGAAGCCGCCCGAGTACCCGGAGACGCACGACTACGTGGGTTCGGGAACAGGCGCGCTCGTCGCGTCGGTGGCCATGGTGCTCGCGTGGAGCGCGGGCTGGGGCGTCGCGCTCTCCCACGTGCGCACGCTGCCCGTGGTGACGCTGCCGGGTCTTGCGCTCGGATTCTTCTGCGCGTCGGTGGCGCGCCACGCGTGGGGTGGCCGCGGCAACCAGCTTCGCGTGGCGGGGACCGCGCTCGCGCTCCAGCTCGCATTCACCGTGATCGCGTTCATGGGTGCCGTGAAGTTCGGCGGTGGGACGGTGCAGCAGGCCTACGACGATGGCGTGCCCGGCTTCATCCTGGGGATGCTCGGCGTCCTGTTGGGCTGGCTCGCGTGGTGGGGGGCCGTGGAGCCGCTGCCGCCGCGGGAGCAGGTCGAGGCCGAGAGCGCCCCGCCGCCGGAGGAGGTCGCCGCGCCGTGCGGGATCTGCGGCAACCCCGTCGACGTGAGCGTGCGGCACGCGTGCGTCCACGGGTGCGGCCAGGTGTTCCACGCGGGATGCTGGCGCGCGCGCGCGGCGGTGCAGCGCGGGGATCCCGGCGCGTGCGCCGCCTGCGGTCGCCGCGTGGCCTGATGGGCGAAACGCGCCCCGCGGGCGCGTCCGGGTTGGCCGTGCCGTGTGGCGCGCTCGGGGCGCTCCTGGGGTGCGTGGAGGTGGCGGTGCGCGCGGAACCGCGGCTCGGGCTGTCCGACGCGGACCTGACGGTGTGGCTGGCATGCGCGGTCGCGATGGGCGCGGCGGCGGGTGCCGTGGTCGGCGTGCTGGCCCGGGGGCGGCCGCGGGTGGCAGGGGCCCTCCTCGCGGCGGGGGTCGCTGCGCTCGGGTGGCGCACGGAGCTCGCCCTCAACCTGCCGGCGCGGGACCCGCGCATGCTGCTCGGGATGGCAGGGACCGGGCTCGCGGGCGCCGTGCCCGGTGCGCTCGCCGGCCCGTGGCTGCGGGCCCGAGGACCGTGGGTGCGCGGTGCGTTCCTCGTGGCGGTGCTCGGGTGCCTGATCACCGCGTGGCTCCGCAGCCATGCGGGCGGGGGCGTCGTGCGACGGACCGGGGAGCCCCGGGCGCCTTCTGTGCTGGTCGTGACGCTGGACACCGTCCGCCGTGACCGCATCGGGCCGTACGGTCACGACATCGCCACGCCCACCCTCGACCGGCTCGCGCGGGAGGGCGTGGTGTTCGACGATGCGGTCGCGAGCGCGCCGATCACCGGTCCGAGCCACCTCGCGATGTTCACGGGGCGCCCGCCGGTGCGCACGGGCGTGGTCGCGAACGGCACGCCCATCGGCCCGCAGCCGCTCGTGTGGGAGGCCTTCCGCGCCGCGGGTCACGTGACCGCCGGCTTCGTCGCGGGTTTTCCGGTGCACGGGCGCTTCGGCTGGGCCCGCGGGATGGACGTCTACGACGACGATTTCGGGGACGTGCCGGGCCTGGAGCGGCTGCTGCTTCCGCGCGCGTGGAACCAGCTGATCCGGCGTGATCCCGCGCGGCGGGAGCGTGCGGCGCAGGCGGTGCTGGCGCGCGCGGTGCCGTGGATCCGGGCCCATCGGGACGCACCGTTCTTCGTGTGGGTGCATCTCTACGACGCCCACGGCCCATACCACCCGCCGGACGAGGCCGAACTGGGCCCGCCTCCGCGGCGCGGGTCGCCGCTGCGCCTCCCGCGCGCGTGGCCTGCGGCCGATCGCGGCATCACCTCGCCGGGTTGGCTCGCGATGGCTTACGACGGCGAGATCCGCGCGGTCGACGCGGCGATCGGCGCACTTCTCGAGGCGCTGGGGCCGCGTCGCGACGACGTCGTCGTGGCGGTCCTCTCCGACCATGGCGAGAGCCTCGGCGAGCACGACGTCTGGTTCGACCACGGGGATGACCTCTACGACCCCGTCCTGCGGGTGCCGTGGATCGTGCGCGCGCCCGGCCGCGCCACGCCGGGGCTGCGGATCCCGTGTGCCGTGGGCACGCTGGACCTCGCGCCGACGCTGCTCGGGCTGGCCGGCCTGCCCGACACGGTCGACCGGGACGGCACGGACCGCACGGCCGAGCTGGCCGGCGCGCCGTGTCGCCCCGAAGGCGTCCATGCGACGACCGTCGCCGCGCGGGACATGGACGCCCCGCCGCTCCTGCACGCGCTGCGCGAGGACGGCACGAAGACCGTGCTCGGCCCTGACGGCCGGGTGTCCCACTACGACCTGCGCGCGGATCCGTTCGAGCGCGTCGACCTGCTCGCGCGACCCGACGCCGCGCCGGCGGTGCGGGCGCACGCCGCGGCGCAGGCGGAGCGGCTACGTGGCACGGGCGCGGCGCGCCGCCCGCAGGACGCCGGCGCGCGCTCCGAGCTGGAGGCCCTGGGGTATGTCGAACCACCCCGATGACCTGTTCGACCACGTGGTCGTCCCGGATTCGCGCATGGCGCTGCGAATCGCGGGGCAGGGGGCGTCGGCGGGTCTGCTCGCCGGGGCGATCGAGGGCGTCGGCATCGCGCTGCGCGGCCGCCTGCCGGGGCACGCGGGCGACCTCGCGCAGGCCATGCTCGCGACGATGGCCCTCGACGTCGGGGTCGGTGCCGCGTGCGGGGCCTTCGGCGGCCTCGTCGCGCAGCTCGCGCTCCGGCGTCGCGTGCGGTGGCGGCGGTACCAGGTCGGCTTCACGCTGACGGTGGGGTGCCTGCTCGCGTTCTTCCTCGCACCGCTGGCGTGGCGGCTCGCCGTGGTCGACGGCCGCGCGGCGGAGGCGCTCGGGACGCTGTCGCTGCTCGGGCTGGTGAGCGTGACGGCCTGGTTCAACGCCGGCTACTGGATCCGTCGGGAGCTGGTGGGTGCCGGCTTCCGGGCGGGCTGGACGGTGGTGTGCCTGACGCTCGCGGTCCTCGTCGCGGGAGCGGGGATCGCCTTCGGGGGTCCCCGCGCGCCCGAGGCGGCGGTGGTGCTGTCCCGGCGGCCCGACCTGCTCCTCGTCACGATCGACACGCTGCGTCGCGACCACGTGGGCCTCTACGCGCCCGCGGGAGACGCCCCGAGTCTCACGCCGGTGTTCGACCGGCTCGGCCGCGAGGGCATGATCGTCGAGGACGCCGCGACGGCCGTGCCGGAGACGGTGCCGTCGCATGCGTCGATGCTCACGGGGCTGCAGCCGGTCGCCCACGGGGTGTTCGCCAACGGCACGCCGCTGCGTGCGGGGCTGCTCACGGTGCCCGAGCAGCTGGCGGTCGCCGGGTACCGCAACGCCGCCTTCGTGGGAAGCTACGCCCTCGACGCGTCGAGCGGCCTGTCGCAGGGGTTCGAGGTGTACGACGACGCCTTCGCGCCGGTCGCCGCGGGCGCCGTGCGGTCGCGGGTCGCGCGCGCCCTCGTGCCGGCGTGGTTCCGTTGGGGGAGGCCGGAGCGCACCCCGTGGCTCCTGGAGCGCGCCGGTCCCCGCACCGTGTCGCGGGCCCTGCGCTGGGTGGACGACCTCGGCGCGGACCCCTTTTTCCTCTGGGTCCACCTCTTCGAGCCGCACGCTCCCTACGAGCCGCACGACGGGGTCTCCGCGGCGATCGACGACCGCGCCCGGCTCGCGGATCCCGTGCGTCATCCGTTGTCCGCGTCCGACCGGGAGGCGCTGCGGACGCTCTACGCCGGCGAGGTGCGCGCCGCCGACCGTGCGCTCGGACAGCTCGTGGAGGGCTTGCGCGCCCGCGGGCGTCTGCGCGGCGGGTTGATCGTCGTCGCCGGGGATCACGGCGAGAGCCTCGGCGAGCACGGCATCGACTTCCAGCACCACGGTCTCTACGAGGAGGTGCTGCGCGTGCCGATGGTCGTGTGGACGGAGGCGCCGGTGTGGACGCCCGGGCTGCGCCTGCCCGGGCTGGTCTCCGTGGACTGCGTCGCCAACACGCTGCTGGGCTTCGCGGGCCTGACGATGTCCGGCACGACGTCGCGGCCGCTCGTGGCGGTCGCGGAAGGGATGGAGCTGCCCGAGGTGTCGCTCCTGCTCGCAGGCCGGGAGGGGCCGTCGCGCCGTGACGGCACGCTCGTCGGGGTGCGTGCGACGAGCGGGGTCAAGTACCTCCGCCGTGCCGACGGGCGCGAGGAGCTCTACGACCTGCGCGTGGATCCGCACGAGACGGACGACCTGGTGGCGCGCCAGCCCGGTGCCCTCGCCACGGCGCGCGACATGGTGACGCACCTCGCGGGGCCGCTGCGGGCGTCGTCGTCCACGGCGGGCGCCGAAGCCGGACCCATGCTCGAGGCGCTCGGGTACCGCGAGTGACCGACGCCCCGTTTCGCCTCCCCGGGCGCGAGATCGCGGGCGCCGCCGTGCTGTGCGCGCTCGTGGCGGTCTCGCTTCATCCAGGCCTGCTCTCCGGCACCGTGACCCCGTGGGTCCACGACCTGCGCACGCACCACGACCCGTGGCGCGCGTGGGCCGCAGCGACGTGGGCGCGCGGCGAGGTCCCGTGGTGGTCCGCCGGGGCCGGCGGGGGCTTCCCTCTGCTCGCGGCTGGCGAGGGCGGCTTCCTCTACCCCCCGACGATGTTGCTCTACCTGCTCCTCCCCGACGCCCGCGCGCTCGGCTGGAGCCTCGCGGGCCACGCGGCGTGGGCGGGCCTCGGCCTGTACGCGTATCTGCGCGCGGCGGGCCGGACTCCGGCGGCGTCGCGACTGGGCGCCGTGGCCTGGACGGGCAGCGCGTGGATGGCGTCCCACGCGCTCTACCCGGGCATGCACGCGGCGTGGGCGTGGCTTGGCTGGGCCCTCGCCGCCACGGCCGGCGGCCATGGGCCGCTCCTCGCGCTCGCGACCGCCATGGCGGGACTCGCGGGCCACCCGCAGGGCGCGGCGTTCGGGGGACTGGTCGTGGGGGCGCACGCGCTGGCCACCCGCGGCGGCGCGCTGGGCCCGGCGCGGTGGGGCGCCTGGGCGGTGCTGGGTGCGCTCGTCGCCGCCCCGCAGCTCGGCGCCACGTGGGCGCTCGCGGGCGAGGGGCTGCGCGCGGGCGGGCTGTCCGCCGCGGAGGCGCGCGAAGGTGCATGGCCGCTCGTCGAGTTGCCGCGGCTTGTCCTGCCGTCCTGGCTGGGCCCGGAACGTCCCGGCGACATCCCCGTGACCTACGAGCACCGCGGCGCCGTCTACCTCGGGATGGGGGCGAGCAGCTGGGAGGTCACCGGGTACGTGGGCATGGCGGGGGGGCTGCTCGCGTGCCTCGGGGCCGTGCGCGGCGGCCGCGACGCGCGGGGATGGGCCGCGCTCGGCGGCGCCGGCGTGCTCGTGGCGCTCGGCGGTCCGGCGTGGGAGGCCCTGCGCCACCTGCCGGGGTTCGGGGGCTTCCGCGTGCCCGCGCGCGCCATGCTCGCGGCGTGCCTGGCCGTGCCGGTCCTGGCGGCGCACGGCTGGGACGCGCTCGCAACCCGCCCGGAGGGCTTCCGCGCGGTGGGACGGGCCGCAGCGCGCGTGGCGGGCCTTGCGTGGCTGGGCTTCGCGCTTGCGTGGGGCGCGCTTCGGATGGCGCGTCCGCACGGGGTGGAGGCGGCGATCGTCGCCCGCGCCGCCCGCGCGGCCCCCGCGCCGCCGCCGGAGGCCGATCCGCTGCGCGCGGCCGCGACGCCGCCGCCCCCGCCGCGGGCCGATCCCGCGGTGCGCGCGCGCCGCGTGCTGGACCAGCTCGAGGGCGTGCTCGACCCGGTCGGCCCCGCCGCGCTGCGCGCCGTCGGCACGATCGCCGGGACCGCGACGCTGCTCGCCGCGGGGCCCGGTCTGGCCACGGTCGGGCTGCCCGTGCTCGTGATCGCCGATGGCCTCGGCACGTCGCGCGGCTGGCTGGACGGCGTGGCGCCGACGGCGACCCGGGCGGCACCGTCCTGGCTCCCGCCGGTACGCGCGGCAGCCGGACGGGTCCCCGGGGGCGTGGCGCGCGTGGCGGTCCTGGACCGTCGCGGGCCGGTCACCCAGGACGGCGCGCGCGCCGCAGCCAGCCTGAACCTGCTCCACGGCACGCGGGAGGTCTTCCTGCCCACGCCGCTCCGTCGGCCGCGCCACGAGGCGCTGTTGGCGGCGTCGGGGCTGGGGCTGTGGCCGACGGGTCCCGCGGCGCGCGTCCGCTACGAGGCCGGACGCGACCTCGCGCGGCGCATGGCGGTGCGATGGGTGGTGTCTGCTGCGCCGGGCGGCACCGTCACCGTGGAGGAGGACCCGGGCGCGCTGCCGCGGGCACGCGTGCACGCCTGCGGGCGGGGGGTGTCCGGCGCGGTCGCGGCCTGGGAGCGCCTTCCCGCCACGCCGCTCCAGGACGTGCTGATCGAGACGGCGACGTGGCGCGGCCCGGTGCCGCCCTGTCCGGACAGCCGGCCGGATCCGGTGCCGGCGCGCGTGGAGGTCGACGCGGACGACCGCGTCGTGCTGCGCGCCGACGGGCCGGGCTGGCTCGTGCTCGCGGATTCCTGGGACGCCGGGTGGCACGCCACGCTCGACGGCACCCCGACACCGGTCGCGCGTGCCGACCTGGACCTGCGCGCCGTGTGGCTCCCCGCGGGCGCGCACGGGGTGACGTTCACCTACGACCCGGGCTGGCCGGCGCGGGCGCTGCCGTGGGCCGCGGCCGCGCTCGCGGGGCTCCTGGCGTCGTGTGCCGCAGGCGTCGTACGCAGGGCGTGGTAGGCTCGCGCATGCGCATGAGCACCCGTCGCAAGCTGGCGATCGCGTCCTGGTCCGCCCCGCGCGAGGGCAACATCTACGGCAAGGTCGAGCTGGACGCGCACGAGGTCCTGCGCCTCATGGCGCACGTCCGCGACACGACGGGCGAGAAGGTCACGATCACCCACGTCGTGGGGCGCATCGTCGGCGAGGCGCTGGCCGCGGTGCCGTCGCTGAACGGGCGCATCGTGCTCGGCGCGTTCCGACCGCACGCGCGGGTCGATGTCGCGTACCTCGTCGCGCTCGACGACGGCGCCAACCTCGCCAAGGCCACGCTCACCGACATGGACCGCAAGGACCTGGTGGACGTGGCGCGGGAGCTGCGCGCGCGGGCGGAGTCCCTGCGTCGCGGCGCGGACCCGGCGTTCCAGAAGTCCCAGGGGCCCCTGCGCCTGCTGCCGACGTGGCTCATCCGGCCGCTGGTGCACCTGACCGGCTGGCTCACCGGCGCGCTCGGCATCTCGGTCCCCGCGCTCGGCCTCGAGCGGTTCCCCTTCGGGGGCGCCATCGTCACGAGCGTCGGCATGCTCGGCGTCGACGAGGGCTACGCGCCGCCCACGCCCTGGGCCCACGTGCCCCTCTACGTCGCCGTGGGCGCGGTACGGGAGGTCCCGGCCGTCGTCGACGGCGCCGTGGTGCCGCGCAAGCGCGTCGTGCTCACCGCCACGCTCGATCACCGCTTCGTGGACGGGGCACAGGCGGGCCAACTCGTTGGCGTGCTGCGCCGACGGTTCGAGAACCCCTGGCCGCTGGTGGGCCTCGACGGGCCTCCCGCGCCTGCTTCCGGGGCGGGGCCTGAGGCCGGCCCCGCAACGCCCCGGCCCGCGACGCCGGTGTCCACGTGAGCGGTGTCCGGCGCGTCCCCGTCGGGGAACTGACCCGCGAGCTGGCGGGACTCGTCGGCGAGGCCTTCGACGACATCGAGGTCGTCGGGGAGGTCGGCGGCTTCAAGGCCCACACCTCCGGCCACTGGTACTTCACGCTCAAGGACGCCGACGCGGTGATCTCCTGCGCCATGTGGCGCACCTCCAACCAGCGCATGAAGCGCGCGCCGCGGGAAGGCGAGCGCCTCGCGGCGCGCGGCGCGGTGGAGGTCTATGCCGCGCGCGGCACCTACTCGCTCGTGGTGCGACAGCTGGTGGCCATCGGTGTCGGCGACCTCGCGAAGCGTCTGGCCGAGCTCAAGGCCCGGCTGGAGTCCGAGGGGCTCTTCGATCCGGCCCGCAAGCGCCGCCTTCCGCCGTATCCGCGGGCGGTGGGAATCGCGACCAGCGAGACCGGCGCTGCGCTCCAGGACATGCTGCGGGTGATCCGGGAGCGCCATCCCACAATCCCCATCCTCGTCGCGCCGTGCCGGGTCCAGGGAGAGGGGGCCGCCGAGGACGTGGCGCGGGCCGTACGCCTGCTCGAGGCCGACGGTCGTGCGGACGTGCTGATCGTCGGGCGCGGCGGCGGCTCCGCGGAGGACCTGTTCTGCTTCAACGAGGAGCCCATCGTGCGGGCGGTGGCGGGGTGCTCCGTGCCGATCGTGTCGGCGGTCGGCCACCAGACGGACTGGACGCTCTGCGACCTGGCGGCCGACCTGCGCGCCGCCACGCCGAGCCATGCCGGCGAGCTCGCGGTGCCCGTGCTCGGCGAGATCCTCGCGACGCTGCACGATCGCCGGGAGCGGCTCGAGGTCGCCGCGTCCGGGCGCGTGGCCGTGGCGCGCGATCGGCTGGCACGCACGCGCCTGGTGCATCCGCGCCAGCGGCTCGACCAGGGCCGCATGCGCCTCGCGGACCTGGAGGATCGCCTCCATGCCGCGATCGCCGGGCGGGCGCAGCGCGCGCGGCAGCGTCTCGCAGCGGTCCGGCTGGTGGCGCCGTCCGCCCGGGTCCAGGCCGCGCGCGTGCGCCTCGACCTCGCCGTGGCGCGCATGCCCGCGGCGCTGGTGCGCCGCCGCGGCGACGCGGGCGCGGCGTTCGGGGCGGCCGTCGCGCGGCTGGAGGCGCTCTCGCCCCTCGCGGTGCTCACGCGCGGCTACGCCATCGCGCAGGTGGACGGGCGCGTGATCCTCGACGCCCGGACCGTGCCGGTGGGGGCGGCGCTGGAGGTGCGCGTGCAGACGGGCCGGCTCCGCGCGCGCGTCGAGGGCGTGGACGGTTAGTCCCGCGACGACGGAGGCTTCATGGCGACGATCGCGCTCACCGAGGACACCTACCAGGCGACCGCCGGCACCGGCATCGTGCTCATCGACTTCTGGGCGGCGTGGTGCGGCCCGTGCCGCGCGTTCGCGCCCATCTTCGAGGCCGCCTCGGAACGACACCCCGACGTGACGTTCGCGAAGGTCGACACGGAGGCCGAGCCGGACCTCGCCGGGTCCTTCGAGATCCAGGCGATCCCGACGATCGCGGTGCTGCGGGACGGCGTGCTGCTCGCGGTGGAGGCGGGCATGATGCCGGCCGCCGTGCTGGACTCCGTCATCGCGCAGGTGAAGGCGCTCGACATGGACGAGGTCCGCCGCGAGATGGCGGCGTCGGCCGCCGCGTCCGTCAGCGAGGCGTAGCGGCGCCGAGCCGCACGACGTCGAGGCGGTCGTCGAGCAGCACCACGTCCGCGAGCAGGCCCGGCCGCAGCGCGCCGCGGTCGTGCAGGCGGAAGAGCGCGGCCGGTGTGCGCGTCACCGGCGCCAGCGCCTCGCCGAGCGGGATCCCTTCCGCCACGAGCGTGCGGATCGTCGCGAGCAGGGTGGCGCTCGAGCCCACGTCCATGTGCAGCAGCACGCCGTCCGCGTCGAACGTGGGGAGGCAGCCGCCGCCGTCGGAGGAGATCGTGAGGCGCGCGGGGTCCAGCCCGGCGTGACGCCACTCCAGGAAGGCCTGGGCCGCGCTCGGCGCGTCCCCGTCGGTGTCGAAGGCCGTCACGTCGATGGTGACGCCGCGCCGGGACAGCGTCTTGGCGTCCTCCCACAACGGGCGGTTGCGGTTGCAGTGCGTGGGGTGGAAGGTGCGCGCGGGGAGCTCGGTCTCGTCCAGCGCGCGCTGCACGAGCGCGAGCCTGCGCGGTCCGTCGCCGAGGTGCAGGTGCAGGAGCCCCGCCTTCTTCGTCATCATCCCGGCCACGTGGGCGTCCGCGGCGAGCCGCACGAACTCCTCGAACGTCGGCTGGCTGGAGCGGTGGTCGCTGATGGCGGTCTCGCCGACCGCGACGATGCGGTCGACGTGCACGATGTCGTCGCGCACGCTTCCGGTGAGCGTCCGCGGCGGCACGACGTAGCCGCCGGTGTACACGAAGGTGCGGACGCCCTGGGCCTCCAGCCCGCGCGCGCAGGCCAGCAGCTCCGGGATGGAGCGCGTGGTGCAGTCGGTGCCGAGCAGGCCGATCGCCGTCGTGACGCCGGCCTGCTTGAAGCTCTCCGCGAGCATGGGCGGCACCCGCGTCTCCGCGCCTCCCTCGCCGCCGCCGCCGGTCAGGTGCGTGTGCGTGTCGACGAGGCCGGGGATCGCGCGCAGCCCGTCGCCGTCGATCACGCGGACGGGCCAGCCGTGCGGCGTGTCCAGCCGCGGCGCGATGGCGAGGATGCGGTCGCCGCCGAGCAGGATGTCCTGTCGGCCCAGCGGTTCGGGCGCGTAGGTGTCGACCCCGCGCAGGAGGGTGAGCGTGGTCATGGCCGGTAGTGCTGTCGCACGAGCGTGGCGACGACGGCGAGCGGCGCGGACACGCCGCGGCTCGGGAGGCCGGTGTGGGCGGCGATCTCGCGGAGGGAGGCCTCGTTGGGCTCGACCATGGCGAGCAGCAGCCCGTCGGCGTCGACGCGCACCGGGATGCAGCGGTGCCGCTCCACGAGGTCCCGCGTGAGCAGGTTCAGCACGTCGTCGTGGAGGCGCGTTCGCAGCAGGTCCACGCGCCCGGGGGCGCCGGCGCCGCTCGGCAGGCTGGTGTCGAAGGCGCTCGGGTCCGCGTCCTCCTCGGGGCCGAAGTCGGCGAAGTCCTCGAAGCCCTCGAAGCCGCGCAGGTCGCGCTCCGGATGGGTCCAGCCCGGCGCGTCGGACTCCTCTCCGTGGGGCGGCACGCGGTCGTCGGGGCCCGGGGTGTCCGGAGGGGGCGGCGCGAGCGCCGTGCCGGGCGTGGCAGGGGCCGCGGGATTCGCCTGCGCCGTGGGGCGTCGGGGGACGTCCGCCGGGGGCGTTGCGGGGGGCGGGCCCCCCGCCCCAGGATCCGCGAACGAAGGCGACGTCGCGACGGAAGGGGTGCCGGTGAAGTGCGGCGCGCGCTTCTCGAGGAAGGCGGCGAGGCCCTCGCGGGCGTCGGGCGCGGAGAACAGGCGCATCTGCAGCTCGCGCTCGAGCGCCAGGCCGCTCTCCAGCGGAAGGTCGGCCCCGCCGAGCACGGCGCGCTTGAGGAGCCCCACCGCGCCGGCGGCCTTGTGCGGGCGCGTGAAGGACGCGGCGTACGCGAGCACCGCCTCCCACCATCCCTCCGCCGGGAGGATGCGGTGGACGAGGCCTGCGGCGAGCGCGTCCTCGACGGACACGTTGGTGCCGTGGACCATCCATTCCAGCGCGCGGGCGCGGCCCAGGACGCGGGTGAGGCGCTGGGTGCCGCCGGTGCCGGGCAGCACGCCGAGTGCGACCTCCGGGAGCCCGACCAGGTTCGGCTTTCCGGCCGGGCTGGCGCGCCCGATGCGGAGGTCGCAGGCCAGCGCGATCTCGAGCCCCCCGCCGACGCAATGGCCGTTGAGCGCCGCGATGACGAGCTTGGGCGTGTGTTCCAGCCGCAGCAGCGTCTCGTTGGCGTGCAGGCAGAACGCGTACTTCTGCTCGGGATCCAGCGACTGCAGGTAGCCGATGTCGGCGCCGGCGCAGAAGAACCGCTCGCCCTCGCCGCGCAGGACGATGACGTCGCAGCCGGGAT